>NZ_RQFO01000017.1:310307-620614 GCF_004770045.1 Leptospira montravelensis
CCACGCTCGACCCACAAAGGCTTCTAACACTTCCCCTGCTTACACATGTGTCGTGACAAGTACCCGCCGGAACTCACTACCGACATACTTATGTTAGTCTATTTTTTAAACATTATATCCATAAATGAAACTATTTTTATAATTATTCTAGTAATAATTATAAAAATCATTATTCCTTGTTAGCTGCCTTTCTATTCCAATATTTGAATTTCTTTGTTTTTATAAAATTTGAGTCGCATTGGTTTATTTTAAAATAATATTATGTACATTGTGTTATCGATGTGTCACTAAAATTAAAACCCAAAGGTAACCGCTGACAATCATATCTCAAATGATTTACTACAAGAAGAAGGAGGATCTATAGTGGCAGTAAAAAACGATGTCATTATTATCGGAGCAGGAATCGCGGGGCTTGTAGCTGCCTATGAATGTTTAAACCAAGGAAAATCTGTTTTAATTTTAGAAAGAAACACCGAAGAACAATTAGGTGGTCTCGCTAAACTCTCATTTGGTGGAATGGCCTTAGTTGGAACCCCAATACAAAAACGTTTAGGTATCAAAGATACACCTGAGATTGCATTGGATGATTGGTTCTCCTTTGCTGATTTCGGTCCCAATGATATTTTCCCAAAACAATGGGCAGAACAATATGTAAACGAAAGTCTTGGACAAGTTTATCACTGGCTTGGAAGCCTTGGATTAAATTTTTTTCCTGTAGTCAATTGGGTAGAAAGAGGTCAATACAAAAGAGGAAATTCTGTTCCACGTTATCATGTTCTTTGGGGAACTGGTTATCGTTTGGTGGAACGATTTGTTGAGCTTTTAAAAAAACACGAACATAGTGCAAAACTTAAAATTATTTTTGAACATAAGGTTACTGATTTAATTAAAGAAAATGGAAAGATTGTTGGTTGTATCGCCGAACAAGAAAATACGAATAAGTTAGATTTAACTTTTTATGCAGATCATGTGATGGTTGCAACAGGTGGCATTACAGGCTGTTTGGATAAAGTACGGGAACACTGGCACAAACCTTGGGGGGAAGCACCAAAAGAGATGTTAAATGGATCTCATCCTTTTGCGGATGGTTTGGTTCATGATGCTGTGAAGAAACATGGCGGAAATCTCACCCACTTAGATAAAATGTGGAATTATGCTGCAGGAATTCCCAATCCTAATCCAGAATTTGAGGCTCACGGACTCAGTTTGATTCCTTGTAAATCGGCACTTTGGCTAGACCATTCTGGAAGGCGCATTGGACCTGAACCAATGATGACTGGTTTTGATACCAATGAACTTTGCCGAAGAATTTCTGGTTTAGAAAAACCCTATACATGGCAACTTTTGAATTGGCGGATTGCCGCAAAAGAATTAGCTGTTTCCGGTTCTGAACACAATCCGATGATCCGCGATCGTAAACTATTTATGTTTCTAAAGGAAATATTACTCGGAAACCACCGTTTAGTCAGACAGCTACAAAAAGAAAGTGATCATTTTATTGTAGCCAACAACTTACGAGAATTAGCCGATAAGATGAACCAGTTAAATGGCGACAAAACCATTGATTATGAAGTATTAAAAAAAGAAGTCGCAATGTATGATGATGTCATACGCCGAGGAAAAGGGTTATGGAACGATGACCAATTAAGACGGATCCAACATGCCAGATCATGGAGGTCTGATCGTGTGCGCACTTGTTCCCCAAAACCCATTCTTCATCCAGGTGCGGGTCCACTTATTGCTATCAAACTACGATTGATTACACGAAAGAGCCTCGGTGGCATTCAGACAGATTTAGAAAGTCGCGTATTAGATCCGTTAGGTTCAGTAATCCCTGGATTGTATGCGATTGGAGAAGCTGCTGGATTTGGCGGCGGCGGTGCTAGTGGATTTAAATCTTTAGAAGGAACTTTTTTATCTGGTTGTATACTGACAGCAAGGGCCGCGGCAAAATCAATCATAGGGAACAATTCAAAGTAAGGATAGGAAAATAAGGGAGAATCATCAGATGAAAAAAACAGGTGCATGGTTAGTCAGATATGCTTTAGAACAAATCGGAGTTCGTTATACTTTTGGAATTCCAGGTGTACATAATACAGAAATTTATGATGAACTCAATAGTTCTGAATCGATCCATCCAATGCTTGTGACCCACGAAGGTTGTGGTGCATTTATGGCCGATGCCATCAGTCGAACCAGTAATTCTATCGGTACTATATTAATTGTTCCGGCTGCGGGAGTGACTCATGCAGCTAGTGGCATTGGGGAGGCTTTTTTAGATGGAATTCCCATGTTAGTCATTGCAGGTGGTGTTCGGAGTGATTCCCAATTTAAATACCAATTACATGATATGGACCAACATGCATTATTAAAACCAATTACCAAACAAACTTTTAAGGTCAATACACAAGCCGAAATCATAGAAACAATTTATAAAGCATACCAAATTGCAACAACGGGAGAACCAGGGCCGGTATTTGTAGAAATTCCAGTAAATATACAACTTTACACAGGTTTGGTGGAGGATCTTCCCACCTATAAACAATATTGTAAATTACAAACGGTTACACATTCACCATTCCCATTTGCCAGTTTAGATGAGGCTGTGGAATTATTAGTACAAGCAAAATCGCCAGGTTTATTTTTAGGATGGGGTGCGGTTGATGTTACTACATCCACAATTCAAATTGCAGAATTACTAGGTGCACCCGTTTCTACAACCTTACAAGGATTAAGTGCATTTCCGGGGAATCATCCATTACATTGCGGAATGAGTTTCGGTGCGGCAGCTGTCCCTGTGGCAACGAATGCTTTTTCTGAATGTGATTGTTTACTCGCAGTAGGAACACGTTTTGCAGAAATAGCCACTGCCAGTTTTGGAGTCACAGTTCCAAAAAACCTAATCCATATTGATATCAACCCTGACGTACTTAGTGCTAATTATCCTGCTAAGGTTGGAATTACTGGTGATGCAAAATTAATTCTTCCTGAATTAGTAAAAAAATTAAAACTAAAGTTAGAAAAAACAAAACAAAATAGGGAAAACCGATTACAAAAAATCAAATCAGAAATTGCTAAAAATAAACAAACCTATACAGAAGAATGGTTCCAACATGATAGTAAAGCTCGAGTGAACCCAGCTAAGTTTTTTAGTGCCTTACGTAGCACTTTACCTGATGACGGCTTTGTTGTGGTAGATGATGGCAACCATACTTTTTTAACTGCAGAACTTATGCCCATCCACAAACCAAGACATATGATTTCACCTACAGATTTTAATTGTATGGGTTATGCCGTTCCTGCAACCATCGCAACGAAAATGGCAAATCCCGATAAAGCAGTTGTGGGAATCATCGGTGATGGAGCCTTTCTAATGACTTGTATGGAGATAAATACAGCAAGCAGAAACCAGATAGGTGCGATATTTGCAGTTTTTAATGATGGTGAGTTATCTCAAATTGCACAAGCACAACAAGTCCCTTACAATCGTAAAACCTGTACCGTACTTGGAGTCACTCGTTTCGAAGGGATCGCATTAGCCACTGGTGCTGAATACTTGCGGATAGAAACCAATGAAGATATTTTTGAAAATTTGAAAACTGCATGGACTCTCACCCAGGAAGGCCGTCCCGTCATTTTGGATGTAAATATTGACTACAGTAAAAAAACTCGATTTACCCAAGGAATTGTTGGTACGAACTTAAAACGATTACCTTTTGCTGCCAAATTAAGAATGATTAGTCGAGCCCTCGTGAGAAAAGTGACGGGATAAGGTTATTTTTTTCTTTTGCGAATCTTACTTGCACCTATGGAAGGACTTCTCGATTTTCGCCTGCGCGACCTACTAACGCGCGTAGGCGGGTATGACGAATGTGTGAGTGAATTCATTCGAGTCAACGACACACTGCTTCCTTCTCATAGGTTTTATCGATATGTTCCAGAACTTTATGAAAATTGTAGAACCAAATCTGGGGTTCCAGTCAAAGTACAATTATTAGGTTCTGATATTAACTGTATGGCAGAAAACGCAAGTAAGGTGGCTTCCCTTGGCGCTTATGGAATTGATATTAATTTTGGATGTCCTGCCCCCACCGTAAACAGAAACCGAGGGGGAGCTGCCTTACTCAAAGAACCCGACTTAATGTTTGCCATTGTAAAGGCAGTTCGTAGTGCTGTTCCTTCCTCTATTCCAGTTACGGCAAAAATGAGATTAGGTTACGATTCCACCGAACAAGCGCTTGTTTGTGCAAAAGCATTGGAAGAAGGTGGGGCCAAAGAAATTGTGGTCCATGCTCGAACAAAAACGGATGGTTACAAACCTCCTGCCTATTGGGATTGGATTTATAAAATCGGATCCACAGTCAGAGTTCCCGTAGTGGCCAATGGAGAAATTTGGACCGCTGAAGATGCAAAACGATGTCAGGAAGTTTCAGGTTGTCGAGACATTATGATTGGTCGTGGTGCTGTTGCCAACCCAAGCCTTGCTTTGATGATCCGAGGAGAAAAAAAAGAGAATCTTTCTTGGGATGAAGTCAAAATAATTTTACATCGGTATTGGCAAAGTTTAGAAGCAGATTTGGAAGTTAAAAGTCGGGCAGGAAGAATCAAACAATGGTTACACTATTTATCCCGACAGTATCCGGAAGCGGAAAGAGACTTTGAAATTGTAAAACGACTAACAAAGATAGAGGATTTTACAAAGTATTTGGAATCGACAGTGACATTTGTTTAAACAATTCAACTTGTTCTTTCCTTTTTTTTATCTTTCCCATTCTGGAATAAACCGAAAAAACTAGTTTCAAAACGAACAAACCTCCCTAAGTTATTTCTTATGTTTGAATCATTTTCCAACTCTGAAATCCTATCAGGTATGATTACCCCCGCGGTCCTTGTATCTGCTTCTGCCAGTTTGATATTTTCCACTGCCAATCGACTCGGGCGTATTTTTGATCGAGTGAATCTTTTGAAATCGGAAGTAGAAATTCTATTAGAGGGCAAAAAGAGTTTTCATACTGAACGAATGGTTTATATGCGCAACCAACTTTCTGTTCAGAAAAAACGGGCAGTTCTCATCCAACGTTCAATGGCATTTTTATATTTGGCGACATCCTTATTTATCATTTCAAGTTTAACTTTGGCCTTTACCCTTGCCTTTGCTAAAAATTTAACTTGGATTCCTACTGTGGTTGCCTTATCAGGTGGGATCTGTCTGTTTCTTGCCAGTGCCCTTCTATTTTATGAAAGCAGATACAATCTAACATTCATTAACAGGCAAATTGAATTTACGGAATTTTTGGAGAGTGAAGTCCAAAGGAAATAATATTCTAATATTCAGTTTCATAAAAGCCCAAACGGAATTGTTGATTTTCCTTTTGGGCGCCTCGAATCCATTCGATCATAAAGAAACTATCGATTAACGACCGCGTTATCCGCTCCAATCTTTCGCACCTGCGAAAGGATTTCCGCTACTACCGCTGGCGCTTGGATCTTATTTTGAATCACCAGCATTGATTCAGAGGTAAAGTTCAAGTGTGAATTCTGGTATTCACTTGGTATATGCGCCAGGGACCAGAAGGGCTTGGTCCGAGAAGGCGTTAGCTTTCGAGGACGGAAGCGTAAGCGGACCCCGCATGAGGCCCGCCCGGGCGCCCAAAGCGCCAACTATGAACTTATCGGAATTAAAAACGGGGATTTTCGGAAAGGAAATGCCAAATGCGGTGGGTTGTGATAGAAGGAAACCATTGGGTGGCGGGTCTAGTTCCCCACCCTCAGATCAGGGCGGGGAGATTGTACCCACACCACCCCCCTTCGACCCTCTTTTGTAACAAATCTGACAAAAAAAAACGATTTTCCTGTCACCTTGGCTTTCTAGAACGGTAAGTAAAAATTAGATTCGGAAATTCCTTCATGAGAGAAATCAAAACTGTCACGATTTTAGGTGCCAACGGAGCCATGGGTTCTGGAAGTGCAGGCGTCATTGCTGCCTTCGGTGGTGCTAAAGTCCATATGCTCGCTAGAGATGTTGAAAAAGCAAAACAGGGTATCGAAGCCGCTGTCGCATCCGTAAAAACGGATACAATTCGCGCACGAATGATCCCTGGTTCCTACGATGCGGATCTGGAAAAAGCTGTCGCAGAGTCAGATTGGGTATTCGAACTCGTGGCGGAAAGTTACGAAGTCAAAGAACCGATCAACACTCGCATCGCGAAAGCTCGTCGTCCTGGAACCATTGTTTCCACTGTGTCCTCTGGACTTTCTATCGGTCGTTTGGCAAAAGCTTACGATGAAGATGGTCAAAAACACTATTACGGAACGCATTTTTTTAACCCTCCTTATAAAATGATCCTTTGTGAACTCGTCACTCATTCGGGTAACGATAAAAAAGTCACACAAGCGTTAGGTGAATACTTAGATAAAGTTTTAGGCCGTGCTGTAGTTTATACAAACGACACTCCTGCATTTGCTGGAAACCGCATTGGATTTCAGTTGATGAACGAAGTGGCTCACTTTGCAGAAAAGTATGCTGACAAAGGTGGAATTGCCCTTATGGACGAAATCATGTCTGGTTACACTGGACGTGCGATGGGCCCACTGGCTACTGCTGACTTCGTAGGACTAGATGTTCACAAGGCCATCGTAGACAATATCTACGACAATACAAAAGATGAAGCTCACGAAACATTCAAACTTCCTGGTTACTTCCAAAAGTTAATCGATGCTGGCAAACTTGGTATGAAATCTGGTGGTGGTCTCACTAAAGTTGTGAAACACGCTGACGGAAAACGTGAGAAGTTTGTTTACAATATCAAAACTGGTGAGTACGATCCGTACCCAAAATTTGATATTACTTTTATCAAAGAAGCTCGCCAAAAAATCAAAGACTCCGATTACAAAGGTGCGATGGATGTAGTAAAAAAAGCCAGTGGCTTCGAAGCAGACATTGCTCGTTACTTTATTTCACGTTACATCAGTTATTCGCTCTCTCTCGTGGGAGAGGTGGTTGATACAAAAGAAAACACTGACGGTGCTATGGGTTTCGGATTTAACTGGGTTCCCGCTTCCGCCTTCGTTGATTTCCTTGGTGGACCAAAAGAAACAATTAAGATGATGGATGAGTCTAAAATACCAGTTCCAAAACTTTTAAAAGATGCAAAAGAAGGCAAAAAGTTCTACGAACTTGGCGACAAACTCGATGCAAGGTCTCTCTTCAAAGGTTAATTAGGAGTATCATATGAGTGAAAAAGTATTCGTATTAGGCGGAGAACAAACCGACTTCCAAAGAAACTGGACAAAAGAAGGAAAAACCTTCATGTCCATGATGCGTGAAGTATTAGATGATGCTCTTGAAAAAGTGGGCATTAGTTATGATGAAATCAAACGATTGAACAAAGAAAACCGTGTGGCTGTGTTTGTTGGAAACTTTGATGCAGAACAGTATGCCAACCAAGGACACTTGGGTGCATTTTTAACAGAAGTAAACCCTGCTCTTTTTGGAGTTCCTGGTGCACGTTACGAAGCAGCATGTGCTTCCGGATCTGTTGCTCTTGATGCAGCGATCACACACATCCGTGCAGAAGATTACGATCTAGCGATTGTTCTTGGTGTGGAAGTGATGAAAACTGTATCTTCATCTGTGGGTGGTGACTTCCTTGGAACTGCTGCTTATTACGATAAAGAAGCGAAGGGAGTTCAATTTCCTTTCCCTAAACTTTTCGGAAAATTAGCAGATGTAATCCTCGAACGTTACGAACTGAAAGAAGAACGTTTTATGGATGCTCTTGCTGAAATTTCACGTATCAACTATGCAAACGCAAAACGTAACCCGAAAGCACAAACTCGCACATGGTTCATGAACAAAGAACATGCGATGGCTCGTGGTGGTGATAATAATATGGCTGTGGGTGGTAGACTTTGTATCACTGACTGTTCCCAAGTAACAGACGGTGCTGCGGTAACTATCCTTGCATCCAAAGATTACACAAAAGAATACGCTAAAAAAACTGGCCGCAAAGTAGACGACATCCCTCGTGTGAAGGGTTGGGGTCACCGAGTGGCACCAATTACATTTGAAGCAAAAAAACAAGAATCCGTTGGGGACAAATACATCCTTCCTTGGACTCGCCAAACTGTAAAAGATGCTTACAAACGTGCTGACATGGATGTAAAAAACATTGATGTGTTTGAAACACATGACTGTTTTACTTCTTCTGAGTATGCTGCGATTTCTGCTTTTGGAATCTCAGAACCAGGAAAAGAACACATCGCGATCGAAGAAGGAACCATTGACTTTGGTGGTAAAAAACCAATCAATCCTTCCGGTGGACTCATCGGTGTGGGTCACCCAGTAGGTGCATCCGGCGTTCGTATGATGCTCGACCTCTACAAACAAGTCACAAACACCGCAGGGGACTACCAAGTAAAAGGTGCTAAAAATGGCCTTATGCTCAACATCGGTGGATCTGCGACTACGAACTTCGTGTTCATCTTAGGTAAGTAGATTTTGAGTTCGCTGAATACAGAAAAATGGAATCGGATTTTAGTCCGGTTCCTCCTTGCCTTTTCGTTTTGGGAAGCGGTTTCCATTCCAGTTAGAATGTTGTTTTTTTCAAAGTTCTACTTTGATCCAACTTTCAAAACTATGTTTGTTCCTATCACAGATGTTTTTTGGCTTGGACCTGTATTCAGCGATTTATTATTCACACTTTCCTTTGGTTTTCTTTATTCGTTAATGAAAGAATCCCTTCCGCAAGGACTTGTAGGTGGATTTCTCGTGGGAATCTTAGTATCGATCATCGGGTTTGTATCGCCAATGCTTTGGACATTGTCCCTCACAAACTTTGCCCCAACAGTTCTTGTTTGGGTTTGGGTGGCTTACTACGCAATATTTACCATTTCTACTGCTGTCATTTATTCTGTGGGTTGGAATTCAGAAGATTAATTTTATCATTTCGATTTTTCCAAAAAAATAAGGACGACCGGATTCTATTCCGATGGAATGCAAACCCAATTTTGATCAGCAAACCCAAAGTAAACTTTGGGTTTTTTATTTTCTACGAATCTCTCCCACCAAATCAGTGCCAGGTGCAATGGTATTAAAAACCGTTCCATATTTTTTGATATTTTCGTGTAACAGATGCAAACGGTCGTCTGGTTCCTCCGTATCCACTATTACTACATAACGAATGGATTCCATTTTGGGAGGAACATCTTGCCTGATTCCATCTACGATGACTTGAATTCCTTTCATTTGAAAATGCAGGATAGGAGCCACTCTTTCCACTCCTTTAATGATGCAGGCCGAAAGAGCCGAAAGTAACAGCTCCGCAGGATTGAAGGCATTTAGGTTTCCTGCCATATCTGTATCTAATACGATTTCTGCCGATTTACACCGAGATAAACTCGAATGGGAATCCACTCTGGCTGTTTCCACATGGAAATTCATTTTTGGTTTTGCATTTGGGTCTGGATTTGTCATTGCCTTACCTGATAAAGAGTTTACTACGAGTCCTTAAAACTGAAATCGGAAAGCAACGGAATCCAACCGGTCAGCAACCAAACCCAAGTTTGTGATAGACTCTTCGATTGCTCCGATGGTATGTTTTTGTTCGTTTGCTGCGGCAGACAACTCTTCCACAATTGCTGATGTATTGATCAGCTGTGTTTGAATCTTTTCCATATTTCCTAAAACATTTACTGACATAGATTCTGTGCCGACTGTTGATCCATTGATCTTTTCTGCACTTAGCTTTGTTTCCTCAGCATTCTTTAAAATTTTATTCATTTCCAATTGGACCGTTTCAAACTCTAATGAACCCACCTCTACTTCAGTAAGTCCTTCTTGAATATCAGTGACTGTTTGTAAAATTTTGGATGTTAATTCATTGATGAAGGAAGATATTTCTTTGGCTGATCGATTGGATTGGTCTGCCAATTTTCCCACTTCCCCAGCAACGACTGCAAAACCCTTCCCTGCATCTCCGGCTCTTGCCGATTCAATAGAAGCATTTAATGAAAGTAAGTTTGTTTTTTCGGAAATAGCAGTGATCGTCTCTGTAATCTTTCGTATCGCCTTAGTTTTTTCACCAAGTTCTTTTATGACTTCAGAAGTTTTTAAAATCTGTTTCTTCGCTTTTTGGAATTGAGTCATTGCTTTGTCAGAACAATCTTTTCCTGCCAGTGAAAAATGATATGATTCTGTGGATTCCGATTGAACCACATTTGACTCAGTTCGTATATTTCCAATTAGGTGATTTAAAGAATCCATTTCTTGAAAGATACTATCCGAACTTTCTCGGGTCACAATACTTGAATCTGCCAAAGAAAACATAGCCTTAGATAATTCTTGAAAAGCCACATGAATATGTTCCACAGCAAAAGTCAGTGATCTTATTTGAGTTTTTACAATTTCCGCATTTCCAATTAATTGAGAAATCATTCCTCTAAACTCATACTGCGTTTTTTTGATCATTGGGAAAATCTGAGCATATTCACCCCCATTCTCAAAAGTTACATCAAACTTTAGCTTTCCATTATATAAATTACCAAGGTATTCTTTCACTTTTAAAAATGATTTTTTATGATTATGAATAGATAAAAATCCAAAAGCTGCAATCGACAGAAATAAAACAAAACCAACAATAGATACTACAGGGCTAGTAAGAAAAGCAAAACTAGAATTTGATTTTAACGAAAACAAAATCAATAATACTCCACTAACAATCGTATGTATTGTAAAAATTTTTGCCATCGATAAACTAAAACCATTTTGGCCACTGGTTTCAAATTTCCCATGTCCGACATTCAGTTTTGTATAAAGAATTTCCGCATTATGAATTTGTTCTTTAGTTGCCTTCGTTCGCACAGACATATAACCTATATGTTGTCCATCTTGGTAGATCGGGGAAACGTTTGCATCAACCCAATAATAATCACCGTTTTTACAGCGGTTCTTAACAATCCCCACCCAAGAATGTTGTGTTTTGATGGTTTCCCACATATCTTGGAAAGCTGCCTTTGGCATTTCAGGGTGACGTATTAAATTGTGAGGTTGGCCAATCACTTCATCTTCTTTATATCCACTAATGCGCAAAAAATCCTCATTCACATAAGTAATGATTCCTTTTAAATCTGTTTTGGAAGTGATCTTAGTTCCTTCTTGAAACTCCACTTCATTTTTTGTTACGGGAAAATTCTGACGCATTTATTCTTTAAATCCAACTTCTTATCGTTCAATAATAAGCTTTTATGTTTACCCTGTAAGAATCAAGCAAATTAGGTCTTATCGATTTTAGAAGAGTATTACAATCAATTGACAACTTTATATTAGAACTATTCATCTTATAAAAACGACTACATCCTATGTTCAGATCAATCTTTCAACTATAACTCTTAAAGTAGATTCTTTCATGAATCATTCACATATTCTCTTCAGTTTTTACATAACGTCTATATCATAAGAGTATTATTATTCTGAATGGTTATTGTTACTGAGTCTATGTATCACCTATGGAACATGAGGTGTATTTTAAGAGATTATCAATAGAAGTTGATGTCCCAAACGTAATAGGAAAGGAATACTCACAAGCATGGGGAACATGCTCAAGTTTACGGAGAAAGCCATACCTTAGGCTTGACTTTTATGGAACGATCCTCCATTCTTTGAAAGACGAACGTATAAAGGTAGAAACTACCTTTTATAATAATTCATACTAACAACGAGAAAAAATTTACTTTTTGCCGATATTGAACGAATCAGGTGGCTACGTGAAACGAGAAACACTTTTCTGGGATCTTACCTTAAAACTAGAAGCATTCACTCACACGGTTCCTGTTCCCTTTGCGGTTTATTATGCCATTATCACTCAAAAAATGGAGCCAGAACACTGGAAAATCTTCATTGCTCTTTGTGTGGTATTTGCCACGGGAATCGGCCTCCTAGGCACCTTCGTTCGCCACCTCCTCCTCAAATTTGTCTACGCAAAAATTGAAAGGATTTCTATCCCAACCTTAGGTGTTTCCACATTATCCAAAGAAGAATTGGATTATGCTAAATCAGTAAAAATATTATTATTTCGATATCCATTAGTCGAAGCAATCATCATCGTTATACGCTGGTTATCTGGCGTAATCCCAATTAGCTTTTTATTTTTTTACCTAGTGGCTTATATGCCCTCTGTACTTCGCTCTGCTATTTTTACTTTTGTAATGATTGCACCCATATCATTTGTAACTTATTATTTTATCACAGAAAACTCAATTCGTGTTCTCTTTGACCTTCCACAAATCAAAAACATTGAACTCCAAGAAAAGGATATCCCCAAGTTCAATTACTTTGCAAGGATCCTTGTTGCTTTTTTTAGTTTGTCAACTCTTCCCTTTGTCATTTTTTCCTATATTCTCTATTCATTAGCAATGGGCGAGATTGCAGTCCAAGATCCTATGATTCCCATTGTTACCGTTTCCTTTATTTTTATCATTCCACTAATTGTTTGCGCTTACGTGGTAGCAAAGTCTGTTAACGAAGGCCTAAATGAAACGAGTGGGTCTTTAGGGGAACTTGCAAAAGGAAATTTTGACGTGGTTGTCACACCAAAATCTAGTGACGACTTCGCCAAACAAGCATTTTACCTAAACTCAGTTATTAGCAAACTAAAAGGTATGTATGCAGAAATTATAAATTTAAACGAAGGATTGGAAGAAAAAGTCACACTAAGAACGAATGAACTCAAACAATCTTTACAAGACATCAGTAATCTGAAAATCCAACAAGATGGAGATTATTTTCTCACCTATCAACTGCTAAATCCACTTGCTATCAAAGATGTAGACAGTAACCGACTAGAAGTAGATCATTTGGTCCGACAGAAAAAAGAATTCGAATACAAAAACCAAAGGTATGATATTGGAGGAGACATCAACATTTCTCATTCCATTACCTTACAAAAAAGAAAATTTTTGTTATTTGCAAATGCCGATGCAATGGGTAAGTCCATGCAAGGTGCCGGTGGGGCCTTGGTATTTGGTGCTGTTTTTCAATCCATCGTCCAAAGAACAAAAACAGATCCAGGATACCAAGCCTTTGGCCCAGAAGATTGGCTCAAATTCAATCTCCAAGAAATGCATATGATCTTTGAAGCCTTTGATGGAACCATGCTCGTTTCATTGACAATGGGTCTATTGGAAGAGGATACGGGGAAACTATATTTTCTAAATGCAGAACATCCTTCTATTGTTTTATACAGAAATGGAAAAGCAGAGTATTTACAAGCTGATGTTTCCTACAGAAAACTTGGTACATTAGGTGCTATGCCCATTCATAATACGAAAGAAGTCCAATTGCAATCCGGAGATATACTGATCATTGGCTCTGACGGAAAGGACGATATTTTATGTATAGACTCTACCGGAAAATGGGAAGTCAATTCGGACGAACAGGTTTTCCTAAGAATTGTTGAATCAACCCAAGGGAATCTACAAGCAATGACAAAACAGATCGAATCCTTAGGTCAAATTATTGACGATATTTCCTTAATCCGAATCACCTATCTTCCCAAAACCACTCCTTAACTAAAACCGATTTCACAAAAGATACGAATTTCTGACCCCAGACTCCGAATTCCCATAGTCCAATACATGATTCTAAAATGAACCAAACAAAATTAAAACTCCCCATAAAAATGGGATATGGGCTCGCGGAAACTGGTATAACAGCCGTTCAACTATTTACGCAAATTTATCTCTTAAAATATTATACTGAAATCGTAGGTCTAAACTCCAGTTTAGCGGGAATTGCCCTTTCTATTTCTGTACTTTGGGATGCGGTGAGTGACCCATTAATGGGAAGGATTTCTGACCAAACCCATTCCAAATGGGGACGCCGAAGACCTTTTATTCTTTTAGGTGGAATCTTACTTTCTTTGGCAGTTCTTTTGCTCTTTTCGCCACCCCACCTAACTACACAAATTGGAAAGTTTTCCTATCTTTTAACAGTTTACCTTTTTGTAAACACTGCCATGACCATTATTTCAGTTCCCCATATTGCCTTAGGAGGTGAACTGAGTTTTGAAAGAAACGAAAGAACTTCTGTTTTTGGATGGAGATTGTTTTTTAGTAATATAGGAATGCTTGTTGGGATGATCGTTCCCGCTGCCATTTTACAATCTTTAGGTGATGAATCCTCCAAAGAAAATATTATCCTTTCTCGCACTACTGCCGGAGAAATTGTATCTCTGGTCATTTTGGTTTCTTCCATCATTACCTTTCTCGTAACAAAAGGTAAAGACCAAACAGAAAAAAAACCAAAACAAACGATTCCATTTTTTAAGGCCTTTCTTTCTGTTTTAAAAAACAAAATGTTTCTCATTTTACTTTTTGCCTTTATCATTGCAACGATAGGAAGGACATTTAATTCAGCCATCGCACTGTATTACTATGAATATAGGTTAGGGCTCAAAGAATCACTTGTGGTCATCAATATCCTCTTGCCATTTTTTTTAGTCCTTCTCTTCTCCATTGGATTTTGGGTTTGGATCGCAAAAAAAATCGGCAAAAAAATCCCGGCCTTCCTTGGTGTTTTTGGACTTGGCCTACTTACAGTAATCGTATACCCATTGTTTCCTTATGGGGAACTACGCCCTCCATTGATTGCCGCTTTTGTAGGGGGAATTTGTGCGGGATCAATACTCATTATGGATTCTATCCTCACTGATGTTGTGGATTATGATGAATTCAAAACCGGTGAAAAAAGGGAAGGTTTGTATTTTGGGATTTGGAAGATGGGTGTTAAATTTTCACAAGCTTTTGGCATTGCTATCACTGGATTTTTACTCGATATCATTGGATTTCAAAATGGCGTTAGCACTCAATCGCCAGAAGTCGGATTTCGCCTTGCCATGATTTTTGGTCCTGGGGTTGGATTCTTTTTTATTTTAGGATCCCTACTTTTTTTATTTTTTCCATTAAGTGATACAAAACACATCCAAGTGCAAAGAATCTTATTGAAACGTAATCAAAAAGGGGCCAAGGTTTAAAGAAAGATATCTATATGAAACCTGGTCGCACCCTTCAATTCATTGCCTTTTTGTTAATTTACTTTATCGTCCCCTTTTGTGCCTGTTTGTTTACTTTGTTATTTGCCAATTATACAGCTTCAGCTTTTTTACCTGACAAGTTCTTAGCATTGTTTGAAGCCACACAAATTAAAAACGATTTTACATTATCCTTAGTTACTTGGACTCCCTTCCCGATCATTACCCTCATTTTGTTTTTTTATAGTTTGCCGATTGGTAAATTTCTATTTTCTACCAAAGGTTGTAACTTTATATCAGAAGAAAGAGCACGTCACAGGATTGTTCATTCGCCGCTTACCATTAGTATCTTAGGTTTTATCGGTTGGGAACTTTCTAATATTCTAAGTATTTGTAGGATAGACACACTCTTTCCAGATGCGCCCCAACAAAGTATCATTACTGTTTCGATTTTATTTGGATTTTGGGGCCTATTTGCTTTTGCTTTTTCTTATGCCACCACTACTTATTTAAACAAACTCCTCATCATACCTTGTGTATTCCCAGAAGGAGGCCTTGGAAAATATGCTCATGGAAAACAATTTTCCATAGTAACCAAACAGTTTATTTTTTGGGCAGCTTCTACACTATTTCCAATCGTTCTTCTTATCTTTGGATTATTACTTAGAACCAACCAAAACATTCTCAATCTTCACGAACTTGTTAATAATGACGTTCTCTTTAAAGTAATTGCCATCATGCTTGTTTTTTCTTTTGCCTTTGCGATGTCTTTTGCATCAAGTTTACAACATCCCCTCAACCAAATCGAAAGAGCAGCAGAACTCATTAAAGAACAAAAATTTGATACTCGCGTAAAAATTTTTAGCTCTGATGAATTAGGACTTCTTGGAGATGCCGTAAACGAAATGGCAGAAGGTCTTGCAGAAAGAGAAAGGATCAAAGATACATTTGGTAGGATCGTAGATCCAAGAGTAAGAGATTACCTTCTTTCTAATGAACACAGCTTAGGTGGAAAAGTCGTAGAAGCTTCGATTCTATTTTCTGACCTCCGAGACTTTACTAAACTTTCGGAAAAACGAAAACCAGAAGAAGTATTGTACATCCTCAATCGTTACTTTCAAGAAATGAGTAACGCCATCGAAATCCACGGCGGATTTATCAATAAGTTCATAGGGGATGCCATTCTCGCGGTTTTTGGAACTCCTATGCCAATGTCGGACCACGCAGAACGTGCGTTTGCAACGGCTCTGCAAATGCAAAAAAATCTAGATGCACTCAATTCACAGTTTTTAAACGAAGGACTTACCGAATTAAAGATGGGAATAGGAATCCATACAGGTAGCCTTCTTGTAGGAAATATTGGTTCTGCCAATCGTATGGAATTTACAGTCATCGGCGATACTGTCAATACTGCTTCTCGTGTGGAAGGTCTATGTAAAGGTTTAAAGAAAAACCTTCTCCTCACAGAAAACACAACCTCACTTTTGCCGGAAAGTATTCGCTCAAAACTCCAATCGGAAGGGGAATACGAACTCAAAGGAAGAGAATCCAAAGAAAGGATTTATTCTTATTCAAGCGTAGAATAAAATGATTGAACTCCCTTCTAAAAACTCCCAAAATGGAGAAGAAATGAAAGTGGCTCTAAGTATTTTTTTGATTGGTCTTTTATTTGTTTCGTGTAACGAAATTAAGTTGGTGAACAGGCAAGATATTTTAGACCTTCTTGAGGGAGACGGAACACAAAATGGATATTCATCCTCCGGCCAAGCCAATTCATCTTCCAGATCATCCACTAACAATGGCAATTCGAATGGCTTAGACCATTATGGTCTCACAGACTCACCCACAGGAACCAATACCTATGGATCAACGGGTTCCACTGTAGGAAACCCGCTAGGATATTAAACAAGAGTTAATTCTCTATTTGATAAATTCAAAAAAATCATCCATGAGTGGTCTAAAACAAGACCGGATTGTGATTTTTGCCACCTTTTCATTTTTTGGTCCATAGTTTAAAATGATATCATTCGGATCCCGTATGAAGGAAAAGATTTTATTCACCTGAAAATCTGCGTGTCCTTCCTGCACTTTAATCACATACTCAAATTCATGTTCATTGGCATCCACTTCCCCAATTCCATAGGGAACGTAACATTTAATGAGGCCTATCCCTCTTAGCTCTCCCGTCTCTTGGTTTTCCGATTCAATTTTGGAAAGTTCAGGATCTAATTTGTATTCCAACCATTGTTTGGCCTTGAGGAAACTACGGGTTTTCTGATAGGTTTTGTGGTCTCTACCATCTTCTGTGGTTCGGTATTTGGAAGATACGATCCAAAGTTTCAAACACATAGAATTCTGGAAAATCAGGAAAAAGAAAACAAATGGTAGGAGTCTTTTTGGCATCATTTCTATGCTTCCTTTTCGTCACCCGGCTCGCAAAACAAATCTTCACAAAGATGAAAAATTTTCTCCTTATTGGGAAGTATGGGAAAGGGAACTACATTGGGAGGCAAAAGGGATGTGTTCTGGTTTGTTTTTTTGATCTTATGTCTCTTGGACTCGATTCTATCTCTCACCTTATTATTTTCGGAACTGCCCTCCCCCATTCTGGAGTGCCCAAATAAAAATTGGATTGAATTTGTCGGGGCATCACTTTCAATCTTGAACATGCCCGATTTTGATCGTATTGATCTTATGAATTATGCCATGTACGGAAATGATTTTGATCCCCAATGGGATGAAATCCGTGCATTTTTAAAATCCAATACTGCCGCTCAGAAAGAGTTGGAAGAAATTAAAAGAACCGTTCCAAGCCCTCACTTGGGAAAAAAACGTAGAGAGAACTTACCTACCACCGACCCTAGAGAGTCCAATGGTGATGGTGGAATTGGCCAGGAACCGCGTAGTCCTGGTGCCAACACCTCTACCAAATCCTGGTGGCAAAAGATTTTAGGAGAATGAAATGGAAAACACCGTAGACCAAGTCAAAAAGAATGTTGAGAACATTAAAAAATTTGTAACTCCGTTCTTTAATTTGGCAGTAAACACAACAGTCTACGGTTACCATAACATTGTACCAACTGGTAAACTCATTCTCACTTGTAATCATAGAAGCGATATGGATCCCTTTGTCATCGGTTCTGTGTTTCCCAGGTTCATTTCTTGGATTGCAGCCGAGTATACGACAAGGATTCCTCTTTTCAAAGATCTCGTAGAAAAAACAGGAACCATTCCTATGGCCATTGATGGTAATATCTCTATGGCCAGTATCAAAAAGGTTCAACAAGTCTTTAAGAATGGGGATGTTCTGGGGATTTTTCCAGAAGGTCATGATTATATGGTGCAAAATGATTTTTCAGCGCCACTTGCTAATTTCCATTCTGGATTTGCTGCCTTTAGCCTTCGTAACAAAGTGGACATCCTTCCCACTGTCATCATACCCGATGAAGAAACCGTTACCGATTATCCTATTCCTCCGCTAGTACGTGCCTTTATGGGAATGCCCAAAGAAGTTTGCGATATCAAACGCCGTGTGGTTTATAAAAAAATCAATGTTGTCTTTGGCGAAGTGATTAAATATGAAAACTACGCCCATCTAACACTTGATAAAGGTATGGTGGAAGTTTCGAACGAAACTAAACGTAGGATGGGTGAATTACAAAAAGTAGATTATTTGAAAAAGTAATCGAACCCGGTTGGTACGCAAAGAGTTTTGTTACGCGATTGCGCAGAAATTAGGCTACCCAAATATCGAGTAGCCTAATTTTGATTTATCTAAACTTCTACCTCTCCAGAAAACACTTCCTTTGCCGGTCCTGTCATCATTACCGATCCGTTTTCTTTCCATTCGATATTGAGAGTTCCACCACGAAGATCTATTTGTACAGATCGTCCTGTTTTTCCATTTAGAATCGAAGCAACGGTCACAGCACAGGCACCGGTCCCACAAGCCAAGGTTTCCCCTGCCCCTCTTTCCCAAGTCCTTTGGTAAAGATGGTCTTTGCCCCTGACCGATACAAATTCCACATTCACCCTTCTTGGAAAAAGTGGGTGGTTTTCGATGAGTGGTCCAATTTCCCGCACAGGAAAGGCATCGGCATCATCTACATAAATCACACAATGAGGATTACCCATACTAACAGCCGTAAAATGATAATGTTTTCCTTGGACTTCCAAGACTTGGTTGATGACCGGTTCGTCCCCTGTCCAAAGAATCGGAACTAGGGATGGTTTGAGGATGGGTTCCCCCATATCCACAGTCACCATTTCTACTTTGCCATTGTTTCCTGTTTTTAAGTCGAGGGTGAGGACTCCCTTTCCCGTTTCAATGGTTGGTTTTTGGTTTTTAGTTAGGCCGTGGTCAAAAACAAATTTTCCCACACAACGAACTCCATTCCCACACATCTCAGAAGAACTTCCGTCCGAGTTGTACATATCCATTTGGAACTCGCCAGAGTTTGAGTTACGTATAAAAATGACCCCATCTCCTCCAATACCAAAATTACGGTCGGATAGTTTTTGGATTTGTTCGGGACTCAGACGAATATCGTTTTTCGTGGCATCGATATACACATAGTCATTTCCAATTCCTTCCATTTTGGTGAAGTTGATTTTCATTTGATCCTCTCTTATCTCACCCCCATGTTTTTTTCACCATGAATGTTGGCAAGTCAGATCAAGGTTTTTTAGTTTGACCCTTGTTCTCAGTAGTTAGACTGACTCTATAGACCATGAAATCTTGTATCCTTTGCCAATCTTCCGAGTCCAAAACCGTATTTAATGAAAATGGAACCCCAATTTTAGAATGTAAAAATTGTGGTCATGTGTATTCTTCTTATGAACAAGAAGAACATTACGAAGGTTATTGGGACGGAGCAGAACAAACCTATGATTTAAAATGGTGGGATGATGCACACCGAGCTGTTTATTCCGATTTTATTTCTACTTACTTAAAACAAGAGAACGGTAACCTACTCGATGTAGGTTGCGGGCTTGGATTTTTTGTGAAGGCAGTGCTCACCAAAAAACCAGGTTGGTCTGCTGTTGGGTATGAGATTTCCAAACAAGCTGTGAAATTTGCCAACGAACAAAATGGAATGAAAACGGTTTATGCAGGTCTTGTCCAGGATTCCAAACTACCGAATGAAAGTTTTGATATCATTACTTTGTGGGACGTGATCGAACACATTCCTAAACCTCATTCTTTACTGACTTACCTACACGGACTTCTGAAACCAGGTGGGATTCTTTTTTTACAAACGCCGAATTTTCCGATCCAACTAGCCAAAGCAAATCTAAAGGTAAAACTAAAAGGGATGCAGGAAGGTGTTCACTACTTAGAAGCCAAAGACCACGTAAACAATTACAAAATGCACACCTTAGCAGAACTTGGAAAACAATGCGGATTTATCGAACCAAAATACAAAGTGCTCATGCCTATCCTTTCTGTATCAGGAAGCAAAAGTAAACTTGCCGTTTATTTAAAGTTAGCTTATTATTATTTTACGAAACTAATCTTTGCTTTCAGTTTTAAAACCATCAACTGGAACAATACTTTATTTTTGACTCTGAAAAAGCCATAACCGAGCAAAGTCTAAAGCAGTCACCGTATTTGATGCAGTCCAAATGGGGATCTTTGATGTTGATGGGTATTTTATAAGATCAGCATCCTCTCCCCACATTTTTGGAATATGAATGCTTGCGATCCCGTGGCGGTTGGCACCTTGAACATCATCCTCCCAGTTATCACCTAGCATAATACAATCCTCTGGATTTTGTTTAGAAGATTCCAAAACATAGGAAAAAAATTCTGTAGATGGTTTTTCAAAACCCACTTCTTCCGAAGTGATGAGTGTAAACCGGAAAAACTCCGGTAAAAAAGAAGATACTTTTAATAGTTGAGTTCTTAAAGTTTCATTGGTAGTTAAAAAAACTGGAAACTGATTGGATATTTCCACGAGTTTAGGAAATAATCTAGTTTGATAGATTTCCTTTTTAGATTCCGATTTTAAATAAGACAAAAAATGTAAATGGTATCTTTCCTCCATCCATAAAACATCTGATATATCTTTTGTTTGGAATCCGCTTTGGACCGATTGATGCTTTAAATCTGATTCTTGTTTGAAGTTGGTTTGGTTTTTAACTTCATCCATCATCAATTTAAAGCATAACAGACGCAAACGATTGGAACTATGACCAACAAGTCGATTTTTTACTTTTTTTCTAGCCGACTCATATAAAGAAAAAAAACCATCACCTAACCCTCGCTCCATCCAATCTTTTGCACATTCCCCAATGGCAAAATCGTATGCCGGTTTCGAAGGCAAAAGTGTATTGTCCAAGTCCAAAAACAAAGCCATATCCGAAAAGAAAACTACAGACAAACATTCTGTCAACGGTTTGGTTTTTAATATTTACTTGTATCTCTTTCCAACTTCCACTAGAATTTCTCCATGATTTCTTTATCTTCCATTTTGGCGGTTCTGTTTCTGATCTTAGGACTCATTTTATCTCTCTATGGAGTTTGGACTTGGTCCGATCCTATGTATGAAAAATCTCTAGGTTGGAACTTAAATTTGGTTTGGGGAGGAGTGGTATTTTTTGTAGGAGTTTTATTTGGAATTGGGAACCGGATTTTTGCCCGATTCCCAAAAGAACCAAACCTTTAAATGGAAATTCTTTCTAATACAAGAGACAAAAAAGGAATGAATTCACTGAGCAATTCAGGTAGTTCGTATTCCAAAATATCACCTGCATAAACTATATCATTTTTCTCCATGGCTGATGCAATGTTGGAAAGTGTTTCATTTAAATTTGTGATTACTTCCGAAAGTTTTTTATCCTCAATTGCAAGAGATTGCCAATCTAATTCCGAATGACGAGTTTGTACTGAAACAAGTGCTGACATAAGTCCCGTTAACCGACCGACAGCATCATTCAAAATCTCAGAAGCCAAATGATCTTTTCCAGATTGGAAGTTTTCATTTACCAACATAAAGTCTTTGATGACCTTTTCTTTGTCTTCGACAAAACGAGAAATAATTTCCACTAGCTCACTTTCGTCCATACGCATCACAGCAAGACGAGTGCTTAGATCCATAAGGAAAAGTTTTACGTCCCTAAGGTCTTCTAAAAAAGTTTCGATAGTTTTTGTGGAATCTAAAACTTCTGATCCGTTTAGTAAAGACTCTAAAATTTCTTCTACGTTTTTACCTTTCCCCATTGGTTGGATCTGGTTTAAATTTAAGTTCAAAAGTTTTGTGGTCGTACGAATCATAGAAATGATCCAAGGAATTCCTTCCTTTAAATCCTCTGTTTCTTTTTCCGTCAAAGAATCACGGCCCACAAGAGTACTACCTACTTTATCAACGTAGTTATCTACTTCCCAAAGACTGTCTTCAATCACATCCAATTCTTCACCTACAAACAAATCTAGGCGTTCTGTTTCATCCACACCCACAGCATTTAGATCGGAACGATTCAGTTCTTTCCCATTGACGGTAAAATGGCGTAGATACTTTCCATTGGATTCAATCCACTTTTGAATTTCATCCAACACTTGGCCAAGGTTTGTTTCGCCATCTAGTTTAGTATCTAATTGTTGTTCGTTGATATAAATATTCATCATTCCCCACCGTTCCCTCTAAACATATTATTCTGTAAATAGTTCCCAACTGATTTGTTTTTCCCCACACCTTGTTCCATGTAGAGGAATCTTTGTTTCAGTTTGGCCTCAAAACTTATGAGATGTGACTCATGTTCTTTGATTTTTTTATTATTTCCGGCAACACTTTCTTCCAGAAGTTTCACTTTGCTTGTGACAATTCCTGAAGCGTATTGGTTATAAGGTTTTAGAATTTCGAGCAATCGAATTCCCACTCCCTCTTCCATCTTTGCATCGTTATTTGGATCAGAGGCAAATAAATCACGAACTCCATCCGGATTTTCAGAAAGGACAGCAATGAGTTTTTCCTGGTCAATTTGCAAAAGACCATCTTGGATTTTTTCCCAGTTGGATCCAACGGCACCAGTAGAAATTCCTATGTCTGTTAAAACTCTAAATCCATTTTCTTTTGTTGCAGGATAATACGAGTTAGCCGTTGTTTTCAAAGAGGCAATCAGTCTTAAAATTGCGTTTTCGCCAGCAAGAATCCCTGATTTGGATTTGTTATCCCAAAAATCTTTTGAGATATCCGCTGATTTGGAATCATCACTTTCTTTTTTATCAGAAATTTTTCCATTTTTTTCAACAGAAGTAACTTCCTTCGAAAACTTCATGAGTTCGTTGTAAGCATCCACCCATTCTTTGATGAGGGCAGAACCTTTGGCATGGTCCACGTGAATTTTTAGAGTCACCGGTTTTTCTGTAACTTTGTGAACATTAAAAGAAATCCCTTCCAAAACATCAGCGATGGAATCGTTGGTTTCACGAGTGATTTCCACACCATCAATTTTAATTTTAAGATCTTTTCCTTCTTGTAATACTTTTACAGGCTCAGCTGTACCTGGAGCCGGGGGAGTTACAAGAGTCACTGATTTAACTAGAACAGGAGTAGTTGCTGCATTTGATAATATAATATTAGTTAAATTTTTATCCGAAGCATAATCACCAGCAAGAAAAATATATTTGGATTCTGTTTTGGTGATAGGAAGGAATTTGTTACGAACACTTCCCTCCTTTTCAAATCCAATTCCCATCTCCAAAACAGCTGGAGCTTCTCCTACAACTTCTACTTCTATAAAAGCTCTTTCTTTGACTTCTGTTACTGCAACAGGTATCGAAAAGGCAGTGTCTGGTTTGATACTGATTCCTTCTTCAGTTTGGACCAATTTTTCTGTTTCTAATTCTGATTTTTTAAATTTGGTTTGGTCCCAGACTTTGGATTTGATTAAATCTAAAGATAATATTTGGTTTGTGTTTTCTAAACTCGCTTTGTTTTCACCAACAAGACCTGCTAATTTTAAAATTCCATTGGGATCAGAAAACTGGAGTTCATTTTTTTTTCCGGTTTTTACCGAAGTGGCAGTAAGAATCGAGGAATCTTTATCAATTTTAATGACAGAAGTCTCAACAAGTCCTCCGGCCATATTTTTAATCACATTTGTAAGTTCACTGAGTGACCCACCAGGAAAGGTAACCGTTTCTTTGGATTTTCCAGAATAAATAGTAAAACTACCTTCGGGCAAACGAATGTCGGTATCAATAGCAACACCAGATAACTGATGTTTGCTTGCCATTTCGATGATTTCTAAGGCTCTATCGCCAGATTTTGCGGCCCGAGAAGCCTCACCAGTGATGACACCTTCTTCCGATGAAGAAACCGATTTGGTTGCAAAGGGGGCCGTAAAGGAGACAAGAGCTCGGGTTTTGGTTTGTAGGTTTGCCGAAAGATTTTTCACTTCCCCCCAGATTTGCATCTGAGCCTTGGCATACTCGTTTTCGGTTTCCCATCGTTTGATGGGTCTACGTTCGAGTTCGACCAGTTTTTTAACGATATCGTTTGTATTTTGCCCAGTCATCAGACCTGGCATGGTGTATGCTGGCATATCGTCCCCAATTCCTCTGAATCTAATGTCGTCGAATTCTACAAAAGGATTAGGAATTTACAGAATTTTTTCCTTCCCAAATCCTAGAATTATGACTGCTAGCCCTACAGAAAAAATAGAACTGGGGAACCAAAATATCTTCTTCGACCGTGAACTTTCTTGGGTCGACTTCAACCACCGAGTCCTAGAAGAGTCTTTTGACAAAGAAAACCCTCTTCTCGAACGCCTTAAATTTCTATGTATTACAGAATCCAATTTGGATGAGTTTTTTATGGTTCGTGTGGCGGGCCTTCTCAACTTAAAAAATGCAGGAATCGAAGAACGAAGCCTAAACGGTAAAAGAACTTCTGAAACCGTCGCTGAACTTTATTCCAAAGTAGGACAATTTGTCAAAAAACAATACGAGTCCTTAGATGAAATCCTGATTGAACTAAAAACAAACAAAATCGTAGTTGTGCAGGACCCAAGTGATCTTGCAGGTGATGACATTCAATTTGTAAAAAACTATTACAAAAGAGAAGTATCATCTATTCTCACTCCTCTCGCCATCGATCCTTCCCATCCTTTTCCTCATATCCTCAATAGGACATTGAATTTAGGGATCACTTTGTATTCCGATGATGATAAAAACAAAGCAAAAGAACTTTTTGCCATTGTTCAAGTACCAAGTGTACTTCCACGTTTTTTACAATTACCTCCAAATAAAGAATCTGATGTAAGAAGGTATTTCCCACTAGAAGAGATCATAAAACTTCATTTAGGTGACCTTTTCTACGGCATGAATGTAAAACAAATTCATACCTTTAAAATTGTTCGGGATGCTGATATTTCCATCAACGAAGAACAAAACATTGGTGATCTTCTGACAACAATGAAAAACGAACTAAAAAACAGGATGTGGGGAGATGCCGTTCGTTTGGATGTTCATTCAGGAGCAGGCCATATCAAAGAATTGTTACGTGGGCTTTTAGAATTGGAAGAATACCAGGTTATGGAAATCCCCACCTTACTTAGCTTAAATGACATGATGTTTTTTCAAAGTTTAGAAAAAACAAGTCACTTAAAATATTCATACCCAGTCCCCAAATCTGGATTTGCAGCAAAAAAAAGCGAATCCATCTTTTCTGAAATTCGTAAAAACGATCACTTGCTCCACCACCCTTACGAAAGTTTTAAATCAATCGAAGACATGTTAAAAATTGCAAGCCAAGACCCGAAGGTTCTTGCAATCAAAATGACCTTGTATAGAACTTCTGGAGATTCCCCCATCATTCAATTTTTAGGAGAAGCAGCTGAAAACGGAAAACAGGTAACCGTTCTTGTGGAACTTAAAGCCAGGTTTGATGAAGAAAGAAACATTCGTTGGGCCAAAAAATTAGAAGATAGCGGTGTTCATGTGGTTTATGGTGTGGTTGGACTTAAAATCCACTGTAAGATGTTACTGATTGTACGCAGGGAAGAAGACAAACTCAATCGGTATGTCCACTTAGGAACTGGAAACTATAACTCGACTACTGCGAGATTTTATACAGATTTAAGTTTATTCACAGCAAATCCAGAAATTACAGAGGATGTTGCGATACTTTTTAATACCATTACCAGTTCAGGCAAAATGCCTAGACTTTCCAAAATCTATGCAGCTCCTACTTTTCTCAAAGAGGAATTCCTTCACCTCATCCAAAGAGAAACAGACAATGCAAAGAACGGGAAACAAGCTCGTGTGATTTTTAAAATGAACTCTCTTGTGGATCCCGATGTAATTTTAAAACTCTACGAAGCCTCACAAGCTGGAGTTAAAATAGATTTAATCATTCGTGGGATCTGCTGTTTAAGGCCCGGAATTCCAGGTGTTTCTGACCGAATCAACGTACGTTCCATTGTGGGAAGGTACTTAGAACATTCGCGAATTTATAGTTTCGAAAATGGTGGAAAACCGGATGTTTATTTGGCATCTGCCGATTGTATGCCAAGAAACTTCCTTCGCCGAATCGAAGTTATGTTTCCAATCTTACAAGATAAACACAAAAAAAGAATCGCAAAAATTCTAGAACTTCTACTGCGCGATAACACACAAGCTAGAGTTTTAGAATCCGATGGTACATACACACGTTTGACACCTGGCGATGATGATCCAGCGGTTAACTCTCAAATTGATATGGTTGATATCTAAAGGATAAAAAATGGATTTTACGAAAACAAAAACTGATTTGAGCCAACTCATTGGCGATAAAAAAGTAATTCAAAAAAATGATGGAACAATGGACGAAGCTTTATTCAATTCCTACGGAACAGATAGAACCAAAGTTTATCCACCCAACTACCAAGTTCTCGTTTTTCCTGAAACTACTGAAGATGTAGCAGCCATAGTGACTTATGCATACAATAACAATATTGCCGTCGTTCCATCTGGTGGACGAACCGGTTATGCTGGCGGTGCTGTTGCCAAAAATGGCGAAATTGTCATCTCTTTATCCAAAATGAACCAAGTAGTTGATTTCGATCCTTTCCTTGGCACCTTACACGTACAAGCTGGTATGATTACAAAAAATCTACACAAAGAAGCGGAAGAACGTGGATTTTATTTTCCTGTCGATTTTGCAGCCACTGGATCCAGTCACATTGGTGGAAATATTGCTACCAATGCCGGAGGAGTGCGTGTCGTACACTACGGTTTGATTCGAGATTGGATTCTTGGTCTTACTGTTGTCACTGGAAAAGGCGAAGTTTACCGATTTAACGGAGAGATTTTAAAGAACAATACAGGATATGACCTCAAACACTTGTTTATTGGTTCGGAAGGGACACTAGGAATCATCACTGAGGCGGTAGTCAAACTCACCAAACCACCTAAAGACATTCGAGTGATTTTTCTTGCAGTTCCAGAATACAAAAACATTTTAGAAATCTTTCGGGAAACACATAACTTCGATTTACCACTTCTTGCTTTTGAGTTTTTAACTGACTATTGTTTGGACAAAGTGAAAGAACATTTAGGTGTTCCTGATCCTTTTCAAGCACCTAGCAAGTATTATGTGCTAATGGAGTTCGAAGTAAGTGGCGAATCAGACGAAGAAAAACTATATTCCATTTTAGAATCCATTACTGAAAAAGAATTAATTACCGATGGTTCAATTGCTCAGAACTCACGCCAGAACGAAACTTTTTGGAAATATAGGGAAGGAATTTCAGAATCTTTGTCCCTAGCTTATACGGTTCATAAAAATGATATCTCGCTGCCTCTTCGTAATATGGAAGCATTCCTGGATGAGATGACGGCTCTACTCACAAACAAATACCAAGGTTTTCATATTGCCCTTTTTGGACATATAGGGGATGGGAATCTCCACCTAAACATTGTTAAACCAAAAGATCTTTCTGATGCTGATTTTTTTGCCCAATGCAAACAAGTGGATCCAGAAATGTTCACTCTTATCCAAAAATTCAAAGGTTCCATTTCTGCCGAACACGGAATTGGGTTACTAAAAAAGGATTATTTGAATTTTTCTAGGTCCGAGTCGGAAATTGAGACCATGCGGGCCATCAAATTGGCATTTGACCCAAAAGGGATCTTAAACCCGGGAAAAGTGCTGTAATTGCGAACAAAGGCAGGTCTTCCAGAAAATTCTGGTCGATCTGCTTATTTTGTAGGCAGACTCCAAAAAAAAGCTAGATTTTAATCAGACTCGGTCTATACTGTAACTATGTTCAGGAACGTGATTAAAATATTTGGGATCTCCCTACTCACAGTCTCCCTGGGCAGCGCTTTTCTTTCAGAAGAGAATGTTCTCGTTCGCACTCGTGGAGCCAAATCCAGCCGGGTGAGTGGAAAAAGCCAACTTTCTGGCTCTCTTTCCATAGCGGTTCAAAAATCCTCTTCAGAAGAAACTTCAGGTACAAAAGATTTAGAAGATGTACTCACATGGAGTGGGAAAGCTCAGTCTACATTGACTGTCTCTCTGCTAACACATAACAAAAACCTCCATACTTCTTTTATTTCAGGGCTATTAGCTTCTCGTTACCTGAATCTACCTCCACCCGTTTAACTCCTCTCTACCGCTTAACCTGTGTCCCGTGAGGGACACAGGATGTTTTTATATATTCAACGTTTCCTAAAATTTGTTTCTCATTTGCCAAAGATTCTTGTGACTGTTCCAGGGAATTCCTGACTCTGGACAGTCTTTTTTTTGAAATCTCCTCCGTCCAATTTCCTGTATCCTGTTCAATTTGTTCAATGTTTAGGATTTGTCTGAAACATTAGAAATATTTTAGAATTGAGTACCAAGATTAAAAAGAATGTGTGGATAATATGACGGCAAACTGGTCGGCAAAACTGATAGCTTTACTTTTAACGGTGACCGTAGGTTTCCCGTTAGACGGCACGTCAGACACAGTTTCCGAATATCTGGAAGCCAATCTTCATCAGATTAAAAAGTCTTACTCCGCTTCTCTTGAAACACCTGAAGATACCGCAATTGATAATCAAAAGATTTCTTCCATTGATGATTCAGCTACGCTTAGTCGTTCCAGAGCGGACTTTTTAGATTTTTTTAACGAAAGCAAATCCGATTTATTTTCTGAATCGCTTTTGGTTAGTTATGTTGATTTGATTTCAGAGGGAACTTATGTTCCCAGTTTACTTTCCTCACTTCTCTTAAATATTCCTCCTCCTACTTCTTTCGTTTAATCCACTTCGGCATTTGCTGAGGAAAGGTATGTCCCTCGTTCGTTACAATAGAGCCATACCCATGTGTTCATTTTCTTAATTTTTTAATGTTTGGTAATTTATGAGTTTTTCTAAAAGAATCGGTATCTACCTCTTTCTTGTGTTTTCTACCTCCTACTTATGGGGGGAGGCTAGAATCGCACAGGCAAGTGAAGCGCTTAAAAGGCAACTTTCAGATGAAAATCCTAGGTCCTCCCTAGGATCTAGCCTCTATCCTGATGACCAAAAAATAATTCGGGATATTGATTTAGAATCTGCAGAAACTTTGCTTTGGAAAAACAATCTTTTGCTCATTGCATCTCGCTTTCAAATCGATGTAAAAAAAGCAGGGATTTTACAAGCAGGACTTTATGCAAATCCAAACATTGCAATTGACCAAAGTATTTTTGCCGAACCTACACAAAGATATTTTGATACAACAAGATCCGGACAGTCAGTAATTCAAATACAACAAGTGTTTTTGCTCGGTGGTAAAATTGACAAACGGGTAAAAGTAGCAGAACTCAATGCAAAGATATCCGAACAAGATTTTTATGATTTAGCACGTGCAGTCATTACGAAACTAAGAAGAACATTTTACACAATATACTTTTACAAAAAAGCAGTTGTTTTTTACGACCAAAGTATTGCTTCCATAGAAAAAACGGTAGATTCTTCAGAGCTCGCATATAAAAGAAGAGCCCTCCTCCAAGCAGAACATTTACGTTTGAAAGCACTTTTGTTTTTCTTAAAAAAAGAAAGAGAAGATCTCGCGATTAAAGTTTATGAAAAAGAAGCGGATTTAAAAGTTCTTTTGAACGATGATTTGTATCGTGATGTTAGAGTAGAATTTAATCCGAACGTCAATGAATCAAATTTAGATGCCATTGTTCCCAACCAAGTTCGATTAGAAGATTTAGTTGAAATTGCCCGTGAGAATCGCCCCGATTTAAAAAAGGCATTACAAACTTTACGATTTGAAGAGGCCAATTTGGAACTTCAATATGCGAATGCCATTCCCGATTTATCATTTGGTCCTGTTTACAACCGTGGTGGTACTGCTTTCCAAAACTATTGGGGAGTTACCGCACAGTTAAGTGTTCCACTTTTTGACAGAAACCAAGGAAATATCCAAGCCGCCGAAAAAGCAATTCTTGTCCGCAAACAAGAGTTAAAGAACAACATCCTTGAAGTTGAAAACGAAGTTGCAGTGGCTTACCAATCTGCGAGGATCAAAGACGCACTTTACAAACGTTTTAGTAACGCATATATCAAAGATTACGGAAGTTTATCTTTAGATATGATTATGAGTTATGAAAAAAAATACATAACCATTTTAGAATTCGCCGATTTCTTTGAAACCTATCGTTCCAGTATTGTTGAGATGTTAAAACTTCAAACCGATCGAATGGAAGCTATTGAAAATGTAAACTATGCTGTGGGTAAAGGAATCTTTATCCCAAAAACTGAAAACCAAACCAATCCTAAATCTGAGGAATAAAATGTTAATCACTATAAAATCTTTGAACCAAAAGGCTAAAATCCTCCTAATTTCAGGGGTGGCTCTTGTAGTCATAGCTGTCCTTTTTATGATTTTTTCCAAACCAGCGAAACCTGCTCACAAACATCCAGAGAAAGCGGAAGTTTTTGATGATGGCCGCAGAATTGTTTTTAAACCAGGAAGCCCAGGTCTCGAAATTGTAAAATCAACTGCCATCGGTGGCGGTGGTGAATTTGTTAGTTTAGAAGCTCCTGCAAGGCTCATTGCATCGACTTCTCCTTCCGTGAGTAATGGAGCTCGCATCATTCTTTTTGAATCAGCAGAACTGAATGATCTTTATGTAGGTTATGTACATGCAAAAAACAAACTTCATAGATCCAATAAGAACTTAAGCCGGATCAAAGATATGTTTGTTCATCGTGTTGCAACAGAAAAAGATTTGGTCGAATCCGAAACAGATGCTGGTAACGATGCAGCAGAACTTGCTGAATTTGAAGGTAAACTTCGTGCACAAGGTTTAAACCCAAGTGAATTAGGAACAGCAGGAAGTTTAAAAGCATGGATCATTACCGATGTTCCTGAATCTCAGATTTCCACATTACGCAAAGGAAAAAAGGTAAAGGTTGTGTTTGCTTCCTTTCCCGATGAAGAGTTTATCGGAACAGCGGAAGCAATTGGTGATAACGTAGATCCTCTTACAAGAACTGCAAAAATGAGGATCATTGTTGTGAATGATAAATACAGATTAAAACCAGGTATGTTTGGAGTTGTAAAATTTCCAGAACAAACCGGAGGGGATAGTGTAGTATTACCTTACACAGCAATTGTTACTGTAGAAGGAAAAAACTATGTTTTTGTTGAAGAACAACCACTAACATTCAAAAGACGAGAGGTGGTATTAGGAATTTCAACAAAAGAAAGAGTTAACATTATCGAAGGTCTTTCTCCCGGTGAAAAAGTAGCCATTCAAGGATCAATTCTTTTGAAAGGATTAAGTTTTGGATTTTAATATGAAAAAACTTGTCCTTTTATACATTACCATTTTTTTATTTGGCGCTTCTTTGTTTTCGCAATCGACTCCTTATCCTAAAGACAAAGAAGGAAATGAAATTAAACCTGAGTGGACACCAACAAAGTCGGATCAGTCTGCATTTGGCGAAGATGAAAAACTAAAAGCCGATAGTTTGGATGCAAAAAGACTTCCAAAATCTACCAATTATTGGGTTTACGGTGCGTCTATTGGATCACCTGCAAGTTTAAATTTCAACTTAGGATACTACTTCAAAGATGTCGTATTACGAGGGTCAGGTGGCGCCTGGGGACCCCATTGGTATGGTGGTCAAGTAGATTTAGGTTATACTTTCTGGAAAACACCTGTGATAGCACATAGTATCTCCATAGTTGGTGGATATTTTGAAGTAAACCCATTTGCTCCTGAAGTTGGGCGCGGTGGCCAGTCTTCTTACCCGACAGGTGTTAATGTACCCGGGTATAATAGAAGAGATCCTTCACAAGAAGACCTGCTGATCCGATCTTACGTAAATTCCATTGATAGTAACATAGGAACTTTTTTAGAATATGAAAGCCGAGAAAGACAAAGAGTTCACCTTTCACAAAGATATATCGGTCTGACTTACGACTTCCTACTTGGAAACTTCTTTTTGCAAGTAGGTGGCGGAATTGGACAAGGCGACTACAAAAACCCACAGTTATTACTACAAATGGGTTACCTCTTCAATACGAGGGAATATCATGATTAAAGATTTTATAGAAACAGCATTAAAAAATCGCATTACTACACTCATCGCAGCAGCAGTTGCTGTTTTGTTTGGACTTTGGGCGTGGATTGATATACGAAAAGAAGCTTATTCGGATATTGCAGATACACAAGTTCGACTCATAGCAAAATTTCCTGGAAAAGCCGCAGTGGAAGTTGAAGAACGTGTCACTCTTCCCATTGAACGGGTATTAAATGCAATTCCCAAAGTTGCTGTAAGGCGATCAAGAACCATCAATGGATTAGTTGTATTTCAATTTGTCTTTGAAGATGGGACCGATGATTATTTTGCACGTATGCGACTTATGGAACGTGTGGCCGATGCAGACATCCCAGAAGATGTGCACCCTGCCCTTGGACCAATGAGTTCACCTGTTGGTGAAATCTATCGATATGTTGTAGAATCATCAGAAAATCACACACCAATGGAACTTCGAACCATCCAAGACTGGATTGTAATGCCAAAAATGTTACAGATACCAGGAATTGCCGATGTAGTTACATTTGGTGGTCTTCCCAAACAATACCATGTTGTAACTTCGCCCGATAAGTTAATTCGATATAAATTAACCATTGGCGATGTTATCAAAGCAATTCAAGAGAACAACTTAAACACAGGTGGTAACTTACTCCTTCAAGGGGAACAAGGTTTTCCCATTCGTTCCCTTGGTGCCATCCGAGATCCAAAACACATCGAAAACATTGTTGTCAAAACTGTAAATGGAGTACCTGTCTTTATTCGTGATTTAGGTTCCGTTGAAATTTCACATCCTATTCCCAGTGGTGTCTTAGGTTATACTGTTCAGAATGATGAAGAAGGTCTTATTGATGTCGATTCGTCTGTTCAAGGTTTGGTGGCAATGCGTCGTTGGGGAGATCCTAACGAAATGGGAGAAAGAATTCGCGAAAAAGTAAAAGAAATTAACGAAAATTATCTCCCAAAAGGTGTTCAGCTTAGAAATACTTACGACAGAACTGACTTAGTAAACTATACTCTTCGCACAATTGGCAAAACATTAGTCGAAGGTGTAGTCGTTGTTAGTTTAGTATTGATATTTTTTATTGGAAGTGTAAGGGCTTCTCTCGTTGTCGTTGCCACCATTCCATTTGCTATGTTATTTGCATTTCTCTTAATGAATATGACCGGCATTCCAGCCAGTTTACTATCATTAGGTGCAATTGACTTTGGAATTATTGTAGATGGAGCTGTGATCATGGTGGAAAACATCATGAGGAGATATAGAGATGCAACTCCAGAAGAGAAATCACATGGAATTTTAGCATTTACACGAGATGCTGCTTCGGAAGTGGGAACTGAAATCCTATTTTCAATTTTAATCATCATTTTAGCTTATCTTCCAATTTTTTCTTTTGAAAGAATTGAAGGTCGTTTGTTTAAACCAATGGCATTTACGATCTCCTTTGCCATATTAGGTGCGTTAGTTTTTTCGATGGCAGTGATTCCTGTACTCATGTCCATCATTTACAAAACCTATTTTGAATCAAAAAATCCAGGACCCATTGAATGGCATAACCCGGTTTACGATTGGATAGAAGTTCGTTACAAACGTATCATTGAGTTTATTGTAAATAGATCCAAAAAAGCAGTGAAGTATACCTTTAGTGTTGTGACAATATTCCTTGCTATCGGGATGTTTTCTCTCGGAACAGAATTTCTACCCGAAATGGATGAAGGTGGATTTAACATTCGTATCTTTTTTCCAGTAGGTATCTCCTTACCGGAAGCAAGAAAGTTTATGCCTAAAATCAGGCAAACAGTTTATAAGAATGAACAAGTAAGTGTGGTCATATCTCAGTTAGGAAGAAACGATGATGGAACAGACCCTCTTCCACCTAACCGATTAGAAGTTCTAATTGGTTTAAAAGATTACAGCAAATGGAACGAAAAAATCACCAAACAAGAGTTACTTCTTAGGATGAGAAATGATTTGGAAGCCACACTTCCAGGTGCAAGGGTAAGTTTCTCGCAACCAATTATGGACAACCTTTCAGAAGCGATTATGGGAACCATTGCCGATCTCGCTGTTTTCGTTTCAGGAAATGATTTAAAAATCATGCGTGGAATTGGAAATGAAGTTCTGAAAGAAATCAAGGAAATGAAAGGAGCGAGTGAATATGGGATTGAGCAAGAAGCAGAAAGTCCACAGCTAACCATTAATATCAATCGTGAAGCGGCCGCACGATTTGGGATTAACGTCATTGATATCCAACAAATGATAGAAGCTGCGATTGGAATGCAACGAGTGAGTACTTTGTATGAAGGGCCTTCTGATATTCCTCCGAAAACACCCGCTCGATTTGGGATCGTAGTTCGATTTTCCAAGGACTACCGCGCCTCTAAACAAGCGATTGAAAATATGCCAATCATTTCGCCAAAAGGAGAAAGGATTCCTTTATCACAATTGGCTGATATCGAAGTGATTGATGGACCAACCATGATTTTTCGACAAGAGGGACGTCGGGTGGTAACGGTTCGAACTAATATTCGTGGTCGTGACCAGGGAGGTTTTGTTTCTGAACTTCAAAAACGAGTAAAGAAAAAAATCAAACTTCCAGATGGATACGAAATCAGGTTTGGAGGACAATACGAAAACTTATCGCGTGTTGGTAAAAAGTTATCACTAGTGATACCAATCACAATTCTCATTATTTTCGGTGTTCTTTATATGTTATATAGGAACCTCAAATATGTTTATGTTGCCTTAGCATGTATTCCACTATCCTTATTAGGTGGAATATACGCCCTTTTGATGAGAGGTTATTACTTCAACGTATCTGGAGGTGTGGGATTTATCTCACTTTTCGGAATTGCAACAATGGCCGGAGTATTGTTTGTATCAAGAACTAACCATCTCCTCATTGAAGAACCGGATATAACAACCAAAGCCGCGGTAAAAAAAGCTGCTGTGATCCAGTTAAGACCAATGCTTATGACCATGTTACTGGCATTACTTGGACTTATACCAGCGACATTAGGAACAGGGGTTGGATCCGATGTCCAAAGACCACTGGCAACCGTGATTGTGGGAGGATTATTCTCTGCCATGTGCCTTGTGTTAACCATCCTGCCTTCCTTATATTTAGTGGTTGTAGGCGAAAGGAAACCAAATGCAAAAGAACTGGAAGAGATGAGTCACAAAAAACATATCCCTTTTCTCGACTTTGTAAGTGAACTCAGTGAAGAACCTTTGGAAGAAGATGAAGAGGATGACGACACCTCAAAGAAAAAGAGAAAGCCGGCTAAAAAAAAGAAAAGGACCTAAAGTGCTTTCTTAACTATAAGAAAATAATCTAATTTCTCCTATTTATACTCCAAACCACATAAGTGGTTTGGAGTTTTTCTTTTCACTAATAGCGAACAGAAGCAGCAAGAATAAAAAGACGCTCGACACGCGTATGTTTATTTTTATCAGTTTCAAAAACTGCATCCATTGATTCCTTCTGAGTAACCTCAAAACGGATTAATCCAGGATTCCAATGTAATAAATCAAAGGTGACGGTGTAACCATTCGTCATAAATCCATTTCGTGTATATGTAGTTGCCAAAACTTGTTTAGGATCATAATACCTTTCTATTCGGAAACTCAAACGGTATAAATCTTCATAACGAAAACTTGTCCAAAAAGTACCGTGATACCATTGGTTGTAAACATTCGATTCCCTATTAGTATAAATTCCTAATGTAGGATTGATTTCTTTCCACCAAGGTTCATATTGAAAGGACTCTTTTGCTTTTTGTGCCCCAATATCTCCTGATACTGCAAACGATAACCAATCCAAGGCCTTCCATTCTAAAATTGTATTATTATACATCCTAGTTTGTTTCCGTTCATTATCGGGAGCTTCGTTTCCTACAAACTGGTTAGCTGTAATAGTAAAATTAGGTGTTAAAAAAAACTTAAACTGGGATCCTAAAGATTTATCTTTATTCTGATCTGTAATATTTTGCCAACCATTCATCACATGAAACTGAAATTGGAACTTATCAGTAAACTTTGTAGTAAGCCTGACACCGGAAGAATAATAAGGCACATAATCTAAGGAAAGTGCTCTCGTATAATTCCAATTATCCGAAGAAATCCAAGATTCATGTCCAATATGTCCAAAATAAATTCCACCATCAACCCAAGTATCCTTTGCTAACTTAAATCCAACATAGGCTTCTTGGATATGTTTTACAGAGTTTTGATTGGAACTAACATCACGATTTGATTCTGAGGCATAATTTGTATTTACTGATGTACCAAATTGTAGAGCGATTCGACCTCTTACCTTTTCCTCTTGCCATTTAGCATCAACAAACCCGAGGTTAATATTAAATTCATCGTTCCGAACTGCTTGTGTTGCATATTGTCGTTCTTTAGATAAAGGATGATTTGTATTATGAGAATAATAAGTATCAACAAAAGCACCAAACTTCAAACTAGCGGGAAGAGGATTTGATACAGGAACTGGTGGTTCCACAGTTTGTGGTTTCGTTTCTTCGGCATTCAATATAGAAAAACAAAAGGATAAGCCGATTAAAAAAAATGGAATTTTGAAATAATTGATTTTTATCATGCGAATCCGTTCCCACTAAAGCAAGAACGGAAATACCAATTTACTTTTTTAATAACTCTTTGATTTCCTTTGGAAATCCGAGTAAGTCTTCAGGGATAGGGATTAATTTCTTTCTATATTTAGCTTTGTATTCTTTTTTAAATTTTGTATGGCAAGACTTACAAGTTTCATCAGGTTTTCCGACTGCTAACTTAGCATCGATAATTTCTTTCCACTCTACCTTTTGTTCATCTGGTGCCATATCGGGAACTTTTTCTAAAATTTTATTGAGATAGTCTGCGTTTTCTTTTTTGTCATATAACTTTGTTGCAGGCTTTGTATAATCTTCCATAAAATCATGTAGATTCATTTCTGTAGAAGATTTGGCTTTTTTTTCTGCATTCAGTACAACTCCGAGTGCTGATAAAAATATTAATAAACTCAACAATATTCTTAATTTCATAATTACCTTCCTGGGGAATTCTATTGATTTGAGACTTAAGAATCAAGTCTGTTTTTACGAAGTATCCTCTCTCCCAGTCCAAATTTTTTAACCGATTCCAAGTTCACTCGTCCCGTATATTCATCCTCGTAGTTCCCCAATGATTGAATAAACTCTTTGTTCATACCTGCCAATGATCTTGTTTCAGGGAGATAAAGATAACCTTTTGCTCGCCTCGGAGTAAATGGGAAATGGATGAGTGATAAATAATGTTCCCAGTGATTTCCATTTTCTGGGATAGATCTTTCAAAGGCCCGAAGCCCTCTTTTTACATGTTTAACTTCATCTTCAAAAATAGTGAGCATTATATCTGAAGTTAGTTGGTCACCAAAATAGGAAAAAACTTGAGCATATATTTGTGCGTAATCTAAATTTGCTCCTTCAAACGAAATAGACATAACAGCTGAAAAAGATTCTAAAGTTTTAAATTGTCCTAATTGTTTCCAGAATATATAATTTAAAGGAATATCACCAAAATCGATACCGAAGTCTCTCATTCGATTCAAATATAACTTTAAATGCGTTTGTTCCTCTTCAATGGTTTTTAAAAATCCATTCCGAACTGATCTTGGTGCTTCAGGGAATGCCAAAAGTGCCCAGGCAAATAACTCAATTGCCATAAGCTCATGATTTGCAAAATGATGAAGGCTAAGTCCCCGATTGGATTCTAAGTTCAGATGTTCTAAACGTGGAATTTTTACTTTTTTGTCAGAAAATTGAAATTTTGACGAACGACCAGGAGCTTCAATACGTAACGGAGTCAATTCAGTTTCTTCATCCCAGTGACGACTTGGAGGTAATAGTTTATCTTCTAAACTTTCTGCAAGTAACAAATGTTTTGCGTATTCGGAAACTTTCATTTTATAGCGGTTTTTATAACTTTAAAAAAGGAATTTACAAAAGAATTAAGTCATTAAGATATAAATCCAATTTCAATGGACAAGGCTAAAACTAAAAGTACGAATTTTTACGATTCTGTCTATGCAGTTGTTAAAAAAATTCCCAAAGGAAAGGTAACTACCTACGGGCATATCGCCCTACTTCTGGGAAGTCCGAGAGCGGCAAGAGCGGTGGGATATGCATTGAATGCACTGAAAAAAGAAATGGAACAGAAAATTCCCTGGCAGAGGGTCATCAATTCCCAAGGTCGTATCTCCTTTCGTGGGGACACGTTCCGAGCTTCTTTGCAGAAAAAAATTCTACAATCCGAAGGTGTTGTCTTTGATTTAAACGATGATCGCATCAATTTTGACAAGTACGGATGGTTTCCATAACATGAAGAAAGATTTTCCCATTACCTTAACAATTGCAGGATCAGATTCTGGCGGTGGTGCTGGTGTTCAGGCAGATCTCAAAACATTTTCTTCATTAGCCACTTTTGGAACCACCGTGTTTACCTGTTTAACCGCACAAAATCCTGATGGAGTCAGTGGCATTTCTGAAATTTCGCCAGACTTTGTTTCTGCTCAATTAAAAGCAGTTGCTGGGTATTTTCCAGTCAAAACAGCTAAAACAGGAATGTTATACTCAGCAAATATCATACAAACTGTTGCCGAGTTTTTTTATGAAAACCCAGATATACAACTTGTGGTTGATCCAGTGATGGTTGCCACCAGTGGAGCAAAACTCCTAAAAGATGATGCGATCCAATCATTAACCAAAGATCTTTTACCACTTGCAAAATTAATCACACCTAATCTTGACGAAGCATCATTACTATTAGGTGAAAAGATTAACCAATATGACCAACTTGTACCAATGGCTGAAAAATTATTTCAGATGTATGAAATACCCATTCTATTAAAAGGGGGACATTTACCAAATGCAACGGAAGCTACCGACGTCTTATTTGACGGTAAATCATCATACATATTTTCAAAACCTTTTTTAAAGGGAAAAAATACTCATGGGACAGGTTGTACTTATTCTGCGGCCATAACATCTTTTCTTGCACATGGGAAAAGCCTTCCAGAAGCAGTTGGTTCGGCAAAAGAATATCTGCACCTAACTTTAGAAGATGAAATCAAAACTGGCCCAATTTATCATCTGAACCATTTTCCAGAACCGATAAACTAAAGTTATTTAGTATTCAATATTCAATTCTTTGATTTTTTTATCCAAAGTATTGCGATTGATCCCTAAAAATTTTGCAACTCGCGTTTTGGTATAACGAAACTTTTTCATTGCATATTGAATAAGTCTTGATTCTACTTCGCTCACAACGATTTCCATCGCACGACCGTCTAAACCATCTAACTGTCCAGGAGTAAGACGTCCTGATCCTAAATCTAATGGTTCTGAACCAGATGTAGTTTCTACATGATTCAGTTGTGTTACTTCAGTTGTATGTTCTGGTAAATCTTCCAAACTTGCCAATATGTCAGAAAAATCTTCCTCATTTAAAATTTCGTCTTGGGCAAGAACCACTGCACGTTCGATCACATTTTCCAACTCACGAACGTTACCTGGCCATCGATACTTCAACAAAAGTTTAGAAGCTTCTCTAGAAATTCCCTTAACAACTTTGTTATTATCTTTAGTATACTTTTCCAAAAAGTGGTTCATAAGAAGCGGAATGTCTTCCACTCGATCGCGTAACGGTGGTGTGTTGATTTTTACTACATTTAATCTGTAAAAAAGATCTGCTCGGAATTTTTTTTCTGCGACAAGTTGTTCTAACTCAGCATTCGTTGCCGCGATGATCCTAACATCTACTTTTTTTGCTTTTATAGAACCAATGGCTTCGATTTCCCTTTCCTGTAGAACTCGAAGTAATTTTGACTGTAAGTTTAAATCCATTTCACCAATTTCATCCAGAAAAATGGTTCCCGTATCTGCTAATTCAAACTTCCCTTTTTTATCAGTAACAGCGCCGGTAAAGGATCCTTTTTTATGTCCAAAAAGTTCACTTTCCAGTAAATTTTCAGGAATCGCAGCACAGTTGATTTTTATAAATGGATTTTCAGAACGTGAGCTATTATAATGAATTGCATTTGCGATCATCTCTTTACCAGTACCAGATTCTCCTGTAATTAAAACAGAAGCTCTCGAATCTGCAACCAGTTGGATTTTCTCAAACATTTTTTCCATACTCGCAGCTTTTCCAATGAGTGAACCAAACTTATATTTATTTTTTAATTCTCTTTTCAGTTGGATATTTTCACGAGATATTTCTTTTTTAGCCTCTTCAACTAAATTTTGAATTTTAATCGATTGTGAAATGATTGATGCAACTACTTGCAGAAAGTCTAAAAAAGATTTTAAGTCTGTATGTTTATTTTGAACTATAAAAGCATTCACTACACCCAACATAGTCTGTTCACTAAGAATTGGCGCACAGAGCAAACTTACGTTATGTGGATCATGTTTAAAATGAGATAGGTAGCCTACGCGGTTTAAAAAATCTGGATGACTCGCCACTGATTCAATTATGATAGGCTCACCTGATTCATATACTTTTCCTGTAATTCCTTCGCCAGGTTGGTAAGTTCCTTTATCAATTTCTTCAGGTGAAAGACCTGAAGCTGCTACGATCCTAAGTAATCCTTCATCTTTATTAAATAATACAATACTTCCTTTCTCTAAACGCAGAGATTTTTCCATTGTTACCATTATAGAATCGAAAACTTCATTTTGATCTAAGGTAGAGCTAACCACTTTGGAAATTTCTATAAGAGTTGCTTGGATTTTAGTTCTTTGTTCTAAACTACGTATAGTTTGTAAGTTTTTAAAAATTTGGCCTGCTTGGTTTGCAAGGACACTGACAATTTCTAACATCTCCGCGGTAAATGCATTCAATCGATTTGAGTCTAGGGAAATGACTCCAATGATATCATCTTCGACAATCATAGGTGCAACTAACTCTGATTTAATTTCCTCTTTTACCTGAATGTAATCAGGATCTTTTGAAACATCATTAACGAGTTTGGCTCTGCCCGTGGAAGCTGCCATTCCGGTAATCCCTTGTCCGATCTTTAGTTTTGTCTCTCTAAGCAACTGCTGGTTCATCCCTCGGGAGGTAACTGCATCCAAAACTCCGTGTTTTTCATCGATCAGCATTAGGGAACCCGATTCTACCCCGCAAATCTGGATGCATCGATCCAAAATGAGTTCTAGTAACCCGTCCGGATCTTGGGTGGAATTCATGGCAGTCGCCACTTCGTGGATGGATTGAATAGGATTAAATTTTTTCACGGTCATAGTTCTTGCTCTTTAGTATTACGCTCTGCCTTGTAAAAATGCAGAAAAGGAATGCCGATGACCAAAACAATATGCTTATTTAATAAACAAATAAACCGTTTTTTAATCAATTTTACCGACATCCTTCCTTTTTCTGCAGAAAAAACAACATTTGCTTATAGATTAAGCATGAATCGTACCAGGTTTCTCGGTTCTCAGGGAAATTCTTGTAGCATATGAAAAAAGAAATCAAATACCTTGGCTAGGATGAACTCCGAGCCCACCGACGACAGGATCTGTTTGCTCTGCGCCGAACCGCAACTCCCGAACGGGATCACAAGAAATGGACGTTTTTTCTGCCAAACCTGTGACCGGGAGTGGATTTTAGAGAAACGAAAAATTTCTCGGATTGGGAAAAACATCCTGAGTTCGCAAGAGAAAACAGAATTCCTCCTAGATAACCTTTCACTCTTCAATTCTGCGATGGGCCTTGAGGAATTGATGCAACGGTTTACCGACCTAATTTCGGTTCGTTTAAAGAGAGAAAAAATTGCAGTTTTTATCACAAACTTAGAGTTAGGTGAAATTAAATTAGCTTATTATTCCAGCCGACAAAAAACATTACAACGAGCAATCAAACGAATCACATTGGATTATGATTTAAGTTATGGTGTTTTGGTTGAAACGATGGCAAAAGGAGAACCTTGCTTTTATAAATTTTCTGATCAAAGCCATCCTTTTTACGATTTTTATTCAAAACTCACAGGAACAAAATCTCAACTAGTCATACCCATACTTTACGCCAATACTGCTGTCGGTATGGTGACAATTGATTATGAAGAAGAAGATTACTCTGACTATTTTGAAGACCAAGAAATTTTACAACTTGTGGTAGGTCAATTTGCAGTTTCTTTACGTAATTCGCTTATATATTCAAAATCAGAAAACCAATCTAAAAACTTTCGCAGCTTACATACTGCGGCCCTTACATTAAGCCAACTATACTTAAACAATCATGACGAAATGATTCGTATGATTTTATTAACTCTATCTGGAATTGTGGAATCTTCTTTAACATGTTTGGTTGAAAGAACTTTTGAATCTTCAAAAGCGAAAATATTCAGACTTTATCGCGACTTGGAAAACTATCAAATCCATACAGACACTAAATCCATCGAAGTAGAACTGATTGATTCTCTTTTAGAAATAAAAGAAACCATGACAATCGATCCATCATCAAATGCTAATTTAGTAGCAATGGGAATAGTAGGTAAAGAATCAATGTTGTTTCCACTTACTTTGGAAAATGGAACCAATTGTTTATTTATTCTCACTAAACAAGAAAACCGATTTCCTAATGATGAGATAGAAGCACTCAATGCCTTTGTTTCACTTGCTAGGATCACAATGGAAAATTCCAATTTATACCAAAACCTTTCAAACAAAGAAAGATTGGAAAAAGAAATTGAAATTGCAAAAGAAATCCAAAGTACTCTCTTACCAAGAAACTCTCCGGAAGCTGAAGGTTTTTCTTTTGGAGGGTTTATGGTACCTGCTCGTGGTATCGGTGGGGACTATTATGATTTTATTCTTTCACCTAACAGAAATGAATTATTTATCTGCATAGGAGATGTTAGCGGGAAAGGTGTTGCCGCAGGACTCGTTATGGCAACAGTCAGGACCATTTTACATTCCCTTGTTCGTGTCAAAGACTCACCTTGGGAAATTTTAAACGATATTAATAACTACCTGTATGCTAGTTACAAAGAAGCTATCACACCAAGGTTTATGAGTATGATTTTACTCAGGTGGAATTTAATCACAGGTGAAGTTCAATATTCTGGAGCCGGTCACGGCAATTTTTACCATTATCATTCTGATTCAAAATCTCTTTCTGTTATCGAAACAGAAGGAGTAATACTAGGAATCCAACCCGATATTTCAGCCTTTCGAAATGAGTCTAAGTTGCGGTTTGATTCGGGGGATACCATTCTTTTATACACCGACGGAGTTACAGAAGCACGAAACGCTGAAGGAATAGAATTTGGAGAAACTCAATTAAAAACCAATTTTTTTTCCTTTATTTCTTTTGAGCCAAAAAACATACTCGAGAAGATATATTCGGAACTAAAAGAATTTGTCAAAGAACAAGAACAACACGATGATATCACAATGGTAGCAGTAAGGAAGATATGATCCTAGAAATTCCGACTACAATCACAAAGATTTTCGAAACTGTCTTGGCAAGAATGGGGAACAATCTGCCACAACAATGGGCAGAAAATAAAACGGAATTTCTCATTGCCTACTCTGGAGGAAAAGATTCTTCTATTTTAGTTTTATTTTTCAAATATTTAAAAGATACTTACAATATCCAATCACCCACGTTGTTTTATTTATCTCACGGCATTCGTTCTATAGATACAGAAGAAAAAGAAATATTGCAGTTCCTCAAATCCACTGGCTTTCCTTACCATTTCGTAAAAAAAAAATTCCAAAACTTTCTCTTAAACTAAAGAAAGGATTTGAAGAAACTGGAAGACTGGTTCGTTACCACGAACTTAAAAAAATCACAAATAAAAAACCATCGGTTATCCTCACTGGCCACCATTGTAAAGATTACACAGAGTCTATCTTTCTACACCTAACAAGAGGTGGTGGGAAAAAAGCATTTTATACGCTTCCACCTTTTGATGGAGAAAGATTTTTACCTTTAGTTTTTTTGGAAGACAAAGAATTAACATTACTATATGATTTTGTGATAAATCAAATCAAAATATTTGAAGATGAATCCAACAAAGATCCAATTTACAAACGCAATCGGATCCGTATGGATTTATTGCCAGTATTAGAAAAAGAAAATTGGAACTTTCATAAAATTTATTGGAATTTCCATGATCGTTCGCAACTAGATCTACAATTTAATTTAAAAAAAGAACCCACTGTCAAACAAGGTCCTCATATTTTCCGTATCCCACACGAAACTTGGACAAGTCTGAATGTATCTTCAAAAAAAGAACTAATTGACTTCCATCTAAAATTACTTGGACATTATCCTCTATATAAATCCGGATTTGATAATTTCCATTTACAATCAGAAGGCGAAAGAGCATTTTTAGAAAACAAAAATTGTTTTTTATACAAATCAAAGTTTGGCGATCTTTTCATTATTGATAAAAAATCACCAGCTTTTAAAAAAGCAACCTCCTATCGGGATGGGGAAAATCTTTGTATAAATTGGAACCAAAATAGGTTTAAATTATCCGACCCCGAGGAAAAATATAGTCTTGGGTCTTGGCATCACGGTCAAAAAATCCAAATTCGTTCAGGAAATAAGGAAATTTCAGAGTGTATGCGGGAAAACGGTATTCCTTTTTTTCTCAGAACCTTTATTCCAATCCTTTATTTTGATGGAGAACCCATTCAAATTTTATTTTCTCTCTTTTCAAAAAGTGAAAAGAATTATCCCAAACGAATCTATTTGGAAAGATGAGCTAGATGCACAAGTATTCCAAAGAAATTCCTTTTCCAGAAACTAAATTCTTCACTTCGATTGCCAACTTAAATGAAAAAGAGGAATTAGATTCCGTTCCATCTGTGGCTTTTATGGGAAGATCCAATTCAGGAAAATCAAGTTTACTAAATGCTCTCTCAAACCACAGAGGACTTGCCAAAGTTTCAAGAACTCCAGGAAAGACAAAACTGATCAATATTTTCAGGACCAAAGAAGGTTTTAACCTAATCGATTTACCAGGATTTGGTTATTCAAAAGCATCTCATAAAGAACATAAAGATATGATGAATCTTTTGGAAGGTTTTTTAAATACATGGAAACACTTAAAGTTTTTATTTATACTTTGTGACTCACAAAGAGAATTTCCTGAAGAGGAACTTTCCACAATAGAAGTTGCAATGGAAAAAAAAATCAAACCCGTAGTGATTCGAACTAAAATTGACAAACTCAACCAAAGTGAACAACATCGCGTGCGAACAGATATGGAATCAGCAATGAATGAAATTGGAATTCCCTTTCGAGTTTTTTATCTTTCGGCAACAACCGGTCGTGGTATTGGAGAGTTGAGAGAGTTTATCGTTGAGAATATGATTGATCAAACAAAGGTATCTAAATAATTTCCAACATTAGATTCTGTTTGAAGGTTCATCATTCCAAATAAATTGGAAGTCATCATCTTACGGAAGTCTGTAAGTAAGGCAAAGGTTTCTTTTAATTGTTCTTTTACACGAAGAAGTCTCACTTCTTCTTCCAATCTCTTTTTTTCTGACTCAATTTCTTTCAATCGTTCCGCCGAATGAATATCAGATTCAGATTTTTTAGTTTTCTCTGATTCTAGACGCGTTTCGAGTTCTTTAATTTTAGTTTCTAATTCTTTTTCATGAGTTTTTTGCATTAACTCTTTTGGATTTAGTTTTGTTTTTTCTTTGGAATTATTTTTTTTCTCTTCATCCTCTTTCAATCGAAACAGATCTTTGATCGATTTTCCATCGGAATAAGGAGTTAGGGTTGGATCTTCTTCTGACTGTGACTTGGGCCGAGTGACCGCATGAGTTTCACCACTCACAGCTACCATCCGACCATCTCGAAGCTCATAATTGATTTTTACTTGAACGGACTGAACTTCTCGACCTTCCCGGAAGGCTTCATTTTTAAATTCAGAAGCATGTCCCAGTTCATGGGAAATTACATGTAAGGCAGAAAGTGATTCAGGCGCGCTTTCCAATTGTCCATGCCCGACATAGTTCACCCGGCGATCCTTCAAAAGATCTACATTCATACGATTGAATGGGGACTCGTCAATTCTCATGGAAACCTCACCACCTAATGGGTACTTCGGTTTGTCTCAAGAAAATATTAGTAAGAAATTAGATTTTTGGAAAGCAAAAACTCTCCTGTAAGAACAGGAGAGTGACTGAAAATGAAATTTAGGAGAGGTTTATGGACCGGTACGAACACAACGGACAAAATTCCTTTGTGTTTTTACAACATTTCTCTGCACACCATACGATTGTCGGTCAAAGGAAATGGCATAAGCGGTTTCTCCTGGAATATCTTCGTTGTTTGACCAAGCGGTCCAATAGTCCTCTTCCTGTGTGGAAGGGAAAAACTGAAGTGTCGCCGCACGACCAGGAACCACTAACCTTTGGTATTCAACCACAGTAGGAACGCGCCAAGTGGCACCGAGAAAATTGCTATTTTGGCAAGCTCCAAATAACTCACTGGAACCAGAGATAGAAATCGAGGAAGTACCTTGGAGCACCTGAGGAAATGCGATTGAGTTACAAGCATGTGTTTTGGAATCACAATACGCAACCTGAGCGGCACCGGCACGAGCCACGTCTCCAGGATTGAATACGGAACCTTGTGCCCCTAAACAGTCGTTATTTCCCGGACGATAAACTTGTCCATGCGTACACTTTTGCCATACCAAATTAGCAATGGGATCTGTGACAGTTCCATTCCCGTTGTCACGGAGACTCTGGTTGGATAAGATACCTGCAATCAGCAGGTTGGTTTCTTCTGGACTTAAGCCGAAGGTGTCTTCCACAGGCTTCATTTCACAGTTAATGAAAAAAGATAAGACCAAAAGAGCGAAACAATATTGAATTTTTTTCATAAGCTCTGCCCTCCTAAAATATATGGTTAAAGTTAATGAAAGCTTGTCTATCTTCATTTGAAATTGCATAATCAACGTAGATAACAGTTGCTTGGTTCCAAGGAATTCTTAAACCAAGACCCTTAGAATGTTTATAGTTCTTTAAGTTTGCGTCCTCTGTACGATCCCAAACTCGCCCAACATCGTAAAAGGGAACTAATTGAAAATCGAAGTGTTGACCACCAAACTCAGCTTCTGCGAACTTCCAACGAATTTCGAAGTTAGCAAATGCCATAGTTTGTCCAACGAAACGATCCTGTTTGTAGCCACGAATGGTAGTCCTTCCACCTAAACCGGATTGGTTGCTCTCTGTACCCCACATATTGCGGTATTCATAGAAAGGTGCATCTCCATTGGTTTGGATCATAGTTCCACGGGCAGCAAGAACAAACTTCTCCAAAATTTCAGGAGGTTTGTTTGTAAACCAATGAACAGGACTGATAAAAATACGACCTGATACTAAGTTTTTATTGAATTCTGATGTGGAACCGATGGCTTTCGTCGAACGTTCATGGGTGTATTCTAAAAATACTCCACGGTTTGGATCTGGTTCGAAGTCACGAGTATCATAAACGATTCCGGCACGGATTGTATTCGTATAACCACCGTTAATGCCTACAATTTTTCCATCCTTATCGTCACGTGTTAATTTAGTTTCCCCTTGGGGCGTCCCAACCGTACGGTCTACGCCGAGTAGGCCTAAAATTCCATCAGACGAACCAAATTGTGCATCGTTGTACTTTCCATCATATCTGCGAATGATTTGTTTAGAAAGTCGAACACCCGTAACCGTACGAAGTGTTCCTCCGAAAAAGGAATATTCACCGGAAGTACTAAAGTTAGGATTTTCAATATCGTATCGGTTGTATCTATGATCACTTACAACTGGAGCCTCTCCGTATCCCGCATCTCCTGGACGACGATAACTCAAATTGTCTTCATAGTCTGCAAAAGGTGCGTTCCTTCTAATACGTCCATTCGGATCGTTTCTTTCTAAATAAGAAAGAGGTTGGAGGGTATTTTCACCGATTCCAAAGTAAAGGGAGTTAGGGTTTCGATCATACACTAAGTCCGCTCGAAGTCTCCATTTAGTATCGAAAATAAATGGAGCATCCAAACTCAACATGTGGTAAGGAGCTTGTTTAGTCGTATTAAAATACTGAGCAAAAATACGATAACGATACGGAGTGTATTCAAACAAAGGAGACGATTTTGTTCCATTGTAAAAATAGAGAACACGCGCCCCGTAACCGATACCTACGTTAGGGTCGGAGTTGATCAGAGGGAGACCGGTGAAGTATCCCCCCTCTTTTTTGATCTTAAAATCCCGTTCGCTTAGCCTCTTTTTCTCAGAGATTTCAAACGGGAGGTCCGTACGAGGTGCCCGTTCCTGACCGAACACCCCGTGAAAAAAGGAAAAAAACAAAAGAAGTGTCAAACTTCTTACAATAAAATTATACATTCTCTACCTGTTAGCCAAAGAAACTGCCTTATGGTGGGAAATTTGCAAAATATGTCAAATAGATTCGAAAATTTATGTTTTTTCCGAATCTATTCTGTGTAAAATGATCAGCACCTCGTCTTGTTGGACAAGATCACCTTGAGATTTTCGAATCTCTTCCACACGGCATGGATACGGCGCCTTAACAGCGTTCTCCATTTTCATGGCTTCCAAAATGAGTAGAGTCTCCCCTTGTAAGTGTTCCCGTCCGACTTCCGTAGAGATTTGCACTACTTTTCCAGGCATTGGACTTTTGATTTCTGGGGTTGTTTGTCCAGAAGCTTCATAGGACCGCTCCGCTAGTTTCGCAGTCCAGGTTTCACCTTTCCAATGTAAAAATACTTCATTTCTTACTTTAAGATATTTTAATATAGATCCATCTTTCATGGTTAAGGTTGCAATCTGTTCTGAGTTCGATGCATGAATTTCTTTTGCGATAAAATCATCCATTTGATAAATAATGGAATTGGTTCCTTTGCGCACTCGAACCGCGCTACCACTTACATGAACTGAAATTGAACCAGTTTTTGATTCGAATAAATAATCCATATTAGGTGGTCTCCTTGATCCAAGGGTTTAGTGGTTCTTTCGTTGCAAAAACTGCACCTGCAAAGGCTAGTTTTAACTCATCGTTAGTTTTGTCTGATAAAAGTTCCTGTTCATTATCTGCAATATAGTGAGTGGATACCTTACCTTCGGCAAATTCATTTGAGGAAACTAGTTTTTGTAAAAACTGCAAATTGGTTTTTGGGCCAAAAACAATTGTTTCTGACAAACATTCGATTAATCGATGAATGGCAGTGATTCGATCTTCGCCCCATACAATGAGTTTTGCAATCATAGGATCATAAAACATTGTAATTTCTGATCCTGAGATGACACCGGAATCTATCCTTAAATAATCTCTTTTGGGAAAGGAAAGATGGTGAATTCGTCCTGTGGAAGGTAAAAAACCTTCTTTGGGATCTTCTGCATAAATTCGAACTTCTATCGCATGTCCTTTTTGCGGAGGAGTTTGTATTTGTGGTAAGGTTTCACCTTGACAAACACGAATTTGCCACTCCACCAAATCAAGGCCCGTTGTCATTTCTGTAACTGGATGTTCTACTTGTAAACGAGTGTTCATTTCTAAAAAATAAAACTCCCCACTTTCACCTAATATGAATTCGACGGTTCCAGCTCCTTCATATTGTACGGATTTTGCGGCCATGACCGCAGCTTCGGACATTTTTGTTTTTAAGTTTGATGGGTAATTGGGAGCAGGAGTTTCTTCTACTACTTTTTGGTGGCGTCTTTGTAAGGAACAATCCCTTTCGTGTAAGTGGATGATATTTCCTTTGGTATCTCCAAAAATTTGAAACTCAACGTGTCTAGGATTTGTGATGTATTTTTCTAAAAGGATGCGATCATCACCAAAGGCAGAAAGTGATTCTCGTTTTGCAGAAAGAATGCCAGGTTCCAGTTCTTCGGGTGTATTGATCCGCCGCATTCCTTTTCCACCACCACCGGCACTTGCCTTTGCCATAATAGGGTATCCAATTTTTTCGGCCTCTTTTTGGAACACTGACATTTCCTGAGAAGCACCTTCATAACCTGGAACCACAGGAACTCCACTTTTTGCGACTAACAATCGTGAGCCGATTTTATCACCCATCGCTTCGATGGAATGAGGTTTGGGACCTATAAAACGAATTCCATGTTTTTCCAATTTTGTAGCAAAATCAGTATTTTCTGATAAAAAACCATAACCAGGATGGACGGCATCGGCTCCAGTTTCTAAACATGCTTGAATGACCTTATCTACGTTTAAGTAGGAAGATCTAGCATCTGTTCCCCCTAAAGAGAACGCTTCGTCTGCAGACTGAACAAACAAACTTTGAGCATCCGGATCGGAATAAATCGCAACCGTTTTTATGCCCATTTTTTTTGCGGTGCGAATGACACGTACGGCAATTTCACCACGATTAGCGATGAGTATTTTTTGGATCGGCTTCATGTGAGTAGGATCAAAACTAAAGAGCGGTGAAAATAAATCAACAGAAAGATAGGAAGTCGATTGACCTTCGTTTTAGCTAACAAATTCTTTTTTCATGGTGAAACAGTTTTTTAGTCCTAGGTTTTCAGATCGAATATTTCTAATTTATTTCTCGGTTGGATTCCTCACCCTCTTCTTACACCGTATTATATTTTTCTTAGTTTACTCCTATCGATTGGAAGAGTTTCCATATTTGCTTCTACTAAAAGCATTTTTAATTGGATTTCGATTTGATTGGTTTACCGTTTCCATCCTGTTAGTTGGATTTTATCTACTTTCCCTTTGGGATAAAGCCTCACGTTTAAAATGGTACAGATATTTTTGGCTTTTCAGTCCTTTGGTTTTATATCCGTTGTGTTTGATTCATTTATTTGCTGATTTGTTATATTTTGAGAATGCAAACAAACATATAGGATACGAAGCGATTGTTTTTTTAGGTGATTTGGATGTTTTAATTTCTTCGTCATTCAAAGAAGCACCATTCAAAATTCTTTCATTTCTGATTTGTATTGGATTGTATATCTTAGGGATTCGCCATTGGTTTTTCAAATCCCATATTTCTGAAAAGAGAAACGAAATAGAATCCTTTCGACCTAATGCATTGAAAACCATTCTCTGGATTTTATTTTTTTTTATAGGACTACGAGGTGGACCGCAAGAATCTCCCTTACGTGCCAGCGAAGCGATTATTTCTGATGATGCACTTATTAACCAACTAGCGTTAAATGGCATTTATACAACCATTAACGATTTCAAAAGCCAAGCTATTCCCAAACATTTAAAAATGTCTGATAAGGAAATGCTGGCAGTCGTTAAGGAAGAAATTTCATACGAAGGTGCCAATTTTATTGGTGATCCTGAGTTTCCATTGGTTCGAAAAATCGAAGGAGTTCCAGGAAGAAAACCGATCAATGTTGTTTTAGTCATTCAAGAATCTTGGACGGGGAAATACGTTTGGCCAATTTCCGATGGAATCTGGTTAGGGAAAGAAGTAACACCATTTTACAATAGTTTGGCGAAAAAGGGCCATAGTTTTCGAAAATTTTATGCGAATGGAGGTAGAACCAGTAATGCTTTACTTTCTGTTCTCACTAGTGTTCCTGATAGACCGGGACTTACGGCGATTCGCACTCCACAAATCCTCAGTCATTTTTCAGCGATTGGAAATCTATTTTCAGGTTTTGGATACCAAACTAGTTTTATTACTGGAGATGATTTGAAATTCGATAGTTTGGCCACCATCTTACCTCACTTTGGTTTTCGAACTCTCATTGGAAAGGAAGACTTCCGAAAATCAGGAAAGTATTCTATAGGTGCCTGGGGATACGACGATGAACATCTTTATTCCAAAGCCTTGGAAGAAATGGATCTATACCAAAATGATAACAAACCATTTTTAATGACCATACTTACAATGACGACACATTACCCCTATAAGGTGCCAAATTCTAAATATGAAATTTATGATTCTTCCATCACGGATTTTGATTATCTCAATACTTACCATTATTCTGATGCAGCTCTAGAAACATTTATGAAAGAAATACAAAAAAGGAAATACTACGAAGACACTCTTTTTGTTTTTGTGGGAGACCACACGCATCATCGGTATTTATCTTATTATGAAGATAGAATGGTTCCCTTTTTATTATTTTCACCAAAATACATCAAACCAAGGTTAGATGAAAGAATTTCTTCCCAATTGGATGTGTTACCCACTATTTTGGGAGTTGTCGGCAGAGAAACATACTTTGCTGGTTTTGGAAAAGATATGCGTGCACCGAAGGTAAAGTCAGGAAGCACTTATTTTGCTTATGGTAGCGCCTGTGGTTGGATTGATGAAGAAAAAATTCTATATCAAAGTGTGGATGGTGATACACAATTTATTTTTCAAATGAATCCACCTTATGGGTTAGATCCAGCCTGTAACCCTGATCGTAAAAACTGTTTTCATCAAACCGTCAAGGCACGGGCTTTCTTTAATTTGTCTTTGGAGCTGATGAACCGAAATTCGGTTTATCCTTTAGAAGGTAGTTTACGGTATACCAGGAAATGAACTTACATATTTAATTTTTAAGTCAGGAAAACTAGATACAATCTGTACTTTAAAATCTGGAAAAGAGGTTACTTCCTGCCATTTCCCACATTCAGAAGGGAAACTACTTACCTTTTGTACTTTTAAGTCGGGAAAACTATCTACAATCTGTACTTTGAAATCGGGGAAACTGGTTACAAACTGAACCTTTCCTGCTAATTTTTTTCCTTTGAAAGTACAATCAGATTCCACTTCTCCGGCTGCAAGGCTCGAAGAAAATAGAATCAATAATAATGAACCAATGATTTTTTTCATACATTCTCCCCATTTTTAAGAAATAAATTTTAGACTAAAAAATGGTTCTGTCAATTCATTTGTCCGATGCTTTGAAATCAAATCACTGGGAAAAACCTAAATATGTAACAAATCCCTAACTGACTTTTGCCCTTTCCGTTTCCGTCATGACGTCTAACTCTTGTTTTTTGGAATGCATTAAATTATATAAAAAAGTTTGGAATTCTTCCCAAGACGAAAAATCAGTAGGGTCAAAAGATCCAAGGCCTAAATACCCTACCACGTTTCCTTTTTGGTAGTCTTGGTAGGTAGTAACTCCTGATTTTAAGGCCACAAACACTGGGATTTTTTGGTCAAAGGCAATTTTCACCATACCTTTTTTTAAAGGTACGATTTCTTCAGAATAAGTATTTTTGCCTTCTGGGTATACAATGTAAGAAGTAGTTTTTAATCCTTCGATTAAGTTTTTTACAGAAACAGCAACTGACATTGCTTTGGAATTATCAAAAACTTGTGAGCCCATTGCCGTCATCCACCAATAAGCAAACCATGCTTTTTTAATTACCTGGTTTGCCAAAAATGGTTTTCGAATCACATAACAATCGTAAGGAAAATCCATTTCATTCACATGGTTTAAAAAAATCATATGTCCTTTCTCTGGAACTTTGATTTCGTTAAATACTATGAGTTTTGTTTTGGTAATCTTTAAGACATCTTCTGCCCAAATTTTTGTACCTTCCAAAAACTCTTTGATACGTGCTTCTTTGTTCCCTGTAAGAGAACGATAAATCCCTCGAACTAAATATGGACTTGCTTTACCAAAAACAAGAAGGGTGATTCTTAAGTAAACTTTCATCACCAAACGCCCGTAGTGGACACTTAGTCCATGTAAATTTTTCTTAATGAGATCGTCAACGACCGGAATTTTCGCCATAGCAACAATTAGACAAAAGAGGCCATTCTATGGAAATAAAAAAGCCCAAGAAAATTCTTGGGCTCTAAGATTCGGAAACGGTGTTAGTTAACGTTTCTTATTGCTGTGGATTGGCAGTGGCTCCAGCAGCAGGTTTTGTTGGCACATTCAATGCTTTTTTACGTTCTTGGTCGTATTTCATGAACACCATATTGTTGGAGTCCAAATCATATACTCGACCTCTTACATCTGCATGGTCCACACGATATTCTTCTGGAACACGAACATCAAACATAGCTTGGATTCTATTATCAAATTTGACATAAGGATTTTTGGAGAAATCATAAGTAACACCATCTACTTTTACTGGTTGGCCTTCGACTGTGGCACCATTTTCATCTTTCGATGATTCTGATTTTGCTTGGGCATTGTTCAGGTAATAGTTGTCATAAGGATATTTCAACTTATAGATGTTAATTGCATTTGCTTTGGAATCACGAGCTAAGTTAATAGCGCCAAAGTATAAATCGATACGATACTTTCTGTGTGATGGTTGGAGTTTTTGGTGTTTTTCCAAATTCTTTTCCACTTTTAAAGCAGTCGCTCTAGCTTCTTTGGCAAGACCAAGATGTTTGTATCCCAACTCTAAGTTTTTCTCAATATCGTATTTATTATAACTGTAATGAGCTTCTTTTGGGTCATACATTCGACGTGAATACGGAGCTTCTCTTGGAATGTCCATCACGTCTTGACGAAAATAAGAACCTTTACCATACTCAATAGAAATATCAAGTAGGGCCTTATCCATAGGATTATTTGGATTTTTTCTTTCCATCGCCGTTTTCATCATCTCTTCTGCACGAAGGATGTAGAGTTGGGAAAGTTCTTCCGTCATTTTTTCAATACCCAATTGGCATTCGAGAAAACGTTGGTAAGCAGAAGGGAAATTACCTTCGAAGTGATATTGTAATCCTTCTTGGTAGATCCTTTTAGCTTCGTTGTATTTCTTCAGACGAAAGCCTTCCTTTCCTTCAGGAGCATTGAGTTCCGTCGGTTTTCCTTCCGGATCTTCTCCACGGAAATTTTTTACAATTGGCTCTAACTCACGTAAGTAAGTCAGAAGTTCAATGCGTTTGTGGTATGATTTACTAGAGACTGATTCTGCAAACATAGGTGCCTGCATCAAAAGACTCATCATGAGAATAAGAAGGGATTGTTTCATTGCGCTGCCATTCATTCCGTTTCCGTACTTTCCTTCCTTGAAAGAATCTTACAAGTAATTTCGGGGAGACCCCTGTGAGTATTATCGGAGATTTATGATATTGGATTGACAGATTGTATTTTAAAATTGAGCCTTTTCCTAGATTTTTCCTATGTCCCAAGCCGCTGCCCAGTCCAAAAAAGTATCTTTTCGCGCCAAAGAGTCCACAGCCTGCCCGATTTGTGATGAAAATCACCAAAAAGAACAAATGTTCCAAGGGGGAGGAAGGTTAATCGCCGGGAAGTTAGCTCAGGATTTACGTCGTTTATACGAAAAAAATAGGAAATTTGGCCGTGTCAGTCCCCTGGATTATGTCATGTCCGTTTGTCCACGTTGTTTATACTCCTCCTTCCCAAAAGATTGGAATTCACTAAACCCCGCTGACAATGAAGCCATTCGTATGGCCACAGATGCTCGCAGAAGTTATATTGAAAAAATCCTTGGACCTTTAGATTTTACGCAGGATCGCCAAATTGTGTTAGGTGCTGCTTCTTATGTTTTAGGAATGGACTGTTACCAACTCCGTGGTGCCAGTGTAGCCCCCACTCCTAAAAAGGCAGTTTGTGCCATTCGTGGTGCTTGGTATTTCTCTGATTTACACGAAGAGTTTCCACATATCGGTTATGATAAAATCCGGGACTTTCTCTACCAAAAAGCAGCTGTTATCTATGGTTATACCTTAGAACTCATGCAAAATGGAAACGAACCTGTGGACCAGGCTGCAGGAATGCTTGGACCCGACACTGACAATAACTGGGGATTTGATGGTGTCATTTATCTCAATGCCTATCTTACCAAAAAATTCAAAGACCAAATGGCTCCAAAACCGGAAGACCAAGTTTTGCTTTTATCTCGCGCCAAACGAACGCTAGCAAGACTTTATGGTTCTGGAAAGGCATCCAAAGGAAAACCTGGTCCGATTGTGGAAATGACTCGCGAGTTGTATGATGAATACAATGCTATTTTAGAAGCGATGGGAGGCGAGAAGTAAGGGTTTGCCCAACTACGCACTTCTCGTCGAATACGACGGAAATCATTTTTACGGTTGGCAAAAACAAAAAAATTTACCAACAGTACAGTCTTCTATAGAATCCGCACTCTCGGTTATATTGAGAAAAAACCCCGCCTCACGATTGTCAGTTGCCGGAAGAACTGATACCGGTGTTCATGCCTTAGGAATGGTATGTAATTTCAAAACTGAGTTCTCGATACCGAATTTTCACAAACTACTTGTTTCCATCAACGCACTGACTCCTAAAGGAGTTTCAGTCAAAAACGTAATTGAGGTTCCGGCAGAATTCCATTCTAGGTTTAGTTGCACAGGCAGAGAGTACATCTATAAAATTTATTATAGTAAATATGAAAGTAGTTTCATTGAAGGCAGAGCCTTCTGGGAAAAACACCATGTGGATTGGGATTTCGTCGAAAACCAACTCTTAAATCTAATTGGGGAAAAAGACTTCAGGTCTCTCACCAAAGCAAAGTCAATGGCAGGGAAACGGGCCGTTCGAGAAATATTTGACATACGTTTGGAACGATTGACACCAGAATGGATCCAAATCCGCATCCGTGCCAATGGATTTATGCACAATATGGTTCGTATTACAGTAGGAACTTTACTAGACATTGGGAAGGGACGTTGGAAATCTAGATCCATCGGCTCCATTTTGGAAGAAAAGAACCGTTCGATTGCAGGAATTACACTCCCGCCGGATGGTCTCTATTTTGTCCGCGCATATTACGAAGATTATCCGGAAATTCATGAATTGTATAAAATCATTCTTCCTTAGCCTTTTCCTGGCACTAACACTGTTTTCCGGACTTCTTTCTGCACAAACTCTTGAAGAATATAACAAACGCAGGTATGAAATCGGGGGTTGGGTGGGAGCTGCAAACCCCATGCCAGGAACTCCTACAGTACGTGTTTTAGAAACCACTTTGGGAGGAGGGTTCTATGCGAGAATGCCTTGGCCTTGGATTTTTTATACGGAAGTGGGTGGCTCTTATGCCGTATTTTTATCAAGATCCGAACGAGCATTGACAGCTATCCCACTCTATGCAGCCCTAGCCTATAAAATTCCTGTAGAACTTCCCATTCAGTTTTTTATCAAAGGTGGCGGTGGGTCTGCCTATGTTGTGGCCCGCCCTGCTGATACGGCTCGTTGGGATCCCTCCGCCTATGCCGGGTTAGAAGCAAGTTTTATTGCTGGTCGCAGAATTCGTATCGGTGTTCGATTGGATTATCATAAGATCTTTGAGACACAAATGGATGTTCCTAACCAATACAGATACCCACTTTCCAGTCCTTATGATGACCCACGTTTGCAAAATCCGGCCAATTACACTTTGCAAAACGTAGATTTTTTCTATTTCGGTCTAACAGTTGGAGTTTTGTTTTAATATGAAATCCTACTTTATTTTTATTTTTGTTATTCTTTTACATATTACCCTTTTCATAGACTGTAAAACCAAACTAGATTTAGGTGATGAATCAAAATTTCCTGTTATCTCTACTCTCTTCAATAACAGAATGTTATTACTCCTAAAAGGTACTTATGCCACAGACAATCCTCTCGATTGGAATGAGCTGAATAATGGAACTGGAGAATTGTATATCGATTCCCAAGGGGAAGGAGTTGATCCAACCATGACTTTGGTGAATCTACCAAAAGTCGGAAATTTACCTATCTTTTTGGATATTGGTGAAGTGAGAATCTCTAGTAAATACGTGAAAGGATTAAATGATCTAACTCAAATTCGTGATACTGTAGATTCAAATAAATTTTGGGACTATATTGCCCCTAACAGGCAAGTTTTTTGTACTGTTACCTATTCATTTGATAACAATACTTGCACGGAAAGTGATGGAATCTTAAAAGCATCCGATTTTTTTAATGGGATTGGAGCACAATTTCCTTCAAATGATCCATCTTCAGAAACGATTGGTTGGGAAAGTTCCTATTCTGCAGGTAGAGCTTGGTTTGGACGTGAGTATTATTATGCTGCCATTTATTTTCGTTCTCTTGTAACTGGATACGCCTTAGATGCAGGAGCTCCTGTTACCGGTCGGTTTGATAATAGACCAATTGTAAATGGACTAAATATAGTTCCACGTAACAATTATGTGGCGGGAACTTCTACTTCTGCGAAGAGTACAATTGTTCCCAAACTTTTTCCCGCACTTTACACACAACTACCTAGCCAATCTGTCCAGTCAGATATGCAAGTTAGAGATGGATTTGACCCATATATCTTGGAAGTTCGAGTTAACTTAAAAGAGAATTTAATGTTACACTCTTATGTAACAAGCCGTGCCACCACTGTGACTTATGTAGGAATTAGCGATATCTTTTATGACCACAAAGGTGAGGGTGACGCTGGTGGCAATTTATTGACAAGAGCCAGGATTATTTATCCTGAAACCGCATCTAGTTTAACGATCTCAGGTGGCGGAAACTCATTGTTACATTATTATGGAATATTTAGAGAACAAGAAAGTGATTTTTTAAACGTTTTGCCTCTTGCGGCTACACCTGCCAAACAAGGTGCCAAGATCAAATACCTAAATCCAGGTACTTATAAGGCTGTTTGTTTGGGAGACCAAGTGAAACTGGACGGCTTTCCCGACACTGTAGTACGTGAGACTACATTTAATATCCCGGAGTACCCGTTCCGACAGACGTATAACGTTAATTTGACTTGCCCATAGTAAAAAATTAGTTTCCTCTTTCAATTTTACTTTTTTTTTAGCACCGTTTTTTGTGATATTGGTAAAAGTACCAATGATATGAAAACGATATTGCTAAAACTCCGTAACCTATTGTCCAAGGATTCTCTCCCACACGGAGAACTGCAGTTTCCAATTCGATACAAACTACTACTTATTACTTCGGTCGTATTGTTAGTTTCCATGTCAGGAATCATCTTTCTTGCCTCTTACTTTTTCAGAAAGGATAGTGAGGTTCGAGTAAAAGAAAACAATATCAAAATTAATGAAATTCTTTCTTTAAAAGTTAAATCGGATCTACATTCGATGAAACAAGATGTGCATATCACAGCTTCGGCGATTCTAAGAAGTCCCAACTCTGCCAATGCCATTGCAAAAGAGTTATTTGATGAAGATCAAAATTTTCTTTTGGTGGGAGCATACGATGCGAGCCTAAATCCAAAATTCGAAGCATTAAATGATCAGTTTCTTCAAAAATACGATTACCAAAAATCAGAAGTAAAAGAATTACTTCGTAGTATCCAACCAAAATTAAAAAAATCATTTAGCGGAACAACGGTGATTTGGAACGCAAGTCCTCGTTTTCGCCATCCTATTATTTGTTTAAGTTTTCCACTTTCTGAATCAAAAGATACACATACAATTCTTGTCACCTTGGTTAAACTTGATAGTTTGTTAGATGCATTCCAAACTTCAGGTCCAGTAGAAACTTTCCTCGTAAGTGAAGATGGAAGTGTACTCGCACATCCAGATGCAAAAGTAGTTTTATCAGGTATTAATCTAAATGATCTGCCTATCGTGGAACGCATGAAAAAATCCACAGTTGATAATGGACAGTTCCGTTACGAATCGAAAGACGGAGTTTCGTATCTTGGATCTTTTAAAAAACTAGGACTCGGTGGTGTTGGAGTCATATCACAAGTCCGTGAAGCCAAAATCTTCGAAGAAGTTAATAATATCCAAAAACGAAATGTTTATATCCTGATTGTATCACTTGCCCTTTCATTTATAGTAGTTTATATTTTTGCGAAATCACTTTCCACACCTATCTTGAAACTTGTGGACGCCTCTGAAGAAATCAGAAGAGGAAATTATCATATTGAACTTCATGCCACAACCCATGATGAAATTGGCACTTTGACCAAATCATTCGTTAGTATGGGAAGGGGATTAGAAGAACGTGAAAAACTAAAAGACTCCTTTGGAAGATTTGTCAACCAAGACATCGCAGAAATGGCAGCTAAAGGAAAACTATCACTCGGTGGACAAAGGAAATACTGCACTATCTTTTTCTCAGACATAAGAAGTTTTACTTCTATTTCAGAAAAACTGCAACCGGAAGAGGTGGTTGAGTTTTTAAACCAATACATGACCGAAATGGTAAAATGTGTGCAAGAAACCGGTGGGACTGTAGATAAGTTTATAGGTGATGCCATCATGGCAACTTGGGGGGCTCTCCGTGAAACTAAAAATCACTCCAAACTGACCGTAGAAGCAGCGCTTAGGATGCGTGACAAACTCATTGAATTCAATAAAGGTAGAGGTACTACAAAAAAACCTATCATCCAAATTGGTTGCGGGATTAACACTGGTTATGTGATTGCTGGGCAAATTGGAAGTTCCGACAAAATGGAATACACCGTCATTGGAGATTCCGTTAACCTTGCATCAAGAGTAGAGTCTTTAAACAAAGAAACTCATACAGACATTCTCATCACAGAAACAACTTACCAAGAAGTTAAATCAGATTACCATGTTTTGAGTATGGGAGAGATTGAATTAAAAGGAAAATCCAAACCCCAAAAAGTATACGCGGTTCTTGGGAGAAAATCTGACCCCGATTCTCCTAAAAATTTAGGCGAACTACAAAAGTTAGTTGGAATCACTGTAGTGAAAAAGGGGAAAAAATGAATTTAGATAAACGTGACAGACTCGTTCTGTTTACCCTTCTAACTGTTGCTGCTCTATTTACTATTTTATTTTATTTGGATATAAACCGTAAGATTAGCATTGGAGATCGAGAAGTAGTCGGAACCATATTTTTCAAAAACAATATAGTCCAAAGAAAGTTTGAAGATGAAGTGATTTGGGAAAAACTAGAAAATAACAGTGCCTTAACTAATAAAGATACGATTCGATCCGAAGCTTTTTCAGATGCTCTCATACGACTAAATGACGGAACCGAAATTAATATCGACGAAAATTCAATGTTTAACTTGGATTTAACGGGCGAAGAACCAAACCTTGAATTTACCCAAGGATCATTAGAAGTTAAAAAGAACGATTCACAAAAAAGTCAGATCAAAATCACAAGTTCTGGGAGTGAAATTAATGTTGATTCTGGAAATGTCAAAATTGAAAGGTCGAAAGAAAGAGATCTCAGCTTATTTGTAGAGAAGGGAAAAACCACAATCAAGGAAAAAGATGGTAAATCTGTTTCCGTAGAAGAAGGGAAAAAAGCTGAATTCAAAAAAACAGGAATTGAAATCAAAAAAATACCTGTCTCTTTGGTAACGCCAGCATCTCAAAAACTATTTTATGCAGAACCAGAAGATGTAGCGGTTCACTTCCAATGGAAAGTAGAATCAGGATACGAAGATCCTGTATTAGAAATCTCAAGGTCACCTAACTTCCAAATGACATTCATCAATGAAAAGGTAGAGGGAACCCGAGCGGACCTGCGATTAAAAGAAGGTACTTTTTACTGGAGAATCAGGGTAAAAAGTAAAACCGGGAATGGTAATGAATTTAGCGAAATCAATAAATTCTTTGTGGCAAAAATGGAATCTTTTCAAGGAGAATCGCCAGAACAAGGAACGGTAATTCCCTTTGTCCAAACCTATCCTTTAGTTACACTTACTTGGTCTAAACTTTCTACAGTTAACTCATATAAGTTGGTAATATCCAACTCTCCAAAACTAACAAACCCAATAAAAGAATTAGAAACTACAGCAAACCAAATCTCTTATGATGATTTAAAAGAAGGTACTTATTACTGGAAAGTCATTGGTAAATCTTCTTTCCCTGATTCTAAGGATAGAGAAAGTCAAATTCTTTCCTTTATCATCAAAAAACAAAATTCAATACCAGCACCTAAATGGTTAAGACCAACTCCTAATTCGGAAATTTCTGCAGATGAGATTAAACAAAATCAAGCCATATTAATTTGGGATGGTAATGCAGAATTAAAGACTTACCAAGTGAAAATCTTTAAAGACCCGAAAATGGGAACTCCCGTTTTTTCCGAAGAGACAGCTTCTAATTTTCTTGTTCCAAATTGGAACCTTCTAGGAAAAGGAACATTTTACGCTACTGTGATGGGTAAACCAAAGGAAGGAAAAGAAACTGAACTTTCCTCTGTATTAAGTTTTACGGTAGTAGACAAAAAGAAAATCCCAGAACCAGAAGAAGATTCTAAGGATACAAAATCAACGAAACTGGAACCTAAATTGGAAATGATGTCTCCGAATGGAACTATTGTGCAAATGAAAGGAAAATCAAGTTTAGAATTCCAATGGAAAGTATCAGGTGTGACAGGCGAAAGGTACGACTTAGTTTTATACCAACATACAGGTGATAAAAAAACTGCCATTTATAAAATTACAACAAAAGAATCTAAACATACTTTGAAAGATTTAGGTATCTTAGATGAAGGATCGTTTTCTTGGGATCTCAGTGTGTATAAAGATTCTAATTTATTATTTTCGAGAAAGGGAAGTTTTATTTTGGCATTAGATCAGCTGAAATCCTTAAAACCATCTGACATTGAATTCATTTCTCCCAAACGGTTGTATAAAGAAAAAAGATGAAACTAAATTTGAAACGATTTATTATATTATTTGGATTACTCTCTTTTTCTATCGGTGCTCAAGATGGTACCAAACTCATCGCTTGGAAACCAATTCCAGAAGCGAGTGGTTACCAAATCCAGATCAAAGAAAAAACAGGGAAAATTGTTATCGATAAAAAAATTGAAACTCCCTATCAATCGATCGAAGATCTTCCTTCTGGAGTGTATCTCGTAAGAACTGCTCCGTTAAATTTATTTAAAAAACCTGCAGTTTGGTCTGCATGGAAGGACTTAGAAGTCATTCTTTCTGAACCACCAAAGGTAGTAACGGAAGAAGAAAAACCAATTATCATACCTAAATCCGAATCCAAATCAGAAAAAACAATCGCTAATATTACGATTGAAGGTGAACATTTTTTAGATGCTACTAAGGTTGATTTGACAAAGAAAAACGAAGCTCTTCCTATTTTAAGTAAAGAAGTAAAATCATCTGAACGAATAGATTTAAAAGTAGATACCACTGATGCAAAATCAGGCCCCTATGATTTAACAGTTACAAATCCCTACCAAAAGCCAAAGGTAGTTACAAATTTTATTAAGGTCGAAGATCCAAAACATAATGATAATGCTAAAATAACGATATCGAAAAACAAACCTTTTCGCGATTATACTTATGAAGAGATGTTGACATTTTTAGAAACCGACATTGCGGTAAATTGTAAAAACACAAAAGTGCCAGCGTTAACATTAAGCGAGTGCCACAAAACTTACGTTATATTAAACTTCACAAGCGATGACAACCAATCTGTATTCGAATTTTACAAATTAATTAACGAGAACCAATCCGATCGAATCAGTGCCTACCAATACTTTTCAAAAAACTGTTCACCTAAATTTAAACCTGCGTTCGAACGAATGGAGTTACAATCGAAAAACCAGAAGAATTTAGACCCGGAAGAGAGACAAACCCTACTCCAAGAACTGATGAAATTTCGAAATTGTACTAGATAATTTCTTTTTCTTTTGCTTGTAAGGAATCCCATTTTTTAGTCCTATTAGGAGAATGAGATACTCTTTGATTGCCTCGGTTGGAATCACGCTTGTCACAATCCAAGCCCTGCATTCCGAACCATCCGTTCTGAGCCAAAATGTGAAAGAAGTCACAACAAGAATCCAAGATTTGGCTCTCTACCCTACTCTTTCTAAAAAAAGACTCTATGGTGCCGTTTCTAAAGGTGGTGCTATCCGATTTGATCTAAAGGCAGGAGAATCCTCACCACAATCGATTGGAATTGGAATTGCCACTGATGGAAAATTGAAAGAGTGGGTACTAACTGTTTATTCTGGTAATGGTCAAAACGAAAATCCCGCCATCCTAAGAAAAGAAAAGATCGAAGGGGAGGCGCAATGGGTTTTCGAACTTTTGGCTCCACCGGAAGAAATCACAGTAGAAATTCAAAACTTAAATTCAGAAACTCCAGTCACTGTGGTGGAAATTGTACACGGATACTATTATGGATATTCTATGGATAAGGAAAATAACACCAAACCACAACCTCAAAATCCAACCAAACCAAATCCGACTGACCCTGAAAAACTTTCACCTAACGATGTGCAGAATCGGACTGAATTTTATCGTGCTCCCTTTACCAAGGACTGAAGTAAATTCTTAAAGATATAATCAGTATATTCATCGTAACAAGTCGGTGACATATGACCTGCATCACTAAAATTGTTGCAGGTATAATTCGGATCATCATTCATATTCCAAAAAGGTATCCCATTTTGTTTATGGTATTCGACCATTCTAGGATACCAATCGTGATACACTGTATCTTCCTTTCCATCACCCACAGAAACTTTTAAATTTCGAATATGGTCCATATAAGGCAAAGATAAACGAACCCAAATGACAGCAGAGGGAACTCCTAGCTGTTTTGCCAGTTCCAAGGATTGGTTTGTAAAACTCAAAATATTCTCAGAAAACCGAAAAGGAACTAAATAAGAATGAAAGTCTCCTATGGCAGATTTTTTCAATAGTTCCGGAGGAAGCACTGATTGGTGAGTTCCCGGAGTCATCGCAGAACCTTTTCCTCGATTCAAATTAGCCATTAAATTATCGCGTAACTCACGGTAAGGATATAAAAACGATTCTTTGTTTTTTGCCCTTGTAAGGATCACCTCTAACTTAGGACGATATTGGTATGCACGAAACATACGTTTTGCGATTAATGTAGAAATATCATCAGTCGAAAACAATGAAAAATGTTTTAATACAAAGGATACATTTAGTCCGTTAGTTAAAGTTTCATCTACCTTTAAAGTGGCTGCTGAGTTATACATTTCTACGGAATGATCGAACAAAAAGAAATCTGGTTTTACATTGTCTTTGTGGAACTCTTCCATCCATTGTAATACATAATCAGGTTTACCACCCGGAACAGAAAAATTAAACATCACCCAACCTGGGTATTTTTTATGAATGTATTCATTATCAAACAACAAAGCACGAGAATTTCCAAAATATACCAATACCTTGTCTCTGTTTTTGTTAGACAAATAAACTTTTAAATCTTCGTATAACTGGTGTTTTTGTATATAATTTATATCGGAAAGCGACTTTGAAAAATACGTATGAACATTTTCGAGAAGCAAAAGTTTGTCCAAACAAAATGTAAGGAATACAACAAAAAACGGGACAAGTAAATATCGGTTACGAATGAATTCCACAATGTCTCCTAAAACTTATAATAGATAAATTCTCCACCATCTTGCGAAAGAGTGGCGAGAAGGAAAATAGTAACAACACCAAGCATAGGAGCAAGCCATACATCATGTTTACGGACACGTTCCCAAAACTCAGGAACATATTGTATATGGTGGAAAAATAACAAAGCAATCGATGTATAAAAAATTCGTTCCAAATTCTCAATATGTTGGAATCGAAAAGAAGAACCCTGTCCCAATAAAGATGTAGCAGATAGTAACCATTCGTTAGACCCACCAACAAACATAACTTCCAAACTATGAGAAAAGTGGGTAAAAATTCCGTAAAAATGATCCACCATATTCGTTGCATTGTTAGAACGAAACATTAACCCAGAAATCGAAAACAAAATAAAAACGATTAAGGCCTTTAACACAATTAAGAATTTATTTTTTTGCGGTGTTAGTTTCCATCCAAGATTATCTTCGAAGTATCTTTCTCCTGCAAGAATTACACCCCAATAGAATCCCCAACAAATAAAAGTATAATCAGCACCATGCCAAAAACCACCGAGTGTCATAATGATGATGAGATTTAAGTAAGTTCGAAGTTCTCCTTTACGAGAACCTCCGAGTGGAAAATAGATATAATCCCTTAACCAGAAAGATAAGGTGATATGCCAACGTTTCCAAAGTTCACGTCCTGAGGTTGAAAAAAATGGAGCCTTAAAGTTTTCAGGAGTTTCAAATCCTAAAAATAAGGCAACAGACCTTGCCATGTCAGTGAGTCCAGAAAAATCACTATAAACTTGGATCGAATAACAAACTCCTGCTATGAACAAAGAAAAGGAATCGTATTCAGCAGGTGAACCAAACACTGGTGAGATGGTGAGTGACATCGGATCTGCCACAAGAACTTTTTTAACAAGACCTGACATTAACAAATAAGAAGCTCGATACATCTTTTCTTTACTTGGAGTTAGTTTGTCCAGGTTAGGAAAAAAATCGGTCATTCTCATGATCGGTCCTGCAATGAGCACTGGAAAAAATGCTACAAATAAAAAGTAATCTTCCACCTTTACCAATGGTTTGGAAGAATCACGATAGGTATCAACTGCAGCTGCTATGACTTGAAATGTATAAAAACTAATCGCAAGTGGTAAGGCAATATGGATGAGGTCAGGAACCTGTTTAAAGAACGGATAGTTCGTTAGATCAGCAAGTACCTTACTGAAAAAATAAATATATTTAAAAAAACCTAAGTTGATTAGATTGAGTGATACAGTGAGTCCAATCCAAAACTTTGTAGGAGTGGAATTGATTTTGCGATACAATAGATAATTGATACCGATGACGATGAGAAAATGAACGGTCAGTGTGAGGGAAAAGTAGGCATAAAAACTGATCCCGGCAACAAGTAGGAAATACTTTCGAAACTCTCTGGGAATGGCCCAATAGAGTAAGTAAACGATTGAAAAGAAGATTAAAAATGGGATTGAGTTGAACAACATATCAAGGAAGGAATTGTCTCTCCCAGTAATCGGTTTCTGAACTTGGTGTCAATCCTTCTTTCAGGTGGTTAAACTCCGATTCGTCCTCTTCAGCTTCCTTTTTCAGCCACTCTGTATAAAATTCTTCTGAGGACATTCGTTTGGCACGGAGCCTTCTTGCGAAACTTATGATCTCCTTATCCGAAGATACCACCAAACATTGTGAAGGTATTGGACATAAGTTCAAATATCCAATGATGAGTTCGTCTGCTTTTTTTTCATGGCTGTAATGGATGGAAAAATCACCCCAATCTTCTGAATAACAATCTGAGGTAATATCCTTTTTGCCGTCAAAAAACACTAAAATTTTAGAATGTTTATTCTTCTGGTAGAACCGTTTTAAGTGCTGAAGTAAGCCGTCCCGGGCATCTTGGAGACGGTATTCCCCCAAACAAAATGCTAAATCGGGAAATTTATACATTAGATTCATCCCGTCGATCAGGATTCTCTCAATTACGGGCACAACTCTATTGAAACCACTTGCCAGATTCGCTTAAACCAAAAAAACGTAAACATGGGGAAAAAAATAATCATCGTCGGTGCCTCGAGTGGGATCGGAAAAGCCATAGCAGATGCTGAATTGAACGCAGGAAATTCCGTAGCACTTTTAGCCAGAAGGGAAAAGTCCCTCGAATCCATATCTAAAAAAGCCAATTCAGGAAAAGAGAAAAGAGCCTTTCCTTTGGTCTATGATGTGACAAAGTTTTCCGCAGCCGAAAAAACTTTTGACAAAGCAGTGAGTTTACTTGGCGGAGTGGACGAAGTGTACTTTGCATCTGGTGTAATGCCAGAAATTTCTCCTAACGAATACAATACGACCAAAGATTTGGAAATGTTAAATGTTAATTTACTAGGAGCTGTCGCCTTTTTAAATCCCGTTGCCACTTATTTCACTAAACAAAAATCAGGCAAAATTATAGGAATCTCTTCTATCGCTGGGGAACGAGGTCGAAAAGGAAATCCTGTTTATAATACATCCAAAGCTGCTCTAAATACATACCTGGAAGCACTTCGCAATCGGTTGTCTGAATCAAATGTGCAAGTAACAACGATTAAACCTGGATTTGTTCTAACGGAAATGACTAAAGGCCTCAAACTTCCTGAAAAAGGATTAATGAAAGCAATCACTGCAGAAGAAGCAGCAGAAAAAATTCGCAATATCGTTGCTAGCGGTAAAGACGAAGCTTTTGTGCCTGGGATATGGGCTCTTATTGGTCTTATCATTCGTAACATTCCCAATTTCATTTTTAAAAAACTGAGTATATAATATGGTCGCTAAAAAAACTAAATCAGCTCCTGAAATTAAAGTTCCTAATAAGGAAAAAGTGGAAGCATGGGGAATGAGTTCTTTTTCTCTTTCACCAGTGTTTCGACCAGAAACAGAAGAAGAAATCAAAGAACTTTTTGTTTGGGCCAATCATACCGGCACCAAAGTTGCGTTACGCGGCGGCGGTTGCAGTTATGGTGACGCATCCACGAATACTGAAGGAGTTGTTTTAGATCTCACTCGTTTTAATAAAGTTTTAGATTTTAATCTGAAAACAGGTGTGATGACCGTACAATCTGGTGCTCGGATCAAAGATCTTTGGGAAACTGGAATCGAAAATGGTTTTTGGCCACCAGTGGTTTCTGGAACTATGATGCCAACCTTAGGTGGGGCACTTTCTATGAACATTCATGGAAAAAACAACTTTAAAGTAGGAACCATTGGCGAACACATTAAAGAGTTTACCTTCCTGACTGCCAAAGGAGATATTTTAGTTTGTTCTCCTAAAAAAAATACCGATTTGTTTTATTCTGCAATTTCCGGCTTTGGAATGTTAGGTTGCTTTTTGACAGTTCAAATCAAAATGAAACCAATCTATGCAGGAAAAATGAAAATTGATCCCGTGTATGTCAGAAACTTCGATGAACTATTCGCTTATTTCGAAGAACACTATAAAACTTCTGATTATTTAGTAGGATGGATAGATGCCTTTGCATCGGGAAAATCTATGGGCAGGGGCCAAATTCACAAAGCCACCAACCTAAAAGAAGGAGAAGATCCAGACTTTCCAGGGAACTGCCTGCTAGAAAGACAACACCTTCCTTCTCGTCTATTCTATTTGATTCCTAAAAAGTGGATGTGGATCCTTATGCGTCCCTTTAGTTTTAATTTAGGAATGCGACTCGTCAATTTGGCTAAATGTATTGCGAGTATTCTCGTAAACAATAAAGCCTATTACCAAGGTCATGCAGAATATGCATTCCTTTTGGACTATGTTCCTAATTGGAAATTTGTTTATAAACCAGGTTCGATGATTCAATACCAAGTGTTCATTCCAAAGGAAAACGCAAAACAAGCGTTTCGTGAAATTTTTACTGTATGCCAAGAACGTGGAATTGTGAACTACCTATCTGTTTTCAAAAAACACAAACCTGATCCGTTTTTACTGACTCATGCAGTGGATGGATTTTCTATGGCGATGGATTTTCCAGTTACTAAAGGAACCAAAGAAAAACTATGGCCCCTTTGTCATGAAATGGATGAAATTGTTTTAAAACACAAAGGAAGGTTTTATTTTGCAAAAGACTCCACTCTTCGCAAACGTGTGATGGAATCGTATTTTCCAAAAGAAAATCTAAAACGGTTTTATTCCTTAAAGAAAAAGTATGATCCGAAAGGCATTTTACAAACGGATCTTTACAAACGAGTGTTTTTAACTGAAAATTAAATATTCATTCGTCGATACAAAAAATAAGCTGCCGAAGTAAAAATCACTGGTGTCATCCACATACCGATCCAAATCGGTAAGGCACCATTTTCCGCTAAAGTTTTGGCAGTCGAATTCAAAATATAATATAACAAAACAACGGCGATAGTTAAACCAAGACTTGCCACACCTGCAGAACGTTTGGTGATAGCACCGGCAAGTGCTCCAAGAGCCACTACAACAAAAGACATAAGAGGCATTGCAAACGCCATATGTTGTTGAATGATGACATTGCGAAAAGGAATTCCTTTGGTAATCCTTGAATCTATTTCATCGGCCAATTCAAAAAAATTCATCTCTTCGGGATTACGAACTGGTTTAGAAAAGTAAGCTAAATCCTCCGGGAAATCATAAGTTTTTTCTGCATATTTGGTTCGGGAAACCAACTCTAAGTTTTCGTTAAATCGAACCTCTTCTGCATCATACAAAACCCAACTATGTGGGGATGGAATGAACTTTGCCTTCTGTGAGGACACAGTGTACGTAGGGTGACCATCTGGAGTGATTTCGATATAATTGAATCCACCTTTCACAGTGTTTTCTTTTTCATCGATCCAATAGACGTAATAAAATCCTTTTTTTCCCTTGATATGCAATTGGTAAACAAAATCGATCAAACGGTTAGAACCCTTTGCCATTATGCTATATTCAATTTGTGCTTTTTTGTTTGCAGGAATGACTACGGTTTGTCCAAACAAAGTCATAATGAGCCACATTGAAATTCCAAAAAACAAAATGGGTGTAATGATTCGAATAAAAGAAACCCCTGCCACCATCATCGCCACAAGCTCTTTGTTTACACTAAATTGGCCGATTACAAAACAAACGGAAAACATCAATGCCGGTGCGACAACTTGATCCACCATCGATGGCAAAGAATATAAAACATGAAGATACACATGTGCTTGGTTCACTTTGGAAGAAACCAAATACTTCATCACATCAGTGAACTTATAAATCACAATCATCGATGTTAACATGATGAGAGTTCCAATAAATGTTTTGAAAAAATCTAAAAATAAATAACGGTCTAATGTTCGAAAAGGAATGAACTCTTTTTTGAACCAAAGAAATGGAGTTAACAACAAATTCATAAAATTTCCAATAGTAACATACTCATATCGTCGGAAATTCGTTTTGCCGAAAATGACATGGAGTCCTCATATAGAGCATTTAAAAATTCTTCACCTTTTTTGTCAGAATGATTTTTTATAGAGGAGAGTAAATGTTCGTCTCCATAAATCTCTCCAACCTCATTAAAAACTTCCAAAATTCCATCAGAATAGAGTAAAATGCGGTCTCCTGAATTTGGTGTGATCGTAAAATCTTTTAAGTTTGGTTTCAAATAAGAAACAATAAGAGTGCCCATGCCTTCTATAAAACTTGGATCAGAATCTTTTTCCATCCTGACAAGAGGGGGATGGCCTGCGACGGAATATCGAATTTCTTTTGTATCAGTATCCACAAAGAGTACACAAGCGCTAATATGATTGCCTGGCACTAACGTTTGCAAGTCGGTATGAATTGATTTTAAACAAGTTGAAGGTTCGTTTTGGTTTCCATGAATTTTAAAAGCGAGAACTGCCATTGCAGAAACCATAGCAGAGGCAATTCCATGACCAGATACGTCGGCAAAAAAAAGGGCCAACTTTCCATCCTCTCTTTCCAAATAACTAATAGCATCTCCACCTACTTGCCCAAAAGACCTGAAAAAAGAATGTAGACGAAGACCTTTTGTTTTTGGCCACTCGGTCGTAACTAAATTGGATTGAGTTTCGTTTGCCAATTCAAGTTCATTTAACATTCGGTCTTGAAACCCTTTGAGTTGGGATTCAGAGATCCTAAGTTTTTCAACAGAACTTAATCGTATATTTAGTGTTAAATAAGAAACGAGCGCCGGTGTAATGATTGCAGAAAGATAAAGTGGTAAATCTACCTGAGGTTCTTTTGTATAAATACCTATGAGTATTCCCGCAGAAGTGATTGTTCCCAAATATGAAACAAGGGAGCGACGATCAACAAAACTCACTCCAATACAAGAAAGAACCAAAATCATTCCTACCAGATAACCTATGTAAAGTGAATTCCAATAAAGTAAAATGAGAGAATGCGCACTCATCGTATAAAAGAAAAAAAGCATGATGGATTGGATTTGTTTACGAACCCAATCTGAAAAATAGGTGGCTATAAAAAATCCAAAGGTGACAGAGGCATGTAAAATACGGATCCATTTAGGATCATACAATCCCAACTCAATTGTAGGGGCAAAAACTCCAAAACCTATAAAACTAAAAAAAACAATGAGGCAGATCCTTGAAATCTTCATCACCTCATCATCAAGTTTAAATCGTTCTTGGAAGGATTGTTTATTCATACCAAATGGTTAGATCCAAATTTTGTTTTAAAATATTCGGGAAGAGCGGAAGTTTTTTGTAATTCAAAATCAAACCAGACAAAGGCAGCATTTCCTGTTAATACACATTCTTCGTTTTCATTCCACATGGAACAAATCACAGTGAATGCTCTAGAAGATATGGATTCGACTTCCAAGGTAATCTCTAACGTAGCAGGAAAAACAACTTGTTTGCGATAATCCATATCGAGATGTGTTAACACAGGCCCAGCTTTCACTGGTTTTAATGGTGAGTCCCACAATCCTTCTTTGGTAAAATAATCGGCCCTAGCAGATTCAAAGTATCTAACATACGTAACATTGTTTACGTGACCGAAAGCATCCATCTCACCCCAGACTACCTGTTGTGTGAATTTATGTTTGTATTTGATTGGTTTTGGCATTTGTTGTTACCGAACTTCAAATAAAGAAAGAGATAAAACTTTATCATCTCTATCTTTTACTTGCAAACGATATTCTCCCTTCTTTGGATCCCAGAGGTAAGGCCCTCCGGCAGAGCCAATCTTTTCATCGTTTAAATAATAAGAATACGAAACATCGTAAGAACTGAATGTAAAGAGGATTTTTTGGCGACCTAAAGGAATATCTGGATCCAATGCAAAGATACTTCCATTCACAGGTGTAAGGATCCTTGTTGTCTTTGTCCTCTCTATCCTACTCTCCTTAGACGATGTAAAACTGGAATTTGAATCATCAGAACTTATCTCTTGTGGTGGATTTAGTTGAGAACCTAGTGATTCATGAAATAAATCCATTGTCTCTCGCCAAACAGGAGCAGCACCAGTAATTCCCGATACATCTAACATAGGACTTCCTGTGGGATTTCCTACCCAAACTCCTACGGTAAAAAATTCTGAATAACCAATACACCAATTGTCCCTCATATCTTGGCTTGTTCCCGTTTTAACAGAGGTATAATAAGAAGTAGATAAAAAATTATCCCATCCAAATCCGAGAGACCTAGCCTCTCGATCGGAAAGGATTTCAGACACCAGATAACTTGATTTAGGCGAAAACACCTTTCTTGGACTAGTCAATTCTTGGGAAAGATCAAATTTTAATTCGGAATACATTCCTCCGTTGGCTAAGGTTCGGTAAGCATTGGTCAACTCTAAAAGAGTGATGTCGGCTGTTCCGAGAGCCAAAGATGGGCCATAAAATTCAGGATACCGAAGCCCAGTGATTCCTAGTCTTTCTAATACCAAAATAAATTCATTGATGTCTAAAAATGACAATGCCCTGATAGCTGGGATATTTAAGGAAGAACCAAGGCTTTCACGAACCGTAACATTTCCTTTATAGGATTTATCATAATTTAACGGCCGATAGATTCCTTGGTAAACGGGAATGCCCACCGGCGAATCCGAAAGAATGGAATCGGGTGTCAGTTTATTTTCTTCAAAGTTTTGTGCATAAACAAAAGGTTTTAAAGTGGAACCCACTTGCCTTTTGCTTCGAATGAGATCAAGTTTGGATACTGAACTTTCCTCCCCAATATTTGGAACATAAACCAATACTTGGCCTGTGCGATTGTCGATCACAACCACAGCCCCATCTTTTACATTTTTGTCGGTCAGTGTTTTTACATTTCGTTTTAGGATCTCTTCCACTTTTCTTTGAAAGGTTAAAGACAAGGATGAGTTCAATTGTGAATTGTTTTTAAACTCATCTTTGTTTTGTTTCTCAGCTAAAGCATCTAAAAAAGTTTTTGTATATAGTGGAACAAAGGATGGGTATTGAGGATAATCTAAACTTCGAAACAGACTTTCCCTAACAAATTGGGAAATTGATTCACAGTCACTGACACCATCTTTTTCTTTTTTAAGTAAACAAACTCGTTTGATTACTTTTTCAATGGGACTTTGAGGGGAACGTATGAGGGCCGCGAGTAAATATGTTTCGTTAGGTGTGAGAGCATCAGGAGATTTTCGAAAAAGCCCTTTACTTGCAGATGTAATTCCTTTTAACTCCCCTCTGAAATAAATCAAATTGATATAGGCAGTAAAAATTTCTTCCTTAGTCCAAGTTTCTTCTAACTCTACTGCCCTTTGGATTTGTTTGATTTTTTGGAAAAAAGTTTTTCTTTTGGATGCAGAGGATTTTAGTTCTGGATCCAAAAGAGAAACAAGCTGCATCGAAATCGTCGATCCACCTCGTAATGTTTGTCCTTTCAAATTCCCAAAGAAAGAAGATACAAGTGCATTTGAATCAATACCAGTATGTTCAAAGAATCGTTTGTCTTCTGCATGAATCACAGAATCGATTAAGAACTTGGGAAGTTTTTGATATTCGGTCCATTCTTCTGAACGGTAATCATTTCTGATTCGGTATCTTTGGATGAGTTCCCCTGTTCGATCAAACACTTGTATGTCAGAAGGAAGGTATTGTGATTTTACTTCTTTGTAAGTTGGTAAAGCGCTGAGTGTAAAATTACAAAAAAAGATTCCAATGATAAATATAAATTGGAAAAATAACTTACCAGTGAATCGAAAATTTAAATTGTTTTTTTTAAGATTGGGGAGTCTCGACATTTTCGAAACCAGTTTCTATGATAAAATGACTACCATACTCTCTTACTTTATGAGGAACCTCTGACCAAATTTTATCGATTGGTTGGTGTTCAGGGATTTGGCATAAAATTAGGAAAGGTTTTTGTAAAGATAAACAAAAAGCATATAATCCTTCTAACATCACTTTCATACGAGTAGGAGTTTCCGACCAATACGTGTAAGGTGGATCCAAATAAAAGATATAAGCCGACTCTTCTCCCAATTCCCACTTTAATGCGTGTTTGGTTGCATCTTTTCGAAACAATTGTACTTGGGTTAGTCCACGAAAAAGAGAGTGAAGTTGCCTAAACCTAGTTTGATCCAATTCATAAGTGAGAAGTCTATGTACTGATAAACTATAGGCTTCGGCCGAAATTTGACCACTTCCTGCAAAATAATCACAAAACAAAACAGATTCAAAACTAAGACCCCAAGAAAGCAAACGTGAATCCATTAAGGAAAAAATAGCTTTTTTGACGAGGCTATTGGTAAAATTCAAATGTCCAGAAACATCGGATGGTGATGGAATTTCTTTTCCCTTCCACTTTCCCTGTGATACACGTAATCCTTTCATTTATTTACCTGAGGATTTAATCTCTTCTAACTGCGATAACACGTGTTTGGAGGGAGAGTTTGATTCAATTTCAGAAAATACTTTTTTTGCTTCTGATTCATTTTTTAGATCCATAAGACCAAGTCCGTATAAAAGAAGCGCATCATTGTACTTGGGGCTTGTTTTTCCAAATTTTTGGAAATCTTTTCCCCATTCAATGAGTAAATCTGAGTCGCCAAACACAAGAGCGCGTTCCATAAACAAATAGATTGCGTTCCAATAGTGAACCGATGATCGAAAGTTAGGTGGAACATCACGAACCACCTTAGTCTTAAGTTGTGCCCAATTTTCTTCTGTAGAAACATAAAGGAAAAAAATCCGAGGATCCTTCTCATTCTCAGGTCCGTTTAAGTATTGTAGGGACCCTTTGGAAACAGTAGCGTAATTTCCTTTTTTAAATTCGGCATAGAGGGTTGAAAAACCTGAGGTTTCTCCCCAAAGGAACGAAGGCAGAATTAAAAAACCAAAAATATACTGAAAATAAGACAAATTACAGTTCGGTGATATTCGAAGATCCGCACATAGGGCAGATCAATTCCCAAGAATCGAGGTATTCGTCCTCCCCTTCGGCTTCCCAACGGTGGTCACAATCCTCACAAGCATACGTTACGACGTCTTCGTTGAGGCTATCTGCATCGAATTCGTCATCATCTAAAAAGTCATCTTCCATACCCTTCTCACTAAATCACAAAGAAAAAGCCGTGTCAAGTGGGGAGGGCAAAAAAAAATGGGAACCAACGATGGCGATTTACTCCCGGTACGAACCACACAGAAAGAAGAAATCAAAGACACCGCTATTTCTATTGGTTTTAGCGCTTGGTCTGTCCGTGTTAGGGTTTACCTATAGAAAAGAAATTTATTTTCTTTTTGCAAAAGACCAAAGTGTCAGAGCAGAAAAAACCAAAGAAAAAACAATCGAACTCTGGAAATCAGGAAATCTCAAAGAAAAAGATATAGAAGATTTCCAATCCATTGCCACAACCTACTCAGAAAAAGATCCAACCGATCCTGTTGCCTTTCATTTGATTGCAAGGAGTTTGTATTGGAACCTTTATCGAATCGGAATTTATTTTGACCACGATAGTTTGATTTTGCACTTAGGATCCGAGTTTAAAAACTTCATTGGATCATCTGTTCTTGCAGATTCCACATTGGATTCTATATTTTGGAATGCAAGGACTGCCGAATCTTTTTCCTCTTCCCCATTTACCGATTGGGAAAATAACAAAGTATTGTTGTTTTTAGGGGAAACACATCGCCAAGTCAAACGGCCGCAAGTTTTGATTGCGGAATACGGAAATTTAGACCGTTCCAAACTTTCTCCCGAATTCCAAACTGTTTATATTTGGTTACTCACCTTCAATACTATGTTAGCTGGTGATGCAACAGGTCTTGATAAACTCATCACCATAACCAAAGACCCAACGTACAAAGCGGGAATCCAATTCACTCCAAGAGAAGAGAATTTTTTACGAGGACTTGGAAAGTTTTATAAAAAAGATTATGTAGGCGCTTTGTCTCTGCTTAGACAAGCTAAGTCGAACAATCCAGATCGAATTACAGAAACTTCTATTATCACCGAAGCGACAATCTTTCACTTACAAAACCTTTCGCAAAAAGGAATCGATCTCTTAGAAGAGTTTTATCTTTCTTCAGGCAAAAAAAATCCTGAGATCCCACTTCTTGTGGCTAAGATGGTTTCTGAAAAACCAGGAACGAAAACCAAATTGGATTTAACACCGGAAAAAATAGAATGAAAATTTTCCTTTTTACATTTTCCAATATTTTTTCTATATCCCAATCCATGCGTCTAACGGTCGCTATTTTGTTTATTGGTTTGATTTCCGTTTTTTTTTCCAACTGTGGATTGTTTTATAAAGGTGTACCCAAAGCCGGCGAATTTTGTTATGTTCTCGTCAAACCTCCAGAATGTTTGTATGTAGATTTTGAATCCAAAAAACTAATTTGGAAAGATGTAGAATATGTATTAGAAGAAAAACTCCGGATGGATTATTTTTTTAAATCGAATGGAGAATTGTATGAACTCACTGTCTCCACTGTCAATCGAGTGGAAATAAAAAATCTAACTAATGCAAACTTTAACCAATTCTACATGAGAAAAAAGGATAAGTTTGTTGAAATTCCAACACCAGGCACCAAACATGAGTAAGTCGATAGAAGAAATTCAAAAAGAAATCATAGCAGAGTTTTCTGATCTAACCGACTGGGAAGAAAAATTCCAATACCTAATTGAGTTGGGTGAAGAACTTCCCCCTTATCCCGATGAAAAACGAACAGAAGAATATATAGTCCCAGGTTGCCAATCCCGAGTTTGGGTAGCACCAAAATTGGAAGCCGGAAGATTGGAGTTCGATGCGGATAGTGACACAGCTCTCACAAAAGGTCTAATCGCCATTTTAATACGCGTCTTTTCAGGACAATCTCCCAAAGATATAGCGGATGCCTCACTCGGTTTTATCGAAGAAGTAGGTCTTGCAAAGTTTCTTTCGATCTCACGAAGGAACGGACTTTTTTCTATGGTACAAAAACTTAAAGGATACGCAGAAAAAGCGTAACCATTTTCTTTTTTCCTTTTCAAACGATAAATACTCGCATAGAATTCTGAAACGAATCTGAATCAGGAATTCTATGAAACGAAGCCTTATCTTTCTACTTTTATTAACCTTTGTACATTGCGGCAAAGACCTCTCCCCTTTTGGTGGTGAACCAGAAATAACCACATTAAAACCCCGATTGAAACCAGAATGGCCAAATCCCAACTGGAAAGTTGTCTCACCTGAATCCGTAGGAGTATCTTCCACTAAACTAGGGTTAGTAGAAGAATATGCTTTCACAAGAACTGGAGATGAAACCGATCGCAAAGGAAGACGAACCGATGCGTTGGTGATTTTAAGAAATGGAAAACTCATTTATGAAAAATACGCAAGGAACTTTTCCGAAGACAAAATTCATTTAACTTGGTCTGTTTCTAAAAGTATTTTACAAACCATGTATGGAATTGCTGTCAAAGAGGGTCTTGTTAAGTTAGACGATCCCGGTTATTACCATTACGAACCACTGAGTCGTGATGAAGCTCATAAAAAAATTACAATTAGACATCTTCTCAATATGTCCTCTGGACTTGCTGCAGAAGAAGGATATGAAAGTGGCCCCTTAAAATCTTCTGTGATTGCTATGTTGTATACCAGAGGACGTAAAGACATGGGAGCCTTCTGTGCAGGCCTTCCACTCCGTGCAGAACCAGGAACCCAGGTTTACTATTCCAGTTGTGATACCAATATCCTCTCTGCCATTCTCAAAAAAGTATATGGTGCTGAGGAATACGACAAACTGCCTTTTGAAAAAATATTCAAACCTCTTGGGATTACAAATGTAACTTTTGAACGAGATGGGTCTGGAACTTACGTTGGATCCTCTTATCTTTATATGACTGCCAAAGACTTAGCAAAAATTGGTTATTTATATTTAAACGATGGAGTATGGAACGGTGAACGTTTGTTACCTGAGGGTTGGGTTCAGTTTACAAGAACACCTGCCCCTGGATATAAAACCACACCATATTCCGAGGATTTAGACCAAGACAATTATACTGCCCACTGGTATGCCAATACAGGTGTTCCCGAAAGAGGAGTTCACGAACCTTGGCCCGATGCCCCAAAAGATACCTTTGCAGGCCTTGGTCACTGGGGACAGATGTTGTATGTAATTCCAAGCCTTGATTTAATCATTGTTCGGTTTGGTGATGATCGCGAAAAAGCGTTTATCAAAAATGATTTTTTAAAATTAGTGAAAGAGTCGGTAATTCGGTAATCTTATGAAAAGAAAAATTTCTGTGATCCTATCATTGTTGTTTTTATTTATTTTGTTTTGGGCACAATGGAACTGGAAACATCTTTCTAGTTTCCCATCCATTATTTCTAGTTTTTATTCCAAAGAATATTGTAGTTGTTACTTTGTGATGCAACTTTCCGAAGAACAGTGCCATGACTTTGCACGTCAGTGGGTTCCCATTAGCGAATTCAAATTAGACAAGGAAAATATGTCTGTGACAGTGAAGGGACTAGGACGAACCAATACAGCCAAATTCCTTTCTAAAGAATACGGTTGTACTCTTGTGACAGAGTAAAGTAAACGCTAACGATAATATCTCATTCCAGGAAAGATGAAGTTGATTCCAAAGATAAGACCTTTGGATTTCACTTCTTCCGGAACGGGGCCAAAATTTTGCCCTCGAATCGAATCCATACAAGCTTGGTCTACCACCACTTGCCCTTGTGAGGTCACCAAACGAACATCCAAAACTTGGCCTTGTTCGCTTAACATAAATAAAACTTTGGTTTCCCCTTCTTTGATTCCTTCTCGTGCGACAACACCTGCCATGTCTCGGTAAGCATAGTTTCCACCACCAGGAGGAGCAAAAGATTCCTCAATTCGTTTTAACATGTTTTTAAAGTAATAATAACCTGCTAATTGTTTGGTGGGAATCGTAAGAGCTTTGGCACCGTCCCAACGGAACAAAAAGTCTTGTTGGAACCTATAGTTAAACGGAATTTTTGTCATTTGCCCAGAACTTGCGGACTGGTTCGGACTTTCTTCGGCATTGGAATTGGTTTTGGGATCTGCTTTAAAAATCCCTACTTCAAAAAGTTCTTCTTCTTTGGATTGTTCTGATTTGGGTTGGGCTTTACTTGGAGTGGATGCAGAACTTCCCATGATGAATTCACGAAATTGTGTGAGAGTATGGAATCCTTGTTTTTCCGTGAGGCCACCACCGCCCGACGAATCCTTGTTAGAGAGGGCTTTGTATTCATCTTTTTTGTCTGGGTTGATAAACTGCTGTTCGACAAGAACTTCGTAAATTTTTTCCTGTTCTTTGGGCCCTAACATTTCAGCGGCTTGTTCTTCAGCCATCATCTTCCAAAGCATATTCCTTGTGATGAGGTGTGCGAGGACAAAGGAGGCAATGAGGATGACAAAGGTGAAGGCGAAGAAAAGTCTACGTTCCCCTTCTTCCTTTTCAGGTAACCGGAAATCAAAAGAGAGTTGGGCCATTTTCGCGATTTTCCCCGATATTTCCAGTATACACAATTCCCAAATGTTCGTAAGCTTTTTTCGTAGCCACTCGCCCTTGTGGTGTGCGGTCAATGAGACCCACCCGGACAAGAAATGGTTCGTAGGTGTCTTCTAAAGTGCGTTCTTCTTCCCCAAGAACCACCGCAATGGGTTTGATTCCCACAGGCCCACCACCGTAACGATGGATGAGAATGTCCAAAATTTGGCGATCCACGGCATCGAGGCCCAAATGGTCCACACCCATCCTTTCGAAAGCAAACTTGCAAGTTTCTAAACTAACAGAAGTTTCATTGCGAACTTCTGCAAAGTCCCGAACTCGTTTCAAAAGATGATTGGCAATCCTTGGAGTTTTGCGGCTTCGTTTTCCAATCTCTAAAGCCACCCCATCTCCCAGAGAAACTCCAAGGAGTTTTGCCGAACGATCCACGATGATTTGCATTTCCCCATCAGTATAAAAATCCAGTTTGAGATGGATTCCAAACCGTGACTTTAAGGGTTCACTCACAAGCCCAGAGCGAGTGGTGGCACCGACAAGGGTAAAGGGTTGGAGTTGGATCTGGAGGGCATTGGCAGTGACTCCTTCGCCTACCACAAGGTCCACAAAGAAGTTCTCCATCGCAGGATAGAGCAACTCTTCTTGTTTTTTGATAAAGCCGTGGATTTCGTCGATAAAAAGGACTTCGTTGGTTTTGAGTAAAGTTAAAAAACGAACAAGATCCGCACCTTTGGAAATAGCAGGAGCGGATGTGGGTGTGAAGGCCACGGCAAGCTCATTGGCAATGATATTGGCAAGAGTGGTTTTTCCAAGGCCAGGAGGACCGGAAATAAGAACATGGTCGAGGGGGCTCTTTCGTTTCCGAGCCGCCTCTACATAAACCGAAAGATTGGCTAAAACCTCTTTTTGTCCTATAAATTCAGATAATTTTGTGGGGCGAAGGCTCGGTTCATCTTCGCCCGGTTGGATCCAATCTTCTCTTAAACTCACCTCAATTGGGTTTCTGCTCTGGAGTGATGGAAGTCAAGATTTCATTTTTATTTCGAATGATTTTTATCTCGATTCGTTTTCCAATTTTTGAAGACCTCACAAAACCAATGAGTTCCTCTGGTGTTTGGATTTCTTTTCCTCCCATTTCTACAATCACATCAAAAAGTTTTAATCCGGCTTTGTCTGAAGGAGATCCCTTGATGATTTGTCGGACAATCGCACCTTTTGTGTCTTTGAGTTTGAGTTGTTCCATATCTTCTTCACTGACAGCATCAAGACCCACACCAATCCAAGGACGAGTGACTTTCCCGTTGGTTTTGATTTCTTCCGCCACTCTCCGTGCTTCATTGATAGGAATGGTAAATCCAATTCCCACGGAGCCGCCTGATTGTGAAGCAATCATACGATTGATCCCGATCACTTCCCCTCGGATGTTGAGGAGTGGGCCTCCACTATTTCCTTGGTTGATGGCAGCATCGGTTTGGATGTAGGATAAACCTGAGGAATCAATCCCTCCCCGTTGTACCGCAGAAACAACCCCGACTGTAAAGGAATGTTCAAAACCGAGTGGGGCACCAATGGCAATGGCCCAGTTTCCTACTTTGACTTTATTGGAATCCGCAAGTACAATCGGACGAAGCGTACCCTTCGGAGCATCTATCTTGAGTAAGGCGATATCCATTGTTTCATCAGAACCAATGAGTTTGGCATCAAAGGTCTTTTGATTTTTAAATTTCACTGTGAGTTTGTCCATGTCTTTGATCACATGGTGGTTCGTCATAATATAACCATCTTCGTTAAGAACAATTCCCGATCCTAGACCTGATTGTTTTTGTTTCATCACACGACCCGATCCACCACCAGGGCGTCCAAAAAAATGATCAAAATATGGGTCTCCCGAAAACGGATGTTGTTGGACATTGACTGTCCTTTCTGTGGCAATCGAAACCACACTGGGAGAAACTTTATCAAAAACTTCTTGGAAGGCATCTTCCAAAGCCACTGCTTGTGTTTGGGCTGGGGATAATTTTTCTCCACCGTCTGCTTTTAATTGCAGAGGATTTTCGGTAGAATTTCCGCAAGTAAGAATGGGAGACAAAAATGTTCCCAACAGTAAAAAACTAAAAGCAACTGCTAAGTAACGTAAAGGATTCGATTTTTTTAAAGTCATAGACAATTAACACTCTCTCCTAATATATAAGACCCGAAAAGTTCCAGGAAAGTTCTCATTTCTTGGGATCGTTTTTTTACAAAAAAACTTGAACATTTTGTACAAAGGTAAACTAGTCTTTTTATGGCAAAACGAGTTTTTATCCCTCTCTGTCCTGGCTTTGAAGAAATGGAAGCCATCATCCTCATTGATGTTTTGAGAAGAGGAAATGTCGAAGTGGTATCCGGCGGAAAATCCAAAGATCCCATCCTTGCCGCAAGAAAAACTCTTCATTTAGCAGACAAAACTTTTTCAGAAATCATTCCCAGTGAATTTGATGCCATCCTTCTTCCGGGTGGACTCGAAGGAACCAAACAACTCATGAAAGATCCAGAAATTAGTTCGATTCTAAAATCATTCCATCAACAATCAAAAATGATTGGAGCCATTTGTGCGGCTCCCAGTGTGCTCAGATATTTAGACATTATCTCCGGTGATGATCCATATACGGCCTTTCCTTCTGCCGATGATTTAGCTAAAGGAAAAGGGGGAATGTATACCGGAAAAAGAATCGAATCACATAACCATATCCATACGAGCATTGGCCCTGGTTCTGCTTTTGAATTTGCTTTGTATATTTTAGAAAGTTTAGAAGGAAAAGAAGTAATGGAAAAAGTGAAGTTGGGTTTACATTTACCTTAATTACGAAACTTGTTTGTTAATAAAACTAGTATATCGTTATAAAACTCTCATTAGTCGGCAGATTCCCTTTCATTCACTAAAGAAATTACGGCATTTTCTTCCGTATCAAACACTTCTAAATGACTTTCCATTCCAGTGAGTTTAAATACTTTAGCTACCGATCCGTGAACGCTACAAACCTTTAAGTTTCCGTGGTATTTTTTTAGTTTGTACATAGCAGTAACAAGTGTCCCGATTCCAGAACTATCCATAAACGGAACTTTTTCCAAATTCACAACGATCTCATATTGGTGTGTCCGCATTTTATCATCCAGAATGTCTTTCAATTCTTTTGCATTGTACAAATCAACCTCACCCTCAATGGTGATGATAGCGACTTGATTGGATGACTTCTCGTGGATGATCATTTGTAATGAGTTTGCATTTCGAAGGAGAATGAAAAGTCAAAAATTACATTCGAAAGACACCAAATGGTTTTCTTTCTTCCTTTCTTTGGCTTAAAATGGACAATGCTCTTCCTAAAACTTTCCTTGTATCAGCAGGATCAATGATTCCATCATCCCAAAGACGAGCAGAACTATATACCGCTGATGATTTTTTTTCATAATCTTCTAAAATCGGCTTTTTAAATATGGCCTCTTCGTCCGCCGACACTGTTTCTTTTGCCGCTTCTTTTTGGTCTTTCTTCACAGTCCAAAGAACATTGGCAGCTTGTTCTCCTCCCATTACAGAGATTCGAGCATTGGGCCACATCCATAAAAATTCAGGGGCGAAGGCACGACCACACATTCCATAATTTCCAGCACCGTAAGATCCACCCGTAACAATCGTTAACTTAGGAACTGTTGTTGTAGAAACAGCATTTACCATTTTGGCGCCGTCCCGAGCAATCCCATTGTTTTCGTATTTTTTCCCTACCATAAACCCTGTGATGTTTTGGAGGAATAAAAGTGGAATTCTTCTTTGGTCACAAAGTTCAATAAAATGAGATGCCTTCAGCGCTGACTCAGAAAATAGAACCCCATGATTGGCAATGATCCCAACAGGATATCCATACACTTCGGCAAACCCAGTCACAATGGTTGTGGCATATAGTTTTTTAAATTCATGAAATCTAGATCCATCCACAATCCTTGCAATGATCTCTCTTGGATCGTAAGACTTTTTAGAATCTCTTTCGATGATCCCATAAATTTCTTCAATGGGATATAGTGGTTCTTCTGTTTCTTTGGGTTGTGAATCTTTTTTTGAGTTTATATTTTTAATGATAGAACGAGTAATTTCCAAAGCATGAAAATCATCTTCGGCATAATGGTCTGTTACACCAGACACACGGCAATGAACATCAGCACCACCTAACTCTTCCCCGGTGACAACCTCACCTGTGGCTGCTTTGACAAGTGGTGGACCACCTAAAAAGATAGTTCCGTTTCCTTTAACAATCACAGACTCGTCAGACATAGCAGGAATATAGGCTCCACCTGCTGTGCAAGACCCCATAACAACTGCTATTTGTGAAATTCCTTTGGCACTCATTCGTGCTTGGTTGAAAAAAATACGTCCGAAGTGATCTTTGTCTGGGAACACTTCATCTTGCATGGGTAAAAATGCCCCGCCAGAATCCACCAAATAAATACAAGGAAGGGAATTGTTTTCGGCAATTTCTTGAGCGCGAACATGTTTTTTGACCGTAAGAGGATAATAAGTTCCTCCTTTGACTGTGGCATCATTGGCAACAATCATACAGTCGACACCTTCCACTTTACCAATTCCAGTGATGATTCCAGCAGAAGGAACGGGATCCGAATAAACACCTTCTCCTGCCAAACCACAAATCTCCATAAACTCAGTTCCCGCATCTATAAGTTCTGCAATTCTTTCTCTAGCAGTGAGTTTCCCTCTTGATTTATGTTTTTCAAGGGCCTTTTTTCCACCACCTAACTTCACATTATCGATAATTTTGCGAATTGGTACAATAGTTTCCAAATATGCTGTACGGTTTGCTACAAATTCAGAGGATTGCGGGTTTGTTTTGGAGATGATTCTTTCCATATTAATCCTTGTTCTGTTTGTTAAAATGAAAGGTTTTTGTTTTTTTATGTGAGAAGGAATCTACAAAGTAATGTAGTTTTTCAAAAATCACTTCAGGACATTCTTCCATCGGAAGATGTTTTGCAGGTAAAAAAACAAGGCTACTTGTCCTAAGAGTTTCTTTCATATACTCGGTTTGGTTGGGAGAAATACGGAAATCTTCCTCACCGATATAAATTTGACGAAGACCCACAAAGTTTTTTGCACCTTCTTCGATTTCGCGAAGCGCATGGGTCGAACGATCCACGTTTCGAATAAATTCTAAAGTGTTTTTGCGCGCCTTACCTTCAAATAACAAATGATACATGGTCTTTTCCCATTCATACGAAAGCTGATGAGTTTTATTTACCAGGAATAATTTATATATCAACCTAAGGAGCGGTGGGCGAAACAAAAAGGAAAACACTTCTCCAACTAGAGGCAAACGAAGGAAATGAAGGGGAAAATAAAAACGAAACTTTGGCAAATTCATAAATCCACCTAAAATGGATAAGGACTTATATTGATTTGCGTGTTCTTTAAAAGTAAAACATAGAATGGGAAGTGCATAATCAAACGCGACAACATGCACCTTTTTATCCCCTACTACCTTTTCTAAAAATGGAGCCAAATAGTGAGCTTGCAACCTATGCGAAAGTGGGTCGTCAGGTCTTGTGCTAAATCCAGTCCCTAAAAAATCAAGTGCAATCACTCGGTAATGTGCAGATAACAAATTAACCAATTTACGGTAGTTATATGATGTAGTTAAAAAACCAGGTAAAAGAAGGATTGTCTCTTCACCTTTTCCTTCATCCAGATAAAAAAAACGTAAATCATCAATTTCTACTGTTTTTCCAGAATTGATATGTTCTAACAAACTGGGTGTCATGTTTACTCCGCAAAACTTCCGTATAATTTTCTCAAATACTCTTCTTCAAATTCAAAAAGATTCATACCGCGTCGTGCCATGATTTTTTTTGTATCAAAAAGAAACTCTTCCAAACGGTAACGACCACCAGGTTTGATCCAAGTAAAGGCTGGCACATAACCTTGGATTCTGGATTCCACAACGTTACTCGCAATATCAAAAACAGTTCCTGTATTTGACATCACTCCAATCGCAAGTTTTGTAAAGGGACCAATCAGAGATCCAAATTTTATCGTACCAGTGTTTACAATCGAATCACCAATCTTTAACTTCACAATTCCATAATTGTTTTTTAAATCACTCGTAGTCGACAACGCACCTAGGTTTACCCAAGTGGAAACAAAACTATGTCCAAGAAAACCTTCATGGTGTTTGTTGGTGTAATCAAGAATGATTGAGTTTTCCACTTCCCCACCAATGCGACACTGGTTTCCAATAAGGCAGCCACCAGTGATACGAGCATTGTCAATTTGAGTATTTTTTCCGACAAAAACGGGGCCTTCTAAAAAACTAAATGAGGAAATTTTGGCTCCATCTTCAATGAGGATAGGACCATGAGTTGTATCAAAAACAACTCCAGGATAAACAGTCGCACCCGGATGAATGTATAGGTGTTTTTCTTTGCCTACAATATGAAATCCGGCTTGTTTTGCTTTGTACTTTTGGCGAAATCGTTTCCAATCTTTTTCTAAATTGAGAATGTCCTCGATGATAGAAGTGACTGTACCTAAAAGTTCCCAAGGCAGATAAGAATCAGAACTATAAATCGAATCATAATTATCAAGGTTAGCGGGTAAAACATGTGGGTATCTTTGAAAAATAAGTTTTTCAAAGTGAGGATCAGGACCTTTGTAAAAAATCTTAGCCCCTGGATATTTACGTTCTAATTTTTCAAGTAAACTGACACCACCAAGGTTCCATTCAAAAAAAGAATGAAATCTTGATAGAGGCTCAAGAGACGGGTTTCTTTTCGAATCGTCAAATAAGAGATTCACTGTTTACTCCACGGTCACAGATTTTGCTAAATTCCTAGGTTGGTCCACATTACATCCCCTAAGGATTGCTATATGGTAAGACAAAAGTTGCAAAGGAATGACAGCAAGTAATGGAACAAGGGCATCCGCTGTTTTTGGAATTTCAAATGTATAATCTGCCATAGATTTTATATCTGTATCCCCTTCTGTTACAACTGCAATCACCTTTCCCTTCCTTGCTTTCACTTCCTGGATATTAGAAATTACTTTTTCGTATGAGCCGTCTTTGGTTGCAATAAACACAACAGGCATATCTTCATCAATAAGGGCAATGGGCCCATGTTTCATTTCTGCGGCAGGATATCCTTCCGCATGAATGTAGGAAATTTCTTTTAATTTTAATGCACCTTCGAGAGCAACAGGGAAATTAAAACCGCGCCCCAAATAAAGGAAGTTAGATGCACGGTAATAATTTTCAGCGATATTTCGAATGTCGTCATCTTTAGTTAGAATTTTCGAAACCTTATCTGGAATCGAATCCAATTCTAAAAGTAAAGTTTGGTAATCAGATAAAGAGATAGAACCTTTTTTTAGACCTAAATACAAAGCCATCATGGTAAGGATCGATACTTGGGATGTGAATGCCTTTGTGGATGCCACACCAATCTCGGGACCTGCATGGAGATAAGCTCCTGCATGTGAGGCACGTGCTATGGAAGAACCCACCACGTTACAAACGCCAAAGATAAGTGCTCCCTTGGACTTTGCCAATTCAATCGCCGCAAGAGTATCCGCTGTTTCCCCTGATTGGGATACAGCAATGACCACATCCCTTTCTGTCACAATCGGATTGCGGTAACGAAATTCAGATGCATATTCTACTTCTGTAGGAATCCGAGCCAAGTCTTCGAATAAGTATTCACCTATCAAACCTGCATGCCAAGAAGTTCCGCAACCAACAAGGATTAAACGGTCTGCATTCAAAAAACGATTCAAATATTGATCAATCCCACTCAGGAACAAATGGTGTTCCCGAGATACGAGGCGACCTCGCATGGCATCACGCACTGACTTGGGTTGTTCAAAGATTTCTTTTAACATAAAGTGTGGATACCCACCCTTTTCAATGTCTTCCAAATCCAACTCTAGTTTTTGAATGAATGGAGTTTTAGTAACGTTTTCTAAGTTTTTAACCACAAGACTTCCGTCTTTGATAATGGCCATTTCTTGATCATTTAAGTATGTTACATTATTCGTGTATTCAATGATAGGTGTTGCATCAGAAGCTACAAAGTATTCATCTTCACCAATTCCAATCACAAGAGGTGAACCTTTTCTTGCCGCAATCATAGTTCTTTCGTTATCTTTCGATAAGATGACTATAGCATAGGCACCAACCACTTCATTCAAAGCCAGACGAACTGCTTCTTCAATAGGGCAGTTGTTTTGTTTTTTAATTTCTTCAATTAAATGGATTAGAACTTCTGAATCGGTATCGGATTTGAACTTATGTCCGTTTGCTTCTAATTCTTTTTTGATAGAACCGTAATTTTCAATGATCCCGTTATGAATGATGGCTAATTTTCCATCAGAACTAGTGTGTGGGTGAGCATTACGATCATTGGGTTCGCCGTGTGTTGCCCAACGTGTATGACCAATTCCCAATGTAGCAAGGAGTGTCCTGTCACCAATTTCCTTTTCTAAATCAGCAACTTTTCCTTTCTTTTTTACAATCTCAAGTCCACCATTTAACAAAGCAACGCCGGCACTATCATAACCGCGATATTCTAAACGTTTGAGACCTTTGATGATAAGAGGGAGTGCCTCTCTTTTTCCTAAATAACCTACGATTCCACACATTGTTTTACCCTCTTTAAGGTAGTTTCCAAATCAGATTTGGATTTAGTTTCAGTAATCACTCGAAAAATTGGTTCTGTATTGGAAGGACGTATGTGGATCCAAGAATCCGATACATACATCCAAAGTCCGTCTTTCTCGGAAATAACTTTCGGAGAAAATTCAGACTGAAATTTTTCATAAAGACTTTCTAAAGACATTCCTTTTGCCAATGGAAAGGATTGTTTGTCCATATAAAGCGAAGGAAGTTCATCTAGGAGAACATCTACTGTCTTTCCAGTTTCTGCCATCAAGTTTAGGATATGGGCAATTCCGGACAAAGTGTCCCGACCAAAAGAAGGAATTGTTGGATCAATCACCCCACCGTTCCCCTCCCCACCAAACACTGCTTTGGTTTTCAGCATTTCTTCCACAACGTTTGCTTCCCCCACTTTGCTGCGAATGACTTCGGCACCAAACCTAAATCCCACTTCTTCGTTTAAAAATGAAGTAGATAAGTTCACGACGACTTTTGCTTTTTTCTTAGCTGTTGATAAAACATTCATTAGTGCTAATGGAAGAGTGTATTCTTCTGATACAGCACCACGTTTAGGAGAAAACAATACGAGTCTATCGGCATCGGGATCTAATGCAAAACCAATGTCTGCTTTTGATTTTTTGAAATATGGTTCTACTGATTTTAAGGCAGCAGCTGTAGGTTCTGGTGGTCTTGGAAACGTTCCATCGGGATTACAATTATGAGCCACAACTTTGCAACCTAACATCTGCAAAAATTTTGGAACTACATAAGAACCAGCACCACCGACAGCATCTACAAACACTGTAAATTTTTTCTTTTTGATTTTGGCTACATTCACTCGTTTTAATACAGAAGACAAATGTAGGTCAATATAGTCTTCACCAGAATCGATATAACCTTTGGGGGAAATTTGTTCTTTGGGATAAGTTCCATTTTGAATGATGGATAAAAGTTTTTTATTTTCTTCCGCAGAAAAGAAAAAACCTTTTTTAGAAATAAATTTAAATGCATTCCAATCCATTGGATTGTGTGAAGCTGAAATCATAATCCCACCATTGGCTTTCGAAAGATTCACAACGGCTTTAGTAGTGGGAGTGGGAACAAGCCCCAATGTTAAAACAGAATTTCCGGAAGCTAACAACGCTGAGGTGAGAAGTGATTCCAAATAAGGACCACTTGGTCTTGAGTCCCGTCCAATCACGGCAGTACCGCCATTCATCATAGAAGCAAAGGATTTTGAAAATGCCAAAGCTTCGTCTAAGCCAAACCCTAAACCAATTTTACCCCGGACACCGGAGATAGAAATCATCAGGGAGGACAGATCATACTCTTTCGTAAATCGCATACAATACTATCAAGGCTCGCGGATTCCCACTGCAAGTCTATCTTTTTGCTTTTTGGAATGTGTCAACGAAGTGGAATAAAAGTGAAGATTGAAGAAAAACGGTTTGGGCGATGACAGGATTGAACTGCCGACCCGCTGCTTGTAAGGCAGCTGCTCTCCCAGCTGAGCTAATCGCCCGTTATTATGACCAGTAAACCGGAGTTGAGATTTTTGTAAATCAGATTTAGAAATAAAAAAGGCCACCATTGGTGGCCTCATTCCTTCTAGCTAAAAGCAAATGTTAGGCGGCTTTTGTCTCGATGGAGTTAATACGAAGTGCCATACGTGATTTTTTACGATCCGCATTTTTCTTATGAATGAGTTTAGTTTTTGCAGCACGGTCCAATTTTGAAGCAAGTTTAGAGAAAACTGTTAATGCTTCTGTTTTGTCTCCAGCTTTGATTGCTTTGAGAAGAAGGCGTGCGTATGTACGCAATTCAGTGCGATCTTCACCATTTCGCTCTTTTCTACGAGCAGTTCTACGAATGTCTTTTTTAGATGATTTTAAATTAGCCAAGGAATGTCCCCTACGAGGAATTTTTACTTATCTTTTGAGTACCACTCTGCCGGTCAAGGCGAAAGAGAAAAAAATAAGAACCAAATTGGTGGTTAGGCAACCCATACCCACAGGAGAATCCTATGTTCCCCATTCTCATTTGGATCGATTCCGAACTCTATGAAATCCTAAAACAGAGGAATTTGGATTTGGGCCTTGTCACAAAAATGGCTATATTATCCCTAAAAGTAGAGGGAATGGTGCCGGGAACCTTTGAAAAACGTGAATCGGGCCATTATGAACGTATGGAACTCAGCCGGTATGATTTTTTTACTTTAAGTTTAATTTCTAGGGAGAAGGAAGTTGACCCGAACCTATTACTCTCGTATGCTTTCACAGAAGCTTTGTTGGAAATTTTACGACTGTGACTCCTGAAAAATCAAAATACCATTATATCAAAATTGAGTCCATTGCAGACATCGACCCCATTAAATTATCTATTTCCCAAATCCAACAAAGATATATCGACAAAGATAACAATCGCTATGCGCTGCGTTTTAACAAAGACACACGCAGGATTGAGATTTTAAAACTCGTTGGCAATCATTTTGAAGTAATCCCTCACTTGTCACCTTCTCAATCTTCTGAAATAACGCAATCTTCAGCGAACCCAAATACTACCACTGCCTCGCATTCCACAACACAAATTTCTGAAGGATTAAAATCGAATCCCATATTAGGAAAGTTAGTTGGAATTCAGCAACAAACGCAACCGATTGCCTTTGAAAAACCTGCAGAACTTCAAGGTGATAACGTTAAACTTCCTCCGGAAGAAAACTTAATGAATGAAGATGTGGATTTAAATATCTTTGAGGGAGAAGAACCTCCTCCTATTCAGGAAACATTCTCTCATGCAGGTTTATTAAACACACCGGATTTACCAACGCCAGAAGAACCTGAGGAACAAACAAATCCAGATCCGAATGTAGTATTGGGAGAAGAGTCGAATGACAAAACTGCCTTCCAACAAATTGAAGATTTTATTAAATTACTGACTACCTACCGGGAACGAGTCACAGCCATCATACGCAACTTACAATCCTCCCGAATTTTTGAACTTACCGGAGATCCTTCCGAAAATAAAAATATAGTTGGGAACTTTGCTCGTGAAATGGAAGCCCAAGTTTTTGAAGCCATTGACAAAATGGTGGATCTTCACAAAGAAATGACATCATATCCTCGTCCTATTACGTATTATATCTCAAAAGCCCCTGCAGAAAAAAGAGAAGAAATGAAATTTATTGAATCAGATAAGGAAAAATTAAACAGACTCCATCTGTATGAAATGCAAAGACTTTCCGATATAATAATAAAAGACTTCAAAAAACTTAGTTTGCAATTATTGAATATTTTAAATCTGAAAAATGATATTCAGGTAAAACAATTACAATATGCAAACCAGTTGATGTATGTTGATGCAAAAAATGCATCTCTTTATTTTGCTCAAGATTTGGATAAAACCATACTTGATATTGAGAACTGGAAACAATCGAAATGAAAGAACTGTCGGAAGCAGAAACAAAAGCAATATTAGAAAAAATAAGATCAGAATACAAAGAACACGGAAAACTAAATCCCAAAGCATTCGACCAAACTGGGTTCGAACAAAGATATTTACAAGTACTCAAACTCCGTGGTAACGTCACAAAATTTTTAACGGAAGAAGTAACCTTTCTCGAACAACTAAAATCAAAGTTTCAGGAACTTGCTGCCAAAAAAGAAGCAGCCAAAGCACAAACTTTAAATCGGATTATGGATGAATCTATTGAGAAGTTGGCTAATTATAAAAAGGTAGATTTTCATCCTCTGGCAAAAGTAGAAACAAGGTACTTCTACGGAGCCATGTTAGATTTTACAGAAACAGAACTTCCTGTTCTGATTAATATCTTTAAAGGAACCCCAGAATACTCTTTTTTACAAGATGCTGTTTTGCAAGTGGAACGAATTGGAATGACAAGACGTGGTCTTCCTTCCTTAAAAATGCAAGAGTTCATCAAAACTTTACTAGATGCCAATGGAAACAATATCGTTATCGAAAAAGCTTCTCAGAACCTTTTGAAAGACGGATGTATTGCGCTAAAAAATATCATCACAGCTGTGCAAGATCTGGTAAGTAAAAACAGAATCAATCCCGATCTAATTGTCCAAGTGAACGAAAAGGAATATCCAAATGCTCACAGTTCCTTTGGTGGGAAAAAATTTGGAGAAAGCCTCACTCGCATCACTGAACGATGTAAACAAATCATACAAGATTTTCGAATGAATGCGTTGATGAATATGGAAGGTTAATTCTAATGTGCCATCATGGACCCAATTCTACTAGGTGTCGCAGACACCATCGAATCTGAATTTGATTCGGAAGTTTATAAAAACCTTCCTCCTTTAGAAAAATACCATTCTTTACTTTTCCGTTCTGTGGATAAACTTTTCGGTTTTCTCGGAACGGATCGTTCAAAAATTGCTCCTTATTTAACTGATTTTGTTTCCATCGAAGCCCAGTCTCTTGGGCGCGAAGGGTATGGATTTACAGTGAAAGATGCCAATGATATGGGATTTGGTGGGCTTGCCTGCCATACGGTGGATTTGGGTGGGGCCAGTGTCGGTGGAGCTATCGGACAGGCACATACCATAGTCAAATCCAATCCTTATGCAGTTGTCCTTGTTGCGGCCGCCGATATTCCCAAATCTGTTTTCAAACAAGTTTCAGACTTAAAACGACTCACAGCCACAGTTTGTCATAAGGATTGGGAAATGCCGTATGGGGCAACTCTCATTGGACTTTATTCTTTGTTATGTGAACGAATGATGTTTGATACGGGTGTGACTAGTGAGGATTTAGAAGAAATCACAAAACACTTTCGTTCCCTTGCCGAATCCAATCCCCGTGCCTTCCAATTCCAAAAACCACTCACAGAAAAACAATTAAAGAAACCTCTTTCTGGAGTTTATAGCACACCGATGATCGCCATTGTCACCGATCATGGATTTGCCACTCTCATCACTTCTGAATTCATGAAACAGAAGTTAATTGAGAATAATATTATCAAAAAAGATGCCGAACATATTTACTTAGCAGGTTCCGGACACAGTGCCCATGCGGAATACTTCATCCAAAAGAAAGACTTAAAAAGTCCAGCGGCTCTTGCTTGTGAACGAGCTGTGGCTTCTTCTGGATTCAATCGTTCGGAGATTGACTATGCTTGGATTTACGATTGTTTTACAGGAATGATCATCCATGAAGCGGGTTTGTATTTTGGAGTTTCTCCGAAAGATACAGCGACATCACTACGTAAGGGAAAAATCTCCAATGGTGCAAAAGAAATTCCGATCAACCTAGGTGGGGGAATTTTAAACTACCAAGCGGCAATGGCACTTTCGGGAGCTACAGGTCTCATTGATATAGCAAGCCAATACGAACTTGCGGTAAATCCTATTCCAAAAAAGTTAGAAACGTCACCTAATGTGAGTTTGCTTGGTGGGAATGGTGGGATTGATAGTATCAATTCAGTGGTTTTGTTTTCTAAAGAAAAACCAAAACCTGCGAGAGAACCATTGGCTTTAAAACCATTGGAAGTCAATGTCCCCAGTCCCAAACTCGGAGAAAAAGCAACCATCCTTACCGTTAGCACCATCTATTTCAATCCAGGTGGAGAAAAAAAACCACCATACCTCATTGTTTGTTCTACAAAAGACAATGGAGAGATGGTTCTTACCAATCTATATGGGAAAGACGGAGTGGAAATTGTATCGAAAGAAGGATTGGAACTGGGAAAATCAAAAGTAGAATTCCAGGAGATCGAAGGAAAAATCCAAGCGATTCTATTAGGGTAAAATGAAAAAGGCCAAGGATGGAAGTTCTTGGCCTTTGGTTTCTTAATCACCTAACAATACTAAAACTGTCTTAAAAACCTTAAATTCCCCGATTGGAAATACCGGATGTCATGGATTCCATAACGCATCATCACAAGACGGTCAAGGCCTAGGCCAAAGGCAAACCCAGTCCATTTTTTTGAATCAAGTCCTGCCGCTTCCAAAACATTGGGATGAACCAGTCCACAAGGAAGTAATTCCAACCAACCGGAATGTTTACATACACTACAACCATCTCCACCGCATACCAAACAGTTGATATCAAGTTCAAAACCTGGTTCCACAAAAGGGAAGTATCCTGGTCTTAGTCTAGTTTTGATTTCTTTGCGAAACACACGAGAAAGAAGTGTTTCCATAGTATAAATCAAGTGGGCGACTGAAATATTTTCACCCACAACCATCCCTTCTACTTGGTAGAATGTATTTTCGTGAGAGGCATCTACTTCTTCATAACGAAACACACGACCCGGAGCAATGATTCGAAAGGGTGGTTTTAATTTACGAAGGGCACGCACTTGGATGGCTGACGTATGAGTTCTCAGTAAATTTCCATCTTCCGTATAAAACGTATCTTGCATATCGCGAGCAGGATGGTCTTCGGTAAAATTGAGAGCACCGAAATTGTTTTCATCGGTTTCTACTTCTGGCCCATCCATCACAGAAAAACCCATAGAAGTAAAAATATCTTCGATTTCGTATTGGATTTGAGAAATGGGATGAAGGCTTCCTCTTTCTTTGGAAGCTAGCGGTTGCAAACTATCAAAAAATTCTTGGCCTAACTTGTTTTCATAAAAACTTTCTTTTAACGAAGTTCTTTTGGATTCAACAAAACTTTCGAGCCGGCCTTGTGCCTCGTTCGCTTGTTTCCCTACTGTTTTTTTCTCTTCCACGGATAAGGCCGCAAGACCTTTTAAAACAGAAGTGAGTTTTCCTTTTTTACCAATGAATTGGTTTTTTAAAGAATCCAAATCTTGTTCGGATGTAGCTGAAGATAAAATAGTTTCCGCTTCTTTGACTAAGGCTTCGATTTCTTGGGATAGGCTCATACAGATTCTCGTAATTCGATTAATGATTTTAATTCAGGATAAATTCCACCAAAGGCACCATTCGACATCGCAAGGATGATTACTTTTTCTTTTTGGAATTTTGGTAGAATCTTTTTTAAGAGGACTGGAATTTCTTTGGGATCTTTTGCATACAATGCGTCTTTTTTTGTATTCTTAACAATGTCTTTAACCAATTTTTTAACATTCAAACGCAAAGGTTTGTTTACCTTATCTACTTGGTAAACTTCAGTAACAATGCTCACATCACTTCCTTTAAAAGATTTGGCAAAGTCATCTTGGAAAACATTTCTATGTGAAGTGGCACTTCTTGGTTCAAAAAGAGAAATGATTTTGTATCCAGGATAAGTTTCTTTGTGAGCTCGTATGGTTTCTTGGATGGCCACAGGATGGTGAGCAAAATCTTCTACAAGTAAACTCTTATCGGAAACAAATAGATTTTCTTGCCTTCGTTTGACACCTGGGAAAGAAACCACAGCTTCTAAAATTTCTTTTCTTTTTTGAGGAGCAATTTCTAAACAAATACGAGTGGCCACTTCTACATTGCGGTAGTTATGTGATCCAATCAAAGATGGTTTTAATTTTGTTTTGGTTCGGATCTCAGATAACACACCTTTTTCATATTTAAAAATGGAGTTTTTGTCTCCTAAATCAAAGGATTCTACGGGTGCATGTTTATAATCTTTCGTGATTTCCACGAGGTTCCTAGAACCTTTCCAATAAAAAACCTTACCACGACCAGGAACCAAATTTAACAGGCGTTTGAACATGGTTTTAATTGCATTTAAATCAGCAAAAATATCCGCATGATCAAAATCCAAAGCATTCATTGCTAAATAGTAGGGTCTGTAATGTAAAAACTTAGAACTTTTATCAAAGAAAGCAGAATCGTATTCATCCCCTTCAATGACAAAATAATCTCCTTCCCCAAGTGCAAATCCTGGGAAACCGTCTTTCCGAATCCCACCCACAAAAAGACCGGGTTTTAGTCCAATGGACTCTAAAATCCAATGGGTTAAAAAGGTTGTTGTTGTTTTTCCATGAGTTCCAGAAATCACGATGGGTTTTTTCCCTTTCAGAAAAAAAGTTCCGATGGCCTGGGCCATACTCATGTACTCCATCCCTGTATTTAGAACTTCTTCTACTTCTGGATTCCCACGTGAAATCGCATTTCCGATGATGACTAAATCCGCACCTTTTACATTTTCTTTACGATAACCAGATTTAGGTGACAATCCCCATTCTACCAACTTATCCGACATAGGTGGATAAAGATTTTGATCGGAACCTGAAACGTCATGACCTTGATTTTTTAGCATATAGGCTAAATTACCCATAGCAATTCCACCAATGCCTACCAAAAAGATTTTCAAAAGAGTACCGTCCTAACCAGGTTGTAAATAAATAAAGGAACTGAAATAAGAACCAAAAAAAACAAAACTACTTTCATCAGAAAAAATAGAAAATCAAAGGATGTCCATTCTCTTCGGTGTGATAAATAGTAATATGCCAAATGCAATGAATACAAAAAACCAACACCTAACGCAAGTAAAGGGATCGGTGCAGGAAAAATCCAAAAGATGGCAGTAGCACTGAAAGGAAGATAGGAAATCATAAACACATGTGGTTCTGGTCCTTCCCAATCTTTGGTTCGATCTCGCATTTGATGGTACATTCGAAAACTATCAACCAATCGAATTACAATATAGAATCCTAAATAAAAAAAGAATAAGGTCAAAATCCCTTGTGTGTAGGTTAACTTTGTTTCTTCATCGACCGTGGATACTTTGAACAAAACAATTTGGATTAAATTTCCAAAAAACTTTGCAATTGGAGCAAGCAGAATGAGTTGGAGATGGGCCAACCATAAGTCACGACCACCCAAATCCGTTTTATGATAATAGGATTCGAAGGCAGACATAGGAGAATAGAATAAATCTCGGATCATTTCCATCCGAGATGCGACTGTAGAAACTTTTTGCACCTTATTGGATTTTCTGGTTGGGACGCTCATACCGGGAAGCACTTTTCACTTTCATGACGGCATTCACCAAATTTTGGAAGGATTCTTCTCTCATCCAAGTGATGGATTCAGAAAAATAAGGCAATAATTCCCGGCGTACGGGACGCCATTTTCCCGAATTGGATTCCCAGAGTGGATAAAAGGAAAGACGAAATTTAATTCCTTCGGATTGCGTTACATCCAATATTGCTTCTGGCGTTTGTTTGGAGGACAATATTGGAAACTCAGGGGCACCAGTTTCATCGATATAATATTCAACTTTTAGTCCTTTGACCACCGATTCCCATTGGTTTCCCACATCTGGTGGCAAAACAATCCTTTCATCAGTGATGCGACTCCAATCGTTTACATATACATTATATTGGTTTTTTTTGGCACGATTTTCCGCCTTTACATTCACTACTTGGCCGGAAAATGAAATTTCTTTCAAGTAACCTTCGTTAAATGTAATATACATTTTTTCTCGAAAATTTGTATAAGGTGTGCGAAACTTTTCAATCAAATAGTTATAGGGAGCAATAACTTCTTCATTCACCAAAACAGAAACACGTCCTTCATCAGACCCAATCTTTTTACCAAAAAACAATTGTTTCTCTTTGGAAAATTCAATTTCTGCACCGTTCTCTTCAGATAAAGCTAATGATGGAGAACTCATGCCTAAACAATAAGATTTTTGAATTTCGGGAGTCGATTTTTCGATCAACTTTGTTTTAAGAACACTTAATTCTGAAAAACTATTTTTTACATTGTAATTGGCTTCGTAAGAAAAATCTTTTCCATCTTTTGTAAAACTAACAGTGTAGATAGGAGTTAGGTTCCATCCTCGATTGATTTTGCGAAACACCATTTCCTCATCTGCAAACTTCGGTACCAAAACTCCACACCAATCTTCTTTCGGTGGAATGTATCGAATGGATTTCCAATCTTCTTTCCAAAAATTGGTTTCAGAAATATTTTCTGGATGGTCTTCCATCCAGTAGAATAGAAAAAACAATCCAACAAATGCAATGACTACTAAAATAATTTTCTGTTTCATACTTCAATCATAGAACTTTTTCGTCTAGAATACACAAAGTAAGATCCCACTGCTAAAATGAATCCTGGAAATAAAAACACTCCAATCACCCAAGCCACTAACTTTTGATTGTCGGAAAGAGAAATGGTGTCCAATTCTTCTTTTTTAAGTGGAATTTCAGCAACAGCAGTGTCTTGGAATAAACCAGTAATGGAAACAGTAGAAAATTGAGAGTTCATTGCATACGGAATGTACTGATCGGTGATCCAAGAAGTTCCTGTATGTAAAATGATTTTTCCTGTTTTGTCATTGGTTAAGGACATAGGTGTCATTACGATAGAGAGAATTTTGCTTTCTCTTTTTTCATTTGGATCTAATTTTCCATTTTTGTTTTCATCAGAATAGGCATCAAAACCTGATTCTAATAATGTTTCTGACTTCAATGAATGAGGGGATGGAGCAGTAACATCAGTTTCCAAATAACCACTGTAAGGAAATAAAATTCCCATATCTTTTTTTTGTAATAAATCAGTGAGTCTGTGATCGGGAAAACGTTTCGCAACAATAAAACCTGGTTTTTCATCTCTTTCGATAAGCTCAGAAGATTTATATTTCAAACCAGCACTTGCCAGTAACCACGCGAAGTCTTCGTTCCCTTTTGGCTCCATTGTGATAAGGAGTTTTCCACTTTTTTCTAATACAAACTTAGTAAGTTCTTCCTTAGCTTCTTTAGAAAAAGGAACCGTTGGCCCAAGGACCACCAACATTTCTGCATCTTCTGGCAATTTGGAAGGCCAACCTTGTGCAAAACCCCACTCTGCCACTTTAAAATTGAGAAATTGTAATGAAGAAACAAACCGGTTTACTTGTTCATTTGGAAGAGCCTTAAAAGACATACCGAATCTTTCTCCATTGGAAACGGTAAAATAAACTTTTTTCTGTTCGGTGGTAACATTGAGAAGTGCACCCACTAACTTCCGTTCTAAATCTTCTAAATCTTTAGGTTCTTTTGCAATGACTCGCTCTTCTACAAAAGGAGTTCCAGATGTGAGTAAGGATTGTTTCTGCGAACGAACAAAGATGGTTCCATTGGAAACTTGGCCAAACTCTTTTAATAAGTCAACTTCTACATCCGCATTGATAAACTGAACGGTTATATGTGAATTTTCTGCTTTGATTTGGTCCAAAAGGATTTCAATATCTGGACGAACGCGGGTGAGTGCAAAAGCTGCCAACTTATCCCCGTTTGCTGGTCCATCCGCCTCAAGCGGACGAGGATAAAAAGCAGTGATTGTAACATCTTTTGTGATAGGTTTAATTAGGTTTCTCGAAATTGGAGAAAGAGAAAATTTCCCTTGGCTACTCAAATCAAAGTTATAGTTTCGTTTGATAGCAAAATAATTAACTGCAACTAAAATTGGCAAAACGAACAAAAACCCAAGCACCGCATTTTGTAATAAGGAACTTTTAGATTTTGCTAAGTTGCTTTGTGCTTCTAGTGATGACTTCCCTATCTCGAGTAGTATGATTTGTAGAAGAAATACAATCGACAATAGAACCACACAAAGTAAAAGAAACTCCCTTACTTTTGGAATCGCACTTAATTCTTCGTTTAATCCCACAACTGGCTTTAAATCCAGAAAATCACGCAAAACTGATAATAAAAATGCCCCAATCCCAAACGCAGCTGCAATATAACGGTTTTGGTCTTCTTTGCGTAAACCTTTTGAAAAAGCCCGAAGAATGGTATCAGAGGCTAAAAATAAAAAGATCACTCCAAAAAAAATAATTCTCCTTTTGGGATCTACGACCATGCCATCAAACAAGAAGTAGGCGAAAAGTGAAAGTAAACTTACAAATGGTAAAATTCTATCTGCGGTTAAAAACATGGTCTACCCCCTCCATCTCCTGGATTCCAAGACCTTTACGGTAAGATATAGAAACAAAAATGTTCCACTAAGGAAAAATACGATTCCTGTTAAAGGAACAACCCCTTTGGCAAAAGCCGCAAAGTGCGAAAAAATATGTAAGTGAAAGAGAACCTTTCTCGTTGTTGCTTGGAAAAGGTGAGAAAAATACCCAACAACCCATAATGTCAAAATGATTAAAACTGAAATCAGTAGTGAAATCATTTGATTTTTGCCGAGGCTTGATCCAAACATTCCGATCGTGAAAGTAAAAACACCTAACAAAAATACTCCGACACTACCAGAAGCTACCATATAAAACGGAGCTTTCCAAAAAGAGTATAACAACAATGGAAAGAGACCATTGATAAAGATGGTAATGATCCCACATACTGTCACACCAAACAAAAATTTACCAAATACAATTTCCAAATCGGTAACAGGGGAAGTAAAAAGTAATTCCAATGTTCCTTTGTTCCTTTCTTCTACAATGGATCCCATTGAAATGATTACCATTGCAATTAGAATGGTTGTCATAAAGGAAATGAAAGTGATGTAGGTTGCAATTTCATAATTGGCAGTTCCGTTAAAATTTAGAATCATCACGAAGAGTGCATTCAAAAATGCAGTTCCTCCTAGAACCAAAGGTCCCATATATGTTCCAAAAAATAATCGTAATTCTTTTTTATAGATCCAAACAGCCGTTTGCCAGTTCATATTTTCTCCATAAAAATCTGTTCTAATGACACTTCTTGTTTTTTTAAAGACTCAATTTGAATTCCTACAGCGAGTGCTTTGGAAAACAAAGATTCTTTGAATTGTTTTGGATTCGTTGTTCGCACCAAAAACTGAATTTCTTCTTTGTTGATTCCGAGTTCTGTAACAGTATCTGACCCACCTATCACAGATTTTACGAATGAATGAAGTTCGGTAGACTCTTTTCCAGATAGTCCAACTTCCCATCCAGCAAGTCGATTCATTTCTTCTTCTAACCTTGAAAGAGAAAGTTCCTGTTTTAAACTTCCTTTGTGTAAAAATAAAAACTTATCACAGGTTTTATAAATCTCTGTTAAGATATGGCTGGAAATCAAAACTGTATGGTCTCCAGCTAGACTCCTGATTAAGTTACGAATCTCTACAATTTGTTTTGGGTCAAGACCTGAAATTGGTTCGTCCATAATCACAATTTCTGGATCACCTAAAATGGCCTGTGCAATTCCCACTCGTTTTCGGTATCCTAAAGATAAAGTTCCAATTAATTTATCTTTAACAGTCGTAATGTTAGTTTTTAAAAGAACTTTCTCAATTTCGGAAACTAGTTTCGTTTCTTCGATTTTTTTGATGCGACCAACAAATTGAAGATATTCAGTGATGGTCATGTCCTCATATAGTGGAGGAGTTTCGGGTAAATATCCAATTTTCTGTTTTGCCTCCAATGGAAAGTCAAAGATGGACTTTCCATCAATCGAAGCATCACCCGCACTGGGGATCAAATACCCAGTCAGGATTCGAATGGTCGTAGTTTTTCCGGCTCCATTGAGCCCCAAAAGACCCACGATTTCGCCTTTTTCTAATTTGAAATTAAGCCCTGAGATGGCTCGTTTTTCGCCGTAAAATTTTGATAAATTGCTGACTTGAATCATAACTCTGGTTTAGTTTTCGTATACCTGCACCTATGAATGAATTTCTGGAAAAAATCAAAAGCTTTTTCAAGGATGAAGACAGCTTTTTTGATGCAAAGTTACTTCTGCAACAGAATTGGCACAAATTTGTGCCCCAATATTTCGATAAAATCTTGGAAAATCGTGCCAACGCCGTTTTTGTTTTGGACAAGGACCTAAATTATACCTACGTAAACTCTGCGGCAGAAAACATGGTGGAAAAATCCACCAGTCAGATGTTAGGGCAAAACATTTGGAATCTGTTCCCAAACCTAGATGAAACTGAATTTGGTAAAAAATTATCCGAAGCCATTGCAAAAAGAGAAACATTCCGATCTGATGAATTTTTTTTAGAATCGAAAGGATGGTTTGCGACCCAAGTTTTTCCACAAGAAAATTTTACGATCCTGATTGCGACGGAAATCACTACAGAAAAAAACGCTAGAGATAACTATAGTCAGGTTCTAAATAAAAACAAAGCTATCCTAAGCGCACTCCCTGATAAATTATATGGGATTCACAAAAATGGATCAGTCATTGATCATAAAGAATTTCCAGATTTTAAAGGTTGGGACTCGCTTCATGAAGGCCAGGAAATCAGGTTCACACGAATTGGGAACCTTTTCCCTTCAAAAAAACTTTCTGAAATTGAATCTATATTGGAAAAAGTATTAGATACTGGTGAAACCAAAACTTATGAATATTCCATTGAAGATTACGACGGAGAAAAATATTTTGAAGCCAGGTTCACAAAAACAGGAGAAGAGGATGTCCTTGCAATCGTTCGAAATATCACCGAACGAAAAAAAGCTGAAGCTTTAAAAAACGAATTTATTAGTTTAGTAAGCCATGAGTTAAGAACTCCATTAACATCGATTAAAGGCTCTATTGATTTATTGCTTGCTGGTGTGGCTGGCGAACTCTCCAATCAAACGAAATCCCTTCTAAATATCTGCCGCAAGAACACCCAAAGACTTGTACGTTTTGTTACGGACTTACTTGATATTGAAGCTTTGGATTCGGGTAATATTAATTTTAAATTTAGAACTTATCGTATAGAGGAGATTCTTCAAACTTCTGTTGATGGGATGAGAACCTTTGCCGAACAATACCATGTTTTACTGAATTATGATCAAAATTTTCCATCCACTTCTGTTTTCGTAGATGAAGATAGGTTAAATCATTGTATCACCAATCTGATTTCGAATGCAGTCAAATACACACCTAAGTTTTCAGAGGTTTATATCACGGTTGTTCCTTCTGATACTCATGCTCAAATATTAATTAAAGATAATGGTCCAGGAATTGATCCTAATTTCGCACCAAGGTTATTTCACAGATTCGCACAAGGAGCGCCACCTAAAGATAAATTAGTGGGAGGATCCGGCCTTGGACTTTCCATCACCAAAGGATTTGTAGAAGCAATGAAAGGTAAAATATTTTTTACTTCCGATGATAAGGGAACTGTTTTTACAATTGAATTTCCAATCATCAAACCAGGATCAAATCCTACTGGATACAACCAATGACAGATACTGCTTTAAAACATGTGTTAATTGTTGAAGATGAAGAAGATATTGTAGAAATCCTAAAGATTGCTTTAGAGTTTAACTCAAGTTATCAGGTGAGTTTTGCAAAAACGGGACCGGAAGGACTACAAAAAGCAATTATCTTACAACCTGATTTGATCTTATTAGATGTTTTGATGCCAGGAATGAATGGAATGGAACTCATAGAAGAACTAAAAATTTTTCCAGAAACGAAAGCGATTCCTGTAGCCTTTATTACTTCGCGAGTTTTAAAAAATGAAATTTTGGAATACCAAAGAAGAGGTGGCATAGGTGTGATTGAAAAACCATTTGCCCCTCTTGAAATCGCTGATAAAATTCAAACTCTTTGGGAAGATTCAAAAAAAAGTCGTTAAACTTATTTGTCTTTAAACCCATCCAAAATTTCGTCTTGTCTTCCCATAAGGCGAACCGACAAACGTGGGCCCACTTCGCAAACAATGCGAGAGGCAACATAGTTTCCCCAACGCGCTGACTTTTGTGATGAATACCCTTGAGTTAAACCATACAAAACTCCAGCAGCAAAGGCATCCCCTGCTCCCGTAGTATCAATGGGTTTTACTGGAAATCCGGGAACTAATGTGATTTTGCCATTTTCAGCAACATAAGCACCGTCTTTACCAGCAGTCATAAAAACCAAAGGACAAAGTTTGGAAATATATTCCACAGCCTCTACTGCGGTTTTTGCCCCACTAAGAGCTAATCCTTCTTCCGTGTTACAAAAAACAACGTCTACATATTCTTTTGTTAGGTGAATAAATTCATCTCGGGAACGATTTACACAAAAAGGATCGCTATAAGTAAAGGAAACCTTTACATTGTTTTCCTTTGCTACTTTCATAGTCAGTTCGCTTGCTTTTTTCGTAGAATCTCCATCCCACAAATAACCTTCGACATATACAAATTTACTTTTTTTTAAGTTATTGACATCGATATCATTGGGGCCAAGTGATGTTGAAATCGCAAGATTGGTTAACATTGTACGTTCTGCATCAGGTGTAGTTAATACAACGCAAGTTCCAGTATGGCCATTGGCATCAGGTTTGGTTTCAAATAAAACACCCGCCTCTTCCATATCTTTTTTGTAAAATTCACCATAAGTATCATGAGTTACTTTTCCCGTATAACAGCATGTTCCACCGGAATTTGCAATCGCAATCATTGTGTTGGCCGCACTCCCACCAGAGCGAAGTTCTTTCTTTTCATCATGAAGATCAGCAAGAATTTGACCTTGTCTGGATTCATCTACAAGAGTCATAACACCCTTAGTGATATTTTGTTTTTCTAAAAAATTGGGACTGATAAAGGCAATGATATCTACTAGGGCGTTCCCTACGCCGAATACGTCGTAATGCTTCATGGGGACAATGCTTTTTTCCTTTAGGGAATTGACACTCAATTTTCCTATTTCAGTTTGGCAGGTACCGAGAAAATACCCTTCAATGGTTTCCAAATTCAGATTATCGATTCTGCTTTGTTTCAGTTTGACACCCTTTACCATTTTTGCGCAAACCAAAGATACGAAAGAAGTGGAAATTCGAGCCAATGTGGACTCTCAGTTTAAAAACTCAAACTTTGCTAAAAACCCAACAGGGTTTCAAAAAGAAATTGATTTATCACAAACAAACACCCGTTACACCAGCTTACCCGATGTTCTCAACCGAGAAGCAGGAGTCCGAGTGAGACAATATGGAGGACTTGGATCTTATTCAACGTTATCCTTACGTGGAACCAATCCAAACCAATCCAAAGTATATTGGAATGGTGTTCCCATTAACAATTCAATGGGTGGGGAAATTAATTTAGCAGATTTACCTTTCGATAATTTGGAAAAAATTGAAATTTATAAATCGGGAACTCCTGCCGGTTTTTCGGGATCGGCAATTGGAGGATCTATCAATTTAATTTCCAAATCAAAAATTGATAAACCAATCACCAGAATCAACTTGATGGGTGGAAGTTTTAAAACTGCTAAAGCCACTGTCACCCATATGGATCAATTTGCTAGTGGTTCTTATTTTGTGCAGGCTCTCCAAGAAACATCCGATCAAAATTTTAGTTATCTCAATAACAAAGGTACTGTTTTATTTAATACTTATGATGATACAATCGATACTCGCAGGAATTCACAATTTCGTAAAACAGGATTTACAGGAAATCTTTCGTTAGAATTTGGAAAAACAAAAATCAATTTACTGAATGATTATATCCACAGAAAACAAGGCTTACCTGGACCAGGGAACAGACAGACCGTTGCAGTGGACCGAGTTTTTAGTAAACTTTCTTCTGCGATCACAACAGAAACAAATGAATTTCTTTTACAAAATCTAACACTAGAAACAAAAACTTACGGGAATTTTTCAAAAGATGATTTTTTTGATCCCAAATCAGAATTTAGCTTTGGAACTCCAAATGCATTTACCAAAACAAACCAATACGGCTTTCAACTTTCACCCACTTTATATTTATTAGAATATAATCAAATTATAAGGTCCTCTTTCCAAACAGAACAAGAGTTTTTTACTCGATATGAAAAAAGGTCCAACCATGAAACAGAAAGAAAAGAACCTAAAAAACGTCGTGATACATTAAGTGCCACCTTTCAAGATGAAATAAGATTTTTTTCCAACCGACTTTTCTTAGTCCCTCAAGTTCGTTTTGAAAGATTTACGGATCGATTTGGAAAAGATGAAACGAGTGTTCGCAATCAACTCCTAGATCCAATAGCAGATGTTTTTTATGTCAGACAAGCATTTACCAATCCAAGTTTTGGTATTAAAATTATTTGGATTAAAAAAGAAAATTTAGAATTTGGAACACTTGGAAACATCAGCAAAGACTTTCGTATCCCCACCTTCTTAGAGTTATTTGGAGAAAGAGGAAGTATTGTAGGTAATACCAAGTTAAGGCCAGAACAAAGTAGAAACGGAGATTTCGGGTTTTATCTTAATACAAAACCATTTACAAATTGGAAAATCCAGTCAGATATCTCCATTTTTCAAAAACGAATTTATGATATGATTTTGTTTTTACCTAATTCCCAATTTACTCTTAGGCCTGAAAATGTAGACCAAGCACTCATTCGAGGTTTAGAAACAAGCCACAATATGATTTGGAACAAAGGAATCAAATTTAACTTTAATTATACGTACCAAGATGCAAAAAACTATTCTGATTCTCCGGCATTAAATGGAAAGTATCTACCCCTTCGCTCCAAAAGCCAAGGCAGTGCACTACTTGCACTTTTTAATGAATTTAGCGAAATAGGATTGGAATACCAGTATATTGGTGCTAATTTTCGGGATAGAACCAATGAATATTTAGGATATCTTCCAGCACGGCAATTTTGGAATTTGTATCTTCAGTTCATACCTTATAAAAATTTGGAAACTGGAAACGAATTAGTTTTAGGTTTTGAAGTTCGTAATTTAACGGACAAACGAGTTGAGGATCTGGTAGGTTACCCTTTACCGGGTCGGAGTTATTATTTCACAGGGAGTTACCGATTCTAATGTTGAATACCATTCGCCACTTTCTGGATTTAAGACCTAAACTCAAACCTTCGAGAGTGTTATGCGCATCACGCATATTCACACCTTTACGCGTTTTAAGCGCACCACGCATAATTCCACACTCGCGCGAGTTATACGAAATACGAATATTCCCCATAACTCGATATTCCAATTACAAGTTCGACCCCTCGCGCATTTTTAACGCATTACGCATATTTCCCGTTTTGTTTTTTCATTTCCATTGTTCTCAAATGGAAATTGAAAAACCAAACTTTTTTCAATTTTTATTTTTGTCAGCTTCTCCGACTTCGGTAGGTGTTGTGACTTCTGATTTTGCCAGTGGGGGAAGGTTTAAAACTTTTGAACCAAACTCATTTACCACTTTTCCTACATCAGTCCCAATCCATTCTGATGCAGTCGGAAGATATTCCAATGATAGAGTGTTTATAGTCAATCGTTTGAATCGTGACAATATCCAAGTATTAAACCCACAACTTGGATTTACAACCGAACAGGAGTTTAGTGTTGGCCAAGGAAAAAATCCACAAGACATTTCCGTTTGGAACGATAAATATTTCATAAGTTTGTACAATTCAGATGAGTTGGCTATATATTCAAGATCCAATGGAACAAAAGTAGGAGGTGTTTCTTTTGCTTCATTAAAAGAAACATTTTCTACTTCAGGAGTTCCTGATAACTCAGTCGAAGCTTCTTATATGGCTCAAGAAGGATCAAGTTTATTCATATTATTACAACGCCTAGACAGAAACGATGCATCGGGATACTTACCACCTAACTCAGATTCCTATCTAGTTGAAATTGATATGGATTTAAACCAAATTAGAACCGTGTATACCCTTCCCTATAGAAACCCAAGTTCCAAAATCCAAAAACTAAATCTATTTGGTGAACCTCACTTGGTATTTTCCTGTGTCGGTCGAGTTGGTTTTATTTCACAAATCGATGCAGGTATCATAGCTTTTCGTTTAAACACTAGGCAGTTTCATCCGAATCGCTTATTTGCTGAAGAAACTGCTGGTGGTGATATCCTTGCCTTCCAAATCAAAAATGATGAATTAGGATTTGCTGCTGTTCTTGATTCTAAATTTACTAAAACGATCCAAGCCTTTCGTCCAAGAACCGGCGAACGTCTTGGGACATTACTAGAAATTCCAGGAAATATTGGCATTAGTCTATCTGGATTATTGCTAACAAATGAAGGCAAATTATTAGTTGGATCTACCGATTTTACAAAACCGGGAATTTATGTTTATGACTCCAATTTAGGAAATGTACTTTTAAATCCCATACCTAGTTCGGTAGAACTAACTCCTTTTGATATCTTCCAGTTGCAAAATCTACAATAAATCCCACAGTGGAAAAAGACAGGGGAATCTAATTTATGTTAACTCTAAAGAAAAATCCAAACGGCCCATTAACCAAACAAGTTTTACTCATCATTTTAGATGGAGTTGGTTTTACAGAAAAGGGTTATGAAAATGGGAATGCAGTTGCCAAAGCCAAGATGCCTGTCCTAAAAGGACTTTGGAATACAGAACCAACAGTTTTATTAAAAGCACATGGAACTGCCGTAGGTATGCCTAGTGATGAAGATATGGGCAACTCAGAAGTAGGGCATAATGTTTTAGGATCTGGACGGATATTTGACCAAGGTGCTAAATTAGTTTCTCAATCTATTGAAAATGGAAGTTTGTTCACAGGCCCTATTTGGAAAAAATGTATTTCCAATTGTAAATCCAACCAATCTACATTTCATTTCCTCGGTTTGTTCTCCGATGGAAACGTTCATAGTCATATCGATCATTTAAAAGCACTCATAAACAACGCAATCAAGGAAGATGTAAAAAAAATCCGATTACATATCCTCCTGGATGGAAGAGATGTTCCCGAAAAATCTGCGTTAGACTATCTAAATCCGTTTGAAGAATATCTAGATACTTTTCGTAAAAATGGTATCGATATCCAAATTGCATCTGGTGGTGGACGTATGGAACTTACAATGGACCGTTATGATGCGGATTGGTCTATGGTGGAAAGAGGTTGGAATCATCACGTCGAAGGTGAAGGTCGAACTTTTTCTTCTGCCAAAGAAGCAATCGAAACTTTCCGAAAAGAAAATCCTTCTGTTATTGACCAGTATTTGCCAGGATTTGTGATCAGTGATGCAAATGGCAAACCAGTGGGTAAAGTGGAAGACAATGACTCAGTTGTATTTTTTAACTTCCGTGGTGACCGTGCGATCGAAATCTCTAGAGCTTTTACAGAAGAGACATTAACTAACTTTCATCGAAAAAGATTTCCTAAAATTGAATTTGCTGGGATGATGCAATACGATGGAGACCTCTTTATCCCCAAACAATACTTAGTTGCGCCACCTGCCATTGACAGAACGATGGGTGAGTATTTTGCAAATGAAGGTGTTGCTCAGTATGCTCTTTCCGAAACACAAAAATATGGTCACGTTACATTTTTTTGGAATGGAAATCGATCAGGTTATTTCAATCAAACATTGGAAACTTACGAAGAAGTAAAATCAGACATCATTCCGTTTGACCAAAAGCCAGAAATGAAAGCAAAAGAAATCACCGATAATTTAGTTCTTGCTTTAACTTCACACAAATTCCCTTTTTTAAGAGTGAACTATGCTAACGGAGATATGGTGGGACATACGGGAAATATGGATGCAACCGTTCGTGGATTGGAATACTTAGACGTATGTTTAGAACGAGTGAAAAAAATCTGTGATGAAACAGGAACTGTTTTATGTATTACTGCTGATCATGGTAACGCAGATGAAATGTATCAACTAAACAAAAAAGGTACAGCAGAAACATCAAAAGACGGAAATCCAGTTCCCAAAACAAGTCACACTTTAAATCCAGTGCAATTCGTTCTTTATGATCCAAAAGGAAAAATCAAACTTAATCAAAGCTTAAAAGAAAAAGGTCTTGCCAATGTAGCAGCAACGATGATGGATCTTTTAGGATTTGAAGCACCAGAAGGATATCATCCAAGTCTAATCACTAGAGACTAAATTTCTAACGTAACATGAAATTTCGGATTTCCATCGGACTTATATTCAGTTTATTTTTTATTCACTGTACTGAGTCCGAAATAGGTTCCTTCTCGGAAGAAACTAAAGAAAAAATCAGAAAGAAAATCAAACAAGAAGGTTTTCAAGGAGTGGTTCTCATTTCGCAAGATGATAACATACTCTTTAGAGAATCCATTTACCCAGGTAAAAAACGAAAAAGTTCACAACTTTACAAAAAACGCAATTTCCCGTTAGGTGAATCAACCAAAACGTTTACTTCCTTTGCCATTCACATTTTAGAAGAAGAGAAAAAAATTTCCCTAACTGATCCTGTATCTAAACATTTAAAATGGTTTCCCGATTCAAAAGTCAAAATAGAACATTTATTGCGTCATACATCAGGATTACCAAAAATTATAGAGTTTCTACCAAATATTGATTTAGAAAAAAGTAATCTAAAACGTGAAGACATTAAAAGACTTTTTTTAGAATCAAAATTGAAACCTGCATTTCCTCCAGGAGAGTATTGGAAATACAGTCGACTCGATTATCTTCTATTAACCTATATCATTGAAAAAGCATCAGGCACTTCTTATTCCCAATTTTTGAAAGAACGAATTTTTAGGCCTTTAGGATTTCAAAACACAAATGTAGATTCTAACGAAGTTTTAATTGGCAATAGTGGGATTTATTCTACTCCAGAGGATCTTGTGATTTTTAGTGAGGAGATAAAAAAACCAAAACTAATATCAAAATTATCACGAGATTCAATCATTAAAAAAACCGTTTTGTCTGACTCCATCTCAGAAGATCCCATTGCGTTTGGTGAAGGAGTATTCGTTGGAGATTATTTTTATTGGACTTATGGTAAAGAAAAAGGGATTTCAAACTTTGTATACCACGATCTAAAAAGTAGAATTTTCATTACTGTCGTAAGTCCCTATGGCAGAAGTAAGGGAGATTTATCTTCCGTAAAATCAGCACTTACAGAGATTATTTTTGATGCTAAAAAATTAAATCTTAAAAAGAAAACCAATCTTCCAAACGAAATCTATATTGAAGATATGATGAAAGAAGAAAAAGTTCCATCTTTAGGAATTGCCGTGTTTAAAAATTATTCCTTGAGTTGGAAAAAGATGTACGGAACAAAATCCCAGAACACATTGTTTCGAGCAGGTTCCCTTTCCAAAACAATGACTGCTACCGCAACACTTAGATTAGTTGAAGAAAACGAATTAGATTTATATTCTAATTGGATAGGAAAACTTAAACAATACAAAGTTTCTATTCCTAAAGGTAAAAAAAGATCACTTGTAAATCTCGACCTATTACTTTCACATACTAGTGGACTTACAGAAAAAGGAAACTGGGATGATCCGGTAAACTCTGGGAAAAAACATTTACGCGAATTAAAAGATACCAATACGACTAAAGGGAATGGGTTAAAGTTATATTATAAACCAGGAACTAAATCGAGGTATTCAGGCGGTGGCTATAGCATTGTGCAAGAGATCCTCACCGAACGAACTGGAAAATCATTTCAAAACCTTATGTCTGAGATTGTATTCCAACCCCTACGCATGAACCGCAGCACGTTTCGACAAAATCTTACAACGAGTGATGACCGTTGCGATGGATATGATGAACTTGGAAATATTTTACCGCAAAAAACATTTGTTACGCCTGAACTTTCCTCTGGAGGACTTTGGACAACCCCTGAGGAAGTTGGCCTATTATTTGCGGAAGTGGCAAAAGCTAAACAAGGCAAATCGAACTTTTTAACCAAAGAATCGGCAGAATATTTGCTTTCCCCAAAAATGAGTGCCGCCAATCTTACGGTTCACGCACTGGTAGCCCACGGATTCTTCCTAAACCGCACCGGAAAAACGGAATATTTTTTCCACGGAGGCCATACAAAGGGACATAAGTCGCTTGCTCTTTTCAATACAGAAAAGGGGTATGGGGTGGTCATCATGACCAATTCGGAAAATGGTTCCAAACTGATCTGGCGGATTCTCAGGTCCATTTCAGTAGAAGAAAAATGGGACAAGTTTGTGAATTAATCTATTGACCAATTTCCAAAATTAGCTATTCTCAAATCGGTTCAATGGAATATACAGAATCTAAATTCAACGGCATTGTTGTTCTGAAATTATTTGGCAACTTAGATATGTTAAATGCCGGTATTCTAAAAGAACGAATCAAGGAATCGGCGTCCCAGAAGGAACACAGGTTTATCTTCGATTTAGAAGGTGTCAGTTTCATAGACTCTTCCGGGTTTGGCCTCATCATGTCCCTAAATGATAAATTATCTGAGTTAGGTGGAGGATTACGAATTGTTAACGTATCCAAAACCATCAGGCAAATTTTTCGAATTTCGAAAATATCTTCCGTAATTCAAATCTTTGAAAGTACGGAAGAGGCAATTGATTCCTTCAAATAAACTAAGTTACCGAAGTAGTAACCATTTTTTTCCAAAAGTTTTTTAACTTTTGTACTTTGGGATTTTCAGGTGCAATTTCTTGAAGGTTTAAAAGCACTTCTTTCGACCTTTCTATATCTCGTCTGTGCATTAGAATTTCCGCAAGTAACAAAAGATTATTGAAGTTTTTAGGATCTCTAAATCGAAGTCTTTCTGCAAAATCAGTTGCTAATACAAAATCTCTTCTTTGTTTATGAGCATAGGCAATATAAAATAAAAAATCTGTATCACCTGGATTTAATTGTAAATATCGATTGGCAAGTTCAATTGCCTTTTCATAATCCTTCGATTTCATATACAATTTAGATAATTCTCTTAAACAATAAAGATCATCTGGTTCAGAGTCTAATGCTAACTCTAAAGCAAAAATGGCATTATTCCATTCCCCGTCCCGATAGGATTGAATCCCTTCACCTAACATTTGATAATAAACAGTAGGTTTTGTTGATTCTTTTGCTGCATAGGCAACTTCTTCTAAAAATGCAATACGCATCAAACTTAAGTCATCAGTGAGATCTCCAAATTGTAACATTACTTTACAAATTTGCTCCAAGTCACCTGCTCCTTCAGCGACATGTCTTAAGAAGATAGTTTCATCATCATTAATTACACGGTTTCCACCTGACTGACCCACAAATAAATCATCTCGCCCATCAGAACCCAATATCAACACATCACCTGGTCGTAAGGGATAAATTTGGATGACCACTTCGTCACCACTCATTTCGGTGAATCCGATTTTTCTTAAAGAATGTTCATTCTCAAGAAAACTTGCATTTCCATCTCGATAAAGAACAATCCAAGGATGTTCAGCATTGATGTAATACAAAGTCCCTGTTTCTTCATCAACTAATCCCAATATGGCGGAAAGTAACATATGGCCGTCAAAACTAATAAAAACGTTATGAACTTCCTGAAAACATTCCTTCAACCAACGTTCAGGGTGTCGATCTTGCATATAACGTAATTTTTGAGTTCTTGTGATAATGGATTTAAAAACTGTTCCCATGACTAGAGCTCCACCTGCTCCTTGGATGGACTTACCCATTGCATCGGCGTTTAAAAAGACAGTATATTTTTTACCCATCAAATAAATGGAATCAGAAACCGAAAGGTCTCCTCCAATTTCAGATTGTTTATTTCTGAATTTGAATTGTTTCATTTGTCTTTCAAAAATTTTAACGGAAACCGTTTCTGATTTGGAAAAAGAACCTCGCAAAGGTTTGATTAAAAGTGAAGTTAAAAAATAATCTCCATCTTGTTTGTCTTGCAGTTTTTGCATTTCCGATAATGTTTCATTTAATTCTCTGGTCCTTAGATTTACCATTTCCTCTAAATGATTTTGGTGTTCCGACAACTCCTCTTTCATCTCGACAAAAACTCTTCCCATCTGACCAATTTCATCACTTCTATGAGTTGGCAAAGTTTCTGGTTTCCATTGGTCTAAATCAACCATTGCACTGGTTAGAAGTTTAATCGCTTCGACCATATCTCTTGAAAACAAAAAGGAAATAAGGAAAATTACGCCACATAACACTAAGGAGGCGACAACAAAAAAGGACCAAATTCTCCAAGTTTTTGATTCCACCTCATTTTCATCAATCATCACATGAAATACCAATTGTTTCACCGATTGTGAATTACCAACATAAGGAATTTTCACTAAATAATAGGGTTTTTTTTGAAAATGAAACCTTTGTTCCTCCATTAACAAATCTGGTTTTTCATTCATCACCATACGAATGGTATCGGAACCAATAGTTTTTACTTTTCCTTCTTGAAAAATTGCTAAATGAATTCGATTGTCTTTGGAAATCGTTTTTGTGAAATTATCATCTACGACTTGACCGATAAGAATGGTCCCACGACCAAACAGTGGTGCCGCCAAACGAAATCCGAGTCCACTATGTCCGTCTTCCAGAGCCGCAGTGGACTCTCCATTCAATGCGTTTTTAATAATCGGTTGGTTTTTTTTATCATCTCCAAAGTCTTTGGGGCGATGTACTCGAAACAAAACCTTACCTTGGTGATCACCAATTTCAAAAATCGAAAGACCATATCTTTTTAGAATTTGTTGTAAATAAGGAAGTTCCTTGGAAAGAACAGAGCGATCCGTTAGACCTCTTTCCAAAATTCCTCTGGTTTGGGAATTAAAAGTGATTTCCTCTAATAATAATCGAAGTTTTTCTTCTTTAAATTCCAACTCTCTTTGAAAATTTCGAGAAAGATCCTCAGCTCGCTGCGTTTGTGGTATATTTTTTACAGATTGCAAAAGATAGGCGAAACTGGTGGTGAGAGCGATTACAAGAAGAATTTGACTCACACTCAATATTAATAAGAATTTGTAACGTATGCTCATAGAAAATTACGTGAATCTTCTCAGAATTGAGTTACAATCAAATGACATTCCCTTGAAGGAAATGTATCATCAAAAAAATTTCAGATGAAACCAAACGCATTTCTTTTTTTCATAATTATCCTCATTTTGCTACTTTATTATACTTTTGAATATTTTATACACAACCAAACTTTAAAAAAATTCAAACACCGAATTCACGTAAATGGAACAAGAGGGAAATCAAGCGTAACAAGACTTATACGAGCAGGACTTTCCTCTACAGGAATGTCTGTATTTGCAAAAACAACAGGAACAATGGCAAGGATGATTTTTCCTGATGGATCAGAAGAATCTATCTCTCGATTTGGAAAACCATCTATTTTAGAACAAATTAAAATTCTAAAAAAAGCAAGTCGTATGGGAGCAGAAATAGTCGTTTTAGAATGTATGGCCTTAGAACCACGTTACCAGTGGGCAAGTGAAGGACAAATTTTGAAATCTGACATTGGAGTGATAACTAATATCAGAGAAGACCATCTAGAAGTAATGGGACCTGATTTAAAAGATGTCGCAAAATCATTATTATCTGGTTGCCCCGTAAAAGGTACTCTTGTAGCAGGTCCAACAGATTTTGAATCCATAATCCTCAAAGTATGTGAGGACAGAAAAACAAATGCCATTTTCATCCAAGAAGAATCAGAGCACACAGTCTCCGATGATGAAATGAATAAGTTTTCTTATTGGGAACATAAAGAAAATGTGAATTTGGCTCTAAAGGTTTGCGAAATCCTGGGAGTGGAAAGAAAAAATGCGTTAGAAGCAATGTGGAAAGTAAATCCAGATCCAGGCGCCCTTTCCGTATCTCCTATCCATTTTTTTGGAAAAGAATTTATTTATGTCAATGCAATGGCTGCCAACGATCCCAATAGTACAAAACTGATTTGGTCCTCTGTAATTGATAGATATCCTCAATACAATAAACGATATATATTATTTCATACAAGAGATGATAGGCCGGAACGAAGCCATCAACTAACAAAGGAATTTGCAAATTGGGAAGGATATGATGCGGTAATTTTAATTGGTTCCTCCACTTCTCTTGCTTTTAAATATTTAAAAACATATTCCAAAAAAGACATACCTATTTTTGTTTGGGAACATTTAAGTTTAGATGGAATTTTTGAATCGTTACTTTCGATTCTACCAAAACAATCTATGGTTTTTGGGATTGGAAATATAGTAGGTTTAGGAATGGATTTATCTTTATATCTGAAAAATAGGTCGGAACAAACCAATGAATGAAATTCTTCCACTTTCTATTGGGCTTAGCCTTGTTGTCAGTTTAGTATTTTCGGAATTGTTCGGAATTCTCGGAACAGGACTTGTCGTGCCGGGATATTTGGCTTTATCATTAAATCATCCTAAAAATATAACTCTTACTTTTTTAATCGCATTACTCTCCTATATTTGTGTAGAAGTGTTATCTAATTTTTTATTAATATTTGGAAAAAGAAAAATCGTCTTTATATTGTTATTTGGTTATTTCTTCGGATATTTGCTGAATTACCAAATCCTTCCCGATGTAGATATTGGATATCTTGCAGAAGTAAGAGGAATCGGATTTATTATTCCTGGTCTCATTGCTGTTTGGTATGAAAGACAAGGAGTTTTAGAAACCACATCAGTTCTTATCTTGGCAGCTATATTTGTAAAAATCCTTCTCATCTTTATCTTGGGTACAGAGTTAGAAACTTTATGATGACTAAAATTTATTGGTCGCCGTGGAAACATAGCCGAATCGCTCTCTTTTTATTAGCAATTTTAGGAATTTTAGGCCTTCTGTTAATTGAAACCTGTAAGGTTAAAAAAGAACAATCCTATTTCAAAAAGAAACTTCATGCCGCAAAACTAGCCGAACGTGGATTTCAAATTTTAAAACCGGAACTTCTCAAACATAAAAAACCTGATTATAAGGAACTAGACCCTACCAATTCAGGATTTATCGGAGACTTTTTAACGCCAGTAACGAGTAACAGTGGTTCGTTGTCAGCCAAACAAACATCCATCAACCCAAACTTTGCTGCAGTGATGATCCAATTTCTAAAAAAAGCAAAACTAGAAGAAGGTGACACAGTGGCCGTTGCCGTATCCGGATCTTTTCCTGCACTGAATCTTTGTTTATATGCAGCACTTGAAACATTAAAACTCAAACCTATTATTATTTCCAGTGCCTCAGCATCACAATTTGGTGCCAACCATCCTCAAATGCTTTGGTTAGATATGGAAAGAGAACTGGCTGAATCTGGAATCTTTTCATTTAAGTCTAGTTATGCGTCTCTTGGAGGAATTCAAGACAAAGCAATGGGTATATCTAAAGAAGGGAAAATTCTTCTTGGTCTTGCTTTACAAAGAAACCAAGTAAAACTCTTAGATCCTCTTCATTTTGATGATTCCATTGAGAAACGAATGAAACTCTATGAAGAATTATCAGGTGGGAAACCAATCAAATTGTTTGTGAATGTGGGTGGAGGAACAACGATCCTTGGTACCAATCTCGGCAAACAAGTATTCAAAAATGGACTCATCACGAACTTACCGGAAGAAGTCCATGTTCCCAATTCTGTCATTAAATCCTTTTTGGAACGCGAAGTTCCTGTTATCAATTTCATTCAAATTGAATCACTCGCAAGGAAATTTGGCCTTCCCCAAACTCCCAAAAAAGTTCCGAAACCAGGGGAAGGGAGAGTGTTTTATTCCGAAGAATACAGTCCCATACTCTATCTTTCCGTTTTCCTTTTTCTCCTGGTTGGATTGTATGGTGTAACGAGGCTCGGTTGGGGCGAAAATGAAGAAGATCGCCATCTTCCCAAATCCTTACGAGCTAAGTGAGGTAATATGGCAAAAATCATAGTCCTTTCTATTCTTCTTTTTTTGGTTTTACGTTGGGTCAGTCGGATTCTGATTTTACCGGCAAAAATTGCGGAAGAGTTGGGAAACAGGCAAAAGGAAGGAAACCCCAAACCTTCTGAGTGGACCAAACCTCGCGAAAAGGATATCTCAGACCGGGGAAAAATAATCGATTAAAGTCCCTATTTCCTAACAGGCGAATTAGGAATTCTGTCGAAAATCAAACTAAGATGAGACAGAATTCGATTCCAAGTCCCCTCATTCGGATTGTATCCAAAAATATTTTTCCCTTACTTCCCATTCTTTTTACCATCACCCTGATCCAATGTGGTGTCCCCAAAGGCGAGTTTGGTTGGACCACCACCAAAATGGAAGAGATGGATATTTTAGAAAAAAACATCCAAACCATCACCGACTATAAAATGATGCGAGATGATCTTATCTTTTCTCCTTCAGACACCATTCATTATGTTTATCAGTTTTCTAGAAGTCCTGGTTTAGAAACAGACTTCTATATTTCACTCAATCGTTATGAACTTGATTTTGTTGAAATTGATATCAAGAAAAAACGAGTAGAACCGGATTCCCTTGCCATTAGAGATGAATTTTCTCTTCTTAGGACAGGTGAGTATTTAATCAAAATCGTCCATGAAGGTGATACGGTAGATGAAGTAAAATTTCGCGTTTTACCAGACGAAGGTTATACTCAAGAAAATCTTGAACAAGAATTAGCTGGTGATCAAACAGATGAAATCATCAAATACTCTCGTTAATTGGCGGTTGTATATTTCCTGTTTCTAAAATTCTTTTGACTCGTTCCAGTTCTTTCAAAGCAACGCGGATATCGGTTTCGCCACCTTTGTTAACGATAAGTTCATAATACTCTTTTGCTTTCACAAAATCTCTAGATTCTTCAGCGAGCACTCCTAATCGAAATAATATTTTTATCAAAGGAATTTTATTTCTTTTGGTTTCTAAAACACGGATGATTGCTTCTTGGTCTTCAATTTTTAAATCCATCAATCGATACTGCGAAAGAATATCATCGAGAGTTGTGACCATCAGATCTTTTTTGAGACTTTGTTTTTTCTCAATCATATCTTTGAGTTCTTTTTCAGCATTTAACATCTTTTCATCTAAACGTTTCCATTGAGAAAAGGAAAGATTCAGTTTATTACGTTCCAATTCATTTCGTTTGTATTTTTTATCTTTTTTACTCAGATAATAATAGGCGATGGATTCAAGTTCGGTAAGCCCTGTATCTGCATCTAACGAAGGATTCCAATCCTTACTATTTCGTTCCAACCAATACTCTAAAAAAGGTGCGGCTCGGTCCGGGTCTCCAATTTGTGAATTGAAAAACACTCCTATTTCATAGGAAACTCTCGTTTTATCAACAGAATCTGGAGATAAGTTAAAATACTTTTCGTAATATTGACCTGCGAGAATATTTCTTTTTAAATCCGCATTGAGAGTGGCCAAACGTAAATTTGATTTTATGATTCTTTCTTGTTCTTCGGCTGTGGGATTTTTTCCTTTTAAAAGTTCGATCAAACCTTTTTCATAAAAGTCAGCGGCTCTTTCCTTTTTACCATCTTGTCTATATTGTTCGGCAATATCAGTTAACACCAATGGATTTTCATTCCACAGCCGATAGGCACGTTCCAATATTAATTCATAAGCAAAAAAATCAGTGTTTCTCTTATAATCGAATAAAACATAAATCCCCTTTCCCGCGGTACCAAGTTTGTTTACGATCTTTAGTCGTTCTTTGTTATCATCCTCTAATTTACGAACTACATTAGCAAATGCATATAAGTCGTTGGATTCAATTTGTTTGCGTTTATTTAGATAGGCCAAATAACGTTGGTTTACGGATTCATCATATCTTTGTTTCGTTTGTTTTCGATTTTCTTCAGCGAGGCGGACATCTTCTTTCCAAACTTTTGATTGAGGAATCAAATCGGCTAAACTTTTCCCTTCTCGGATCCAATTACTTTCTTTGATGTGGATATCATCTTTTGTTTTTTTTACTTTTTGTTCTGCTTGTTTCCATTCATTATAGAAACGGTCATGTTCTTTTGCAGAATTTGCATCATATCCTAATACATCTTCTTTTTGCCATTCTCCGTTCCGAAATCCTTCTTCTGTCATTTCCAATGGATGGTATCGAAACGCTGCAAGATAATGCCTTAACGCTGGTGCATACTTTTCGGACTCAACATACAACCTAGCAAGCCTTATGTGTAATTGGTATAATAAGGGAGAGTCCCGAACAATATAAGTTTCTGTATTTTTATGAGTGCTTTGCCACAACAAAAGACGAATATCATTCATCTCCGTTCTGGAGTTATAAACATTGCCTTTTTCTCGGTCTTCCCAAATTCGTTTTTCTTCTATGAACTGACTGTAATAACGTTTGAGAAGGCCTTCCGCCTCACGGATCTTAGTTTCTATATTTTTAGGTCCAGACTCTACTCCCGCATCCACTGGAGTGTCCGCCCCCGGAATGACAGGGACATCCTGAGCATTGGGATCTAAGGGTTTTGGTTCTTCCCTAAGGGCAATTCCAGAATCTTCGTCTACGGGAATTCTTTTTTCTGAATCTAAGGTTTGGATTTCCTCTGTGGAGATGACTTGTAAGGGAGATAAATAAAGTCCTGACAAAGGATTTCTCCTGTCCTCTTCCCCTGCCCAAAGGGCACCAAACCCACTTAGGAAGGAAGAGAAAACCAAAAGACAAAAGGATAGGTAGAGTGGCATAAAACTAACATCAAGAGGTAATCTTTTTGCGGTTTTCACGATTGTAACGTTGGTCCACAGCTTCCTAAGAAAGCCAACTTTCATCTTCCCTCTCATTCCTCTCCGAATTTTCAGGGATCCTTTCCTACTTCCTCACAAGTTCCCTGATTTAAAGTATCGGCGAAAAATCAAAATCCAACAACCAAAAGGGGTTGTATATTTACAATGACTGGCGTTCACTGTAGCCAATCGACCAGCAGAACTGGATCTCCTATGTCAAAAAACATCGTCGAAAGGTATCTCGTTTTAAAAAACAAATACCGAAATTATGATACCAAATACGCCTTAAAACGGATGCAAGCATTTCGGCTTGCCACCCAAGAATTATCTCGCAAAGGATATGAAGTTGCTTTGGAGCTGCTCGGATCCATCAACTTTGGTATTGTAGATCCAACTTCCGATGTGGATTGTATTTTGCTTTTAGAATGTGATTTGCATAAAGACCAAAGTTGTTGCCCAGCTCACTGCACCAATTTGACATTTGTAAAAACCGAAATTTCCAAATTTGTATTAAAAAGATTAGCCCCAGAAACATTTAACATTGATTATTTGGATACTATCAATCTAAAATACGTAGAAGAAAAAATCAGAACCGAATCTGTTCTAGGTGATGAGACATTATACTGTTTATTATTTTATAGAAACATTGGTAGACCAGTCAATCGCCCACTGTTTATCCCATTTTGTGACCAACTGGAAGAAAACCATGACTTCGTGAAAGAAATTATTCCGTGGGCGGCCGATGCCTTAGAAGGTTATCTAAACACCAACCAACACAGAATGTCTTTCAACAAATACAACGAGAGGATTCGGGCAAGAGGATTAAGTCTTCCTGAGGGATTACAACAGGAATTACAAGCCTACATGGAGGGAAAAACTTAAACTTAATTGCCAGGTTAATATTATTGTTTACCGTTCCGCAAGAATCCTTATTCTTTTGCCATGCCTAAGGGAATTTGGACGAAAAGAGGCAAGTTGTATCCCTACTTGTTTTCGAACATTATTCTTTTTATTTTTGTCACTATCGCTTTTTTATTCTATACCGCCAGCGAACGAAACATCGATGAGGCGGAGGAAAACCGCTACCATTCCTTACGCATCGCCAACGAACTCAGGCAATCTTCAGACCAACTTACAAACTTAGTAAGATTGTATGTCATCAAAAGAGATAAAAAATATAAACAATACTTCCAAATGATTTTGGATATCCGCAATGGAGAACTTCCGAGACCGAAAAATTACGGTTATGCGTATTGGGATTTTGTGATTGCAGATAAACTTCCACCACCTTCAGGCGAAGGCGAAAAAATCAGCATTTACGAATTAATGAAAAATGCAAACTTTCTCGAATCCGATTTTTTATTACTTTCACAATCAAAAATCAAATCTGATGAGTTAACTAAAATTGAGTTTGAAGCAATGTCTCTTGTTGAAAGGGACATGAAAACTGGATTCAAAACAGATCCTCGAGTTTTCAATTTATTATTCGATGACAACTACCTCCGAGCCAAAGCGGAGATCATGAATCCTATTAATGACTTATACTATCAATTAAATGATCGAACAACAAAAGCAATCCAAGATGCAAAAAGAAAAGTATTTATTTTAAAAACCATTCTCGTTACGGCGGCTGTATTTTTTGCTATGAGTCTATTTTTGACACATAGGTCGCTGACTACAATCATAGGTGGAAGTGTTGATGAAGCATTTCAGAAAATATCTTCCTTGGGAGAAGGAAACTTTTCGGGTGATATCAAACCCGCTATGTTTAAAAATTCCATTTTACATAGTTTAAACATAACGCAGAAAAGATTACAACAATTATACGAAGAAAGTGAATCGAGTAAACAAAGATTAATAGAAAGTGAATCGAATCTCCGCAGCATTTTAGACAACGTATCTGCCTGTATTTATTTAAAAGATATCAATGCTAAGTATCTTTTTGCGAACAAACAAGTATGTGATTTATTTGGATATCCGTTGGAAGAGATTCTTAATCAAACGGATGAAAAATTCTTAGTAATTGAAACTGCAAAAAAAATTCTAAATAACGATAAATCAGTTTTATTGGAAGGGAAAACATTACATGCCGAAGAAGAAATTATAAATCGAACCGACGGTAAAACATATTCTTTTCTCACTGTCAAAATTCCATTAAGAAACCATTCAGGCGAAATTTACGCTCTTTGCGGAATCTCAACTGACATTGGTTTAACGAAAGAAATTCAAAAAGAATTAGAACGCGCAAAAGATACAGCAGAAATAGCAAATCGAGCCAAATCAGAATTTTTAGCTTCGATGAGCCATGAAATTCGAACGCCTTTGAATGGAGTAATTGGGTTAACACAAATCCTTTTTAAAACAAACTTAGATCCAGAACAAGAATCCCTCGTTAAATCAATAGCCTCGGCTGGCAGGTCATTACTAATCATACTCAATGATATCCTCGACTTTTCTAAGATGGAAGCCGGTAAGTTAAAAATTGAAAAAATAAAATTCGACATTCGTCTTACGGTTAATGAAATCTTTGATTTATTATCCATTGAATCCAAATCGAAATCGATAGAGTTAAAACTAAAAATCGATCCAAACGTTCCACAATTTATCTATTCCGATCCCGGCAGAATCCGCCAAATTATATTCAATTTATTAGGAAATGCTATTAAATTCACGGAAAAAGGGTATGTGATTCTTCGACTCAAAAAAGATAAAGAATGGATTCGCATCGAAGTCGAAGATTCTGGCATAGGAATACCAAATGAGAAAATGCAGTTTGTATTTCATAAGTTTTCACAAGCAGACGCTTCGACTTCGCGCAAGTATGGAGGAACAGGTTTAGGTCTTGCCATTTCAGAAAGATTAGTATCTTTACTTGGAGGAACCATTGGAGTGGAGAGCCAAATTAACAAAGGAAGTTTATTTTGGTGTAACTTTCCTTATGAAAATGAAGATCTTTCTAACAAAGAGAATTTTTCAGAATTAGATTCTACTTTACCAAAAGTTTTTGAATCAACATTTACGAACCAAAAGTTTTTGATTGTTGAAGATAATATACTAAACCAAAAAGTCATTGGTGGACTCCTAAAAAAATACAATATACATTTTGATGTAGCAGAAAATGGCAAAGTTGCTGTGAATCTATTCCAACATAACAAATATGATTTGATTTTAATGGATTGTGAAATGCCTGTTATGGATGGTTTTGAAGCCACATTAAAAATAAGAGAATTAGAAAAAACAAAATCTGGAAAAACAATCATCATTGCTGTTACAGCTCATGTATTAAACGAACACAAAGAAAAATGTTATGCCGTAGGTATGGATGGATTTATTGGAAAACCATTTTACATTGAAAATTTATTAAACATGTATAGTGAAATTCTAAAAAAACAAAAATCATAATTCCGTTTTATTTTCGAGAACTATCAAAAAATCAATTTTTATTACTTCGATTTGTTACGTGATCTAAATTTCCATCTCCATAACTATTGGTTATTTCGGCAATGACCACTTGGTAACCTTCGTACCATTTTGAATATTGAGACTTTGCTGATTTATGATCAGAAAATGTTTTTAGCGCTTCCAATCCTTTCCGCGATTGAAAATAATACACCACTGCCATCGTCCCTTTTTCCTGGTTCAACCATTGGTCTTTACCTAAATATTCAGGATGGTTTTCGACGAAGGATTCAATGGAACGATCCAAGGTTTGAAATTCTTCATCTGATTTTTTTTGTTTAAAAATGAATGTTGCTGAAATCACAATTTAAACAAAGATAATTCTTTGTTTCTTTCCGCAACTAGTTCCTTTCTATTGCGTTTGTAATTTTATTTTAAGGAAAATGAGAGGCTTTCGTTTTAACGTTTTCTAAATGGCGGATGTCTTTTCCTGTATTGAGTCGGACAAGTTCTTCTGCTACGTTTACCGCATAATCGCCTAACCTTTCCAAGGCGAGAATAATCCGATATACATCTGCAAATTCTTGTTTTTCCATATCGGGAATACAACGATACTTATGGAATGCTTGGTCACAAAGAGCGTTTAATTCATCTTCTAAGGAATTGACACTTCCCATAAACCTTTCTTTTTCTTCGACAAGTGATTCAATGGCCATTCCTGCAAGTGTTGTTACACGAGATAAAATCAAAGTCATAGGTTCTTCGTTTTTAAAAAGACCTTTGCGAATGGTTTTATGGCGAAATACATCGGCACAATTCACCACCTGGTCTCCCATCCTTTCCATATTCCTCGTAATACGAATGGCAGAAAGCGCAAACCTTAGAGGATCTTTTTTTAAGACAATATCATTGTCCACATCGCCCATACCTAAAATGTTACGATTACTCACTGCTTCTAAAATGGCATTTTGGGAAAGGTTATCGTTTTCCTTTTCTAAATCATCAATGAGGTCATCCCTTTCGACGATCCGCTCTGCTTGCGCATAATCATCCGCCTCCAAAGCTTCACTAAGGAGGATCACTTGCTCCAAAACTAATTCAGCCATAGAATATAAATTCTTTCTTAAGTAGTAGAACTTGGAAATAATCATATCAGGCAATTTATTCGGAACCTATTTCTAGTTAGACGGTTGCTAACTCAGTGATTTCGTCGACCGTGAGAATTTTTTCAATATCGATTAAGATAATAAACCTATTATCTTTTTTACCAACACCTGTGATGTACCTTGATGAAATTCCTTTGACCGAAGGTGGAGGTGGGTCCACTTGGTTTGCAGGAAAATGAACCACATGTGACACTTTGTCCACAATCACACCAATGGATTTACCAGAAACGTTGATAACAATGGCTCGGTCAGCCGAACCATCCGTAATATTTTTAATATTGAGACGTTTGGCAAGGTCGATCATTCGAACGACTTTTCCCCGTATGTCCATAATTCCTGCGAAGAAACTTTTGGATTGTGGAACACGGATTAGGTTAGTGATTTTGACAATCTCTTCGACTATGGTGATGGGAATTGCATATTCTTCATCGCCCAAATTGAATATAATGTACTGCTCATGAATGAATTGGTTTGCCGATGATGTTTCTTTTGCCATATAACTTTTCTACAATTTTCTAGCCTACGTCTAGAAGTAGACGTAGCCGTTATAGAAAAAATATGAACCGAAACTAAGAAATGACAACACTTTTGTCATTAAGACAGAGCGTTTTCTGACAAGAAAATCCAAAAGTCCAGCGGCCATTCCTAGAATGCCTAAAGTCAGTCCTAATACGACATAATCATAGTATAGATAATAGACCAGACAGCCGAAACCGATGCCCAGGCAGATATCTTGCAAATCACCCCAGACTCGTCTTTTAAAACGCACCCAGAGCGATCCTCGCGCCTCTCTAGCCTCTCTGCGCTCCCTTCTCCAACGTTGGAACCGAGTTTCACGGACGATCCCAAAAATGGAATCATAACGAGTGGATGGAAATAAAGCAGACTCTAAAGGAAATCTTTGGGATCGAACCTTTTCTGGGCCATCAGGTACAAAGGGGGGATAAATTTCGTACGCCCCTCCAATACATGCTAACATGTCTTTATCAGGAAGGGTACTAAAGTATTCGCGAAAGGGCCAAATCTTTCGAAAGACTGGGTAAGCACGGCCAGAAGTAATATCCTTCTCACCTTGGACAGTACCGTTTTTCACGGTGGCACCGTACAGCCTACCTTTCTCTTCTTTGATTTCTACAGCTAACCGAACGAGTCGTTCGTGAAAGTTGAACTCAGCCTCCAGGACATCCCCGAGAGGTGTTTCCAGGATAAATGCTCGGATGAAACCGGGTGTGCGGGGTTTCTGTTTCCTCCAGACTTGTTTCATAACAAACCTATCGGAGGAAACATTAAGTCACTGAAGAAAGATTATTTCTTCTTTTTGTGTCTGTTGGCTCTGCGTTTTTTCTTACGTTTGTGGGTTGCGATTTTTCTACGCTTTCTCTTTTTTCCGGAAGGCATTCCTTCCTCCTTATATCAAGCCTGTTCTGTCAAATTTCTAGTCGAGGTACTTTTGTAAAACTTTATTTTTCCTCATTGTGGATAACATCGCTTTGATATCACCCACTCCCTCGCGTGAAGTGACAAGTAAAACATCTGGTTCTTCTACAACAATGAGATCCTTCACACCAAGAAAGGTTATGAGTTCTTTTTGCACCGAAGAAATATTTCCTGAAGCCTTATGATAGAGTACTTCTTTTCCTTGGTGGTGGTTTTTTTCCTTGTCTCCAGGCAAAATTCGTTCCAAAGACATCCAAGATCCAACGTCGTCCCAATTAAAAGTAGCTTCTACCATCCGAATCCTGTTGGATTTTTCCATAATGGCAGTGTCGATAGCCTCGGAGGGAAGCATTTGAAAAGCCGTTTTTAAATCTCCAAAACTTTTAAATGGGAATCCATTTTTTAAGGGATTTAAGATGTGAGGAGCATGACGTTCTAGTTCCGAAAGAATGGTTTCTGTGCGAAAAAGAAAAATCCCAGGGTTCCAATAAAAATTCTTTTTTTTGATGTATTTTAGAGCCGTTTTAAAATCAGGTTTCTCAAAAAATGCTTTTACCGTATAACCTACATCTGTTGGTTTCCCCGTACTAATATAACCATAACCTACTTCCGGACGGTTTGGTTTCACACCTAATAAAACCATTCCATTGGCTGTCTCGTATAATGCTTGTTCTATGGTTATAGTAAATTCTTTGATCGGATCAATAAAGGCATCGGCTGATAAAACAATTAAGTTTGGGTTTCCAAATTTTTTCTGAAAATAAAGTGCCGATAGAGCAATGATGGGAGCCGTGTTTTTGCCCTCTGGCTCCAAAATGAAATTGGTAGAGGGAAATTTAGGATCTTTTTTAAGAATCTCCGCTTTAAGGTTGGCGTTGGTTCCAATATAAATTCGATCAAGTGTAGTAATGGTGAGAGCGCGGTCGATGGTCTCACGAAGTAAGGTTTTATTGGAATAAACTTTCTGGAGTTGTTTTGGGGAATTCGTGCGGGAGCGAGGCCAAAACCTCTCTCCCTTTCCGCCAGCCATAATAAGGACAACCGGGGATTCTTTAGGTATTTTTGCCATAGGGTTTGGAACCAGAATCTAACAAAGCAGAAAGAGGAAAACCAGAAAAGAGTTAGGCTCCTCCCGCTTCTTTCGGTGTTTCTTCACTATGAAGTTTGATGGGTTTTGCAGGAATGATGGTAGAAATGGCGTGTTTATACACCAAGTTCTGTTTGTTATCGTTTTCTAGGATGATTGTGAAATTGTCAAAACTGACAACCTTTCCTTTCAGCGGAACTCCGTTTAACAAGTAAATGGTGAGATCAATTTTCTCCTTTCTTGCAGTATTTAGAAGTTGGTCTTGAATATTATTTTTTGCCGACATTGGAAATCCCGAGTGTTTTTCTCTATATTTTATCTATATTTGTATACAATTGGACAGCGGATTCGAAGGAAATGGCCGAAAGTAATGGATCTTTTTTGAACCAAGTAACCTGTCGTTTCGCATAATTTCTATGACTTTGGGCCAGCTGCTCAATGAATGTATTACTGTCTATGGTTCCATTTAGGAAAGCAAGCGCAAAATTGTAACCTAAGGTTCGTAGGCCTGGACAGTTCGACCCGTATCTAGAAATTACTTCTTTGGTCTCCGCTAACATACCAGTGGCGATCTCTTTCACACGTTCATTAATCCTTTGGTAAAGAATTTCTCGGGGCCAATCCAACCAATGTCCAATGATTTGGACATCTGGTTCCTCATTTAAAAATCCACCCACTGTCTCCTTAGATACATCTGACCAAAGTACGCCAGTAAGTACCACTTCCAGAGCTCGTTTGATTCGATAACCATCTTGTGGTGACAAAGAAGCTAGGGCTTTGGGATCTTTGGCAAAAAGTTGTGACCTTGCTTCCTCTAAAGAAAGTTCCAAAACATAATCTTTGGTTTCCTTGGGTACATTTGGTACGGGATACATTCCTAATAGAAAAGCTCTGAGGTAAAAACCTGTTCCACCAATTAGGAAGGGAATTTTTCCACGGGCACGAATGTCATTTATGGCTTCGCGGGCCCAAAGGGAAAATTGACTGGCATTGATAGATTCATTGGCATTTAGAAATCCAACAAGCCAATGATGAATGTAAGTGGACTCTTTGTGGGAAGGGGCCGTCGTGCCTACCGGGAGATCCCGATAGACTTGGCGTGAGTCAAAAGAAACAATTTCGAAACGTTTAGGGTCAAGGGTTTGGGAAAGTGCGGTTTTTCCGGAACCTGTAGGTCCACCAAGGACAGGAAGGATCAAACCTCTTCCTCGGCTACGACCTCCTCTTCTTCGGTCTCTTCCAATTCTTCCGTTTCTTCTAAGAGTTCATCATCTTCCAAAACTGGCTCTTCCTCTTCCTCCACTTCGTATTCGGAACTGCGAATGGCAGCCATCCGGGATTTGATAGCGGGTTTGGCCAATTGGTCTGCCCCACATTTAGGGCATTTTTTTTCGGGTTTGTTCAAATCATAAAACTTTGTTCCGCAAGAGTAACAGCTGAATTTTTTTCCCAAAGGGTTATTGGGATCGAATTTTACAGCGGGTGTTGCTTTTGGAGCCGGCAAAGCCTTGGCCTTCGTAGCGGGGGTTTTAACACCGACTACTGGCTTTTTTTTATCTTCCTTCGGGGAAGCGGACTTTACGTCCTTGGTTGGTTTTTCTTTGGCTACCGCTTTTTTCTTGGGCGGGGGTGCCTGCTTCTTGACTGCTTTTTTTGCGACCATAAACGTACTTTTGACAGTTTTGGAAATCCCCTCTCGGGGACAACCTTTTTGAAATTGGACGGTTTTCTCCTGGATGAAAATTAATGAAAAGTTTTTTTTTTCCTATGACCCAATTAAGTGTCAATGTCAACAAGATCGCCACTCTGCGTAATTCTCGTGGTGGATCCATTCCTAGTGTCACAAACATTTCAGAGATTATCCTGGATACAGGCGCCTACGGCATAACCATCCATCCCAGAGAGGATGAAAGGCATATCACCAAACAGGATGTACTCGAAATAGGCCAGTTTTTGAAATCTTACAACGAAAAATTGTTAAAAAAGGGATTTCCCAAAAAAGAATTTAATATCGAAGGCGAACCAAGTGTACGTTTTTTAGATCTAGTCCTTGCGGCCAAACCGGACCAAGCCACTTTAGTTCCGGTAAAACCAGGAGAAATCACCTCCGACCACGGATTCGACTTAAAAGACAAAACAGTGTTCCAAACTTTAAAATCGATGATTGGACGTTTCCACGAAGAAGGAATTCGTGTTTCTTTGTTTATGGAAACCAATTTTGAACAATATACGCTCGTAAAGGATTTAGGGGCAGATCGAATCGAACTCTATACAGGACCTTTTGCTTGGGCTTACGAAAGATCAAAAGAGGAAGGTTTATCGAGTTTTAAAGAATATGAAATAGCGGCAACAGAGGCAAACAAACTAGGGTTAGGTGTAAATGCAGGACATGATTTGGATACAAACAACCTTACACTATTCGCAAAACTTCCCTTTTTAGCAGAAGTATCCATCGGCCATAGGTTGGTAAGTCAAAGCCTTGTAGACGGAATGGAAAAAACAATCAAAGAATATCTTAGAGTTCTTTCGCAAGGAAACGTAATTTAGAATACTGAGGGTCTTGTTCTAATAGTAATTTGGCTGCTCTTTCCAATGCGAGTGCTAATTGTCCTTCGAGTTTTCCTTTTCTTTTTATGATTTGGATTTCGGAAATAAAACTACGAAGGGCGTCTCTCGCTTGGGATTCATTCCCAGAAGCTGAGGCTAGTTTCACTTTTTTCCAAGCATCGGTAATGGCTGTCCCTGGTTTCCAGGTTGTCCCTTGCACAGGAACTCCCGCTTCTGTACCGAGAGAGGAACTCACTGAAACCACTCCCGCACTGGCCCCAATCGCTTCTTTTCCCGATTCCCCTCTGTGGTAGTAGGTTGTGTCCCAAATCCGAGAAAAAGGATCTGATTTCATTTGATCTGCATAAAGACGTTCTTTATAAGAAAGAGAGGCCAGGCGAATTTCTTTTTGAATGTTGGATTTGTCTATTTCATTCAAACGTTGGAAACAATCGGCAAGAATTCCCCGTCGTAAAGATTCTTTTGTTAGGACCCCACGTTGTGATAAAAATAAAAAGGATGTTACTTCTGGTGTTTTGTTTTCCTTACAAAGTTTCTGTGTTTCTGTAAAAATCGCAAAAACCTCTCCATCGCGGGAATGGGCTTTGAGGTCGGCTAAATTTCCCGATTTTTCAGCAGTGATTCTTAACATATTTTTATAGAGACTATCATTGGGATTTTTTTCCAGAGCCTTTCGAAATGCAGTATAACTCTCCGAATAATTGCCCCGATGGTATTCCAGGAGTCCCCAAGTATAACACAAATATCCATCATCCGTATCACGGGTTCGACAAACATATCTTAGTCGAGACATTGCCTCTTCTCTCAATTCGGTGGACTCCCAAACATCCAAAAGCACCTCTTCCAAAAAGATGAGGGTTTCCAAACTGTACGGATCTCGGGTAGGGTTTTTCTGAGGATCTGAAGTACAAAACCCAAGGGAAAGAGCAAAAATCAGGACAACGAATGGACGCATGGCACCGTCTATGATATACGTGTGTCCTAGATTTGTCCCGAATTTTTTTGAGTTGCATGGACTGGAAAATCGGAAATTCTTAGGATAATCTATCCACTTTACGAGCGATCCCTTGAAACGAATTGTTTACCTACTTTCCTTTTTCACCCTACTCAGTTTTGCCCTTCCTGTAGGCTTTATTTCCTGCGAACCGGAAGCCAAAAAAGCTCCTAACCGTGTAACCAATTTTACCTACCAAGACTTCGAAACCGTGGTCAAATCTGTGGATAAGTTCTACATTGATAAAAATATCAATAAAAACAGGGCATTCACTGATGCGGCTTCTTTTGCTGTTCTTAGTATGCCACACCCACTTTATATTTACCCTGAAAGTTATTTCAATGAAAGGGAAAAATACGACGACAAAGAGGATCTTTGGCCTGGGAAAACTTTTAAAATTTCACCTTCCGACAAATTCGTGTTATTTGATCCAGATTATACTCTTGTAGAAAAAATCCAAAAAGAGAAACTAAAGAAAAACGAAAATAGAAAACTCTCCGATGCTGAAGTCAAAAAACTCATCGAAAAAGAAAAACTAAAAAAATCTGTTATCGCAGCGAAGTGGGAAGAAATTAATTTCTCACGCAAAGAATTTGATCGAGTCGTAACTTACATCCAAGACAATATAGAAACTTACAAAACACCTGTGCTAAAAGGACTTGTAGAACTTGATGGCGAACTTCCTGACGAAGAGGAAGATAAAAAAGAATTCAGCATGGAACAAGTGTTTCTTGCCGCAGCCAATGGTTACCTAAATTCTTTAGATCCACATTCCAATGTGTTTTTGAAAGAAATGTGGGAAGAGTCAATGGCTAAAATTAGCGATGGTTCCTTTGAAGGAATCGGAGCGATTTTATCTGGTGGTGGTAGCCGAGAAGTCGTCGTAGAAAACCCACTTGAAGGAAGCCCTGCTGTGAAAGCAGGAATTCGAAGTGGAGACACAATCGTTGCAGTAGACGGTAAAGTTATAAAGAACCTAACGCTCGATAAAGTAGTAAAAAAAATCAAAGGACCAAAAGCAACAAAAGTGGTTCTGACTATCACTAGAAAAGGAAATACCGGTAAAACCGATATCGAAGTGATTCGTGATAAAATTACTATTAAAAACGTAACCCATCATATCGTAAAAGAAAACCCACAAGTTGGTTATATCAAACTCACTGGATTTGTGAAACCAGGTCCAGGGGAAGCTCCGATTGATACACAAATTGCCAATGCAGTGGTAGAGATGGAACAAGAAGCCAAAGAAAGTGGAAAACCATTAAAAGCACTTATCCTTGACTTACGTGGGAACTCTGGTGGGTATTTAGATCTTGCGATTGATATTGCAGATATGTTTATCGAAAAAGGAATGATTGTATTCACAAGAACTCCATTCCGTAGTGATGAAGAAAAATATGCTAAAAACAAAGATATCACAAAACTCCCGCTAGTTGTTTTAATCAATTCCAAATCCGCTTCTGCATCCGAAATTGTAGCAAGTGCCATCCAACACCACGGTCGCGGAATTTTACTGGGAGAAAGAACTTTTGGGAAAGCCACAGTTCAAAGTTTAAATAACTTAGAAAACAATCCAGATTACTTACTTAAAATTACAAATGCAAGATACTATTCTCCATCTGGAAAAACAATCCAAGTTGTAGGTGTATCACCTGACATTGAAGTTTCGGAAGAACCAGATGGAGGATTTCCTTTCCGTTATCGTGAAGAAGATATGTGGAACCATCTCCCACTCATCCCTCACGAAGGTGTAGTCAAATCCAAATTCAACGTCAATGCCATCAAAGAGTTTGCAAAGAAAAATGGGAAGGCAGATGCCTTCTTAAAATCACATGCCAACGATGCCATCAAACCAGACTATATGTTAATCAGAAGTTTGGATTACATTGAAGGAATGTTAAATACAAAATAATCCTTAGTAAGGATATTAGATGAATATAAATTGGAAACCATGTGACTCGAATTAAAACAGATTTTTTGATCATTGGAAGCGGAGTGAGTGGCCTCTTTACCGCATTAAAGCTAGCTCCGCTGGGAACTGTAGTCGTTGTCACTAAAAAAGCTGACTACGAATCCAATACCAATTATGCGCAAGGGGGAATTGCCTCTGTTTTCGATGATAAAGATAAGTTCGAAGAACATATCAAAGATACCTTAGAATCGGGCGCAGGACTTTGTGATTTAGAAGCAGTGCGTGTCCTTGTCGAAGAAGGACCTACTCGGGTTCGAGAACTACTGGATTTAGGAGTTCCGTTTACCAGAAACCAAACCGGGGAACTCGACCTTGCCCGCGAAGGTGGTCATAGCAAAAACCGCATCATCCATTCACTAGATAGAACCGGAAGTGCCGTAGAGCAGTCGCTACTCGACCATGTGCACGCAAACAAAAACATCCAAATTTTAGAAAACCATGCCTGTGTAGATCTTATCACCAAACACCACTTAAAGGACAAAGAAAATCTTCCCCTTCGGTGTTATGGTGCTTATATTGTTGATACAGAAACAGGAGAGGTATTTCCAGTTCTCGCTAAAAAAACCATTTTAGCCACTGGTGGTGCCGGTCAGGTATATCTTCATACCACCAATCCAAACATTGCGACTGGAGACGGAGTGGCAAGTGCCTATCGTGCAGGGGCCATCGTTAAAAATATGGAATTTTATCAATTCCATCCCACTTCTCTTTTTCATGAACAAGGAAATAGTTTTTTAATTTCAGAAGCAGTGCGAGGTCATGGTGGCATCTTACGAGAAATAGGCGGTAGACCATTCATGAAAGACTATCATGAAATGGGAGAACTTGCACCGCGTGATATTGTAGCTCGTGCCATCGACGATACTATGAAAAAAAGAGGAGAACCCCATGTCCTTCTCGATATCACTCATAGACCTGCAAACGACATCATCAACCACTTCCCTTCGATTTATGAACGTTGTAAAAAACTAGGAATCGATATTACAACCGATCCGATCCCTGTGGTGCCAGCAGCACATTATATGTGTGGCGGTGTGGCAACCGATCTACTGGGAAGAACCAATATTGCCGATTTATATGCCTGCGGGGAAACCACATGCACGGGAGTTCACGGCGGAAACCGATTGGCATCTAATAGTTTACTCGAATGTCTTGTTTTCTCTCATAGAATTGCAGGTGATATCCAGTCCCAAGGAAAACTAAGTTATTCGGCTGAAACAGATTTGATTCCTGATTGGAACAAAGAAGGAACCACCAATACAGAAGAATGGGTTCTCATCTCTCATGATTTGATAGAAATCAAAACCATTATGAGTAATTATGTGGGGATTGTGCGTTCAGATATGCGACTCGAAAGAGCCCTACGAAGAATCAAACTAATTTCGGAGGAAGTGAAAGACTATTACAACAGAACCACTGTCTCTCTTGGTTTACTAGAACTTCGAAACTTAGTAAAAGTCGCCGAACTCATTGTACGTTCCGCACTCCTAAGAAAAGAAAGTCGCGGGCTCCATTTTAGTACGGACTATCCAGAAGACAGGACACCTTCCAGACAAGATACAATCCTTTCTCACAAACTATAAAAGGCAAACTAATATTAAGCGCCAGGGACCCTAGCGGAAATCCTTTCTCGTCAGAGAAAGATTGAAGCGGAGGGCCCGGTCCCTTTTCGTTTTAATTTTATGTTTAAGGAAAAAATCGGAGGCGCCCACCTAACATAAATGAATTCAAATCAAATTTCACTTACTAAAAAAATACGACCGAACAATGATTAACTCCTAATTCCTAGAATGGTATAAACAATTCCTAAAATGATGGGAAGGATAGAATAACTAAACACATGGATGAAATGTCCACGTTTTTCGCCCCATTTTTGCTTCATCGGTTCCAATTTCCAAAAAAATCCAGGTTTGTAGATGCGTAAGATATATGTGGTGGTTCCATAGAGGATAAAAAATACGCCGAGTCCAACAGTGAATAGGTTCATAAGTCTCCTTGATAATCTCACGTTATGTGGGAATGCGAACTTTCCAAGAAAAAAATATAGGGAAAATAGTTTTGGCTATCGGATTTTTATGGATGTGATAAGAGGAAGTCATTGGGAGGCGGGTTCAGTTCCCCACCCAAATCAGGGCGGGGATACTATATTCGCACATAACCGCAACAAATACACGAAACTCCAATAAAACTTCCAAAATCAAGAACCAAATCCATCCGATTCCACCTAACTAAAATACCAATATAAGGTTAGGTATCAAATGATCAAACTTCGTTATTCACTCGAGGACCATCGTTTCCATTTGCAATTTGGATATTCGAAAACTTTTTTTTCCATTGCAAAATCCATTCCCAAAGCATATTACGATTCCACTACCAAATCATGGTCCTACCCAAATGATCCAACCATCATTAAACAGGTACTAGATGCCTTTGAATCAGATGATATACGAATCATTCCTAAAGAAATTCCAAAAAAATGTGGAATTTTAGATGATTATTTAAAAGCAACTAGAGATAGAAATTTCACGTTTTGCACTACAAAAACTTACTTCTCACATTTATTTCGATTGTTAGTGTTCACAGAAAAACTTCCATCAAATATAAGAATGATTGATTTAGAAAATTATTTGGACCATATCGTCTTAGAACGTGGTGCAAAAGCTGCTAGTGTTCGTTCTGCAAGACAGGCTTTCATCTTTTATTTCCGCGAAGTTAGAAATCAGTTTACCAATCTAAAATTTCCTAAGATGAAAGTGGAATCAAAACTACCAGAAGTTTTGTCAGCCGAAGAAACAAGAGCCATCTTTAATGCATTACCCAACAGAAAACATAAAATGTTATTACTCATCAGTTACTCTTCCGGCTTACGGGTAAGTGAAGTGATTCATTTAAAATTAACTGATATAGATTTTAAACGAAATATGGTTCGTGTCACACAAGGAAAAGGTAAAAAAGATAGGTATACCATACTTGCTAGTTCCCTTCTGGAAGAACTTAAAGAATATTTAAAAGTCAGGGAATACAATTTGTTATTACGACAAAGTTATAACGAAATGCGAGCCAATCCTTGGTTGTTTCCTGGAATGAACAATAGACCACTTAATATTCGTACTGCGGAAACCATTTTCACCAACGCAGCCCTAAAAGCCAATATCCAAAAGAAAGTGACCTTCCATAGTTTAAGGCATGCTTTTGCCACACATCTTTTAGAATTGGGAACAGATCTACGAATGATCCAAACTTTACTCGGACACGCAAGTGTCCGAACCACACAAATTTATACAAAAGTGGCAAGAAGTCGGTTAGAAAATATCGTCAGTCCTTTGGACCGAATTCCAAACCAAAAAGACAAAACCATTCTTTTACCAGAAAACAAACAAAAAGACTAATCATCATTTTCTCAAAGACCCATCCAATTCATTTTTTCCAAAAGCCACTGACTCTTACTTTCACATTTAGTTGACGAAAACCAAATCGCCCACACTCTTCCATTCATTCTTTTCTAAATAGTTTGGCCGAAACCAACACAAAACAATGAAAGACAAATTCGAACAATTTTATTCATCTTTAACAGAAACTGAAATTTCAATTGTTATGCGACTTAAAGAAATTTTAAAACCATTTGAAACTCTCGAAGAAAGGATTTCGTATTCCGTTCTCTACTACTTTCAAAATAGTCGTGTTTGTTTTATTTGGCCAGCTTCTATCAAACCTGGACCAAAATCTGGAGTACAGTTTGGATTTTGTAACGGTTATCTGTTAAACGATCCGAATCAAAAACTTGAAAGGGAAAACCGCAAACAAGTTTATTGTATCACATTTCATACAGTCAATGAAATCAACGAAATTGACCTTACTAATTTTATAAAAAATGCTTTAGAAGTGGACCTGAGTATTTTTAAAAAGAAAAAGTAGTGCGTTCCCAATGGTTATGAATCCTCAAATCCGTATCAAAAAGGGCCGGGCTACTCCGGGGTCCGCTGAACGCTCCCGTCACCAACCATCTAACGATGGCAGGTGACCAAGCCCTACGTCTCCCTAACGCGATAATGGAAACTAAAATTTAATTAAAAAAGATTAACCTTTTCCTTTTTGAGCCCAAAAGTAAATTAACACAAGGAAACCAATTCCTGTCAGACCAATCAATTGCCACCAACCACTCATTCCTACATCATGAAGCCTACGGGAACCAACGCTCAAACTTGGCAACAAAACTGCTAAAGAAAAAACTCCGCCAATCAGCGGAAGGATCATGTTCAGCGCTGCACTGATGATGATACAAGCAACAACCCACCACCAGAACTCTGGCCTTTTTGCATTGCCGCTAAAATCAGCATATTTTTGTAAACATACCTTAATCGCATCTTGGAATGACATATCTTTTTACCTTCCACTGAGTCTCTTATTTTGTTCGTTACAAACGAGGCATATTAGAAATTAATTATTAATCATGTAAAGTAAAAAAGGAAAATTGAGTAAATGTTGCAAATAGGAATTCTTATTTTTCCAGAAGTCGAAGTAATGGACTTTGCCGGCCCCTTTGAAGTCTTTTCTCTAGCAGAAACTAACGAACGTAAGAAATTATGCCAGGTACATATTGTTGCCGAAAACCTATCTCCCATCCCTGCAAGGAATGGACTCATAGTTTTGCCTAACTATGACTACACAAATTGCCCACAAATGGATATATTAATTGTCCCAGGCGGATTCGGTGCCGAGGAGTTAGAGATTAAAAATCAAACAACCCTTAGCTGGATTAAAGCGAAATACTCAGAAGTTAAGCATTTAGCTTCCATTTGTACAGGTGCGTTTCTATTAGCAGAAATAGGACTTTTAGATCATTTAGAAGTCACCACTCACTGGATGGACATTGAAACTCTTAAAAACAACTATCCAATGTTAAATGTAAAAGAAAACGTTCGATTTACAGACAATGGGAAAATTCTAACTTCGGGAGGAATTTCCTCCGGCATTCATTTGAGTTTTTATCTCCTCCAAAAACTATTTGGACTCGAAGTAGCCACTCGAACCGCAAAACGCATGGAATACGATTGGGATCCAAGTTCACTTAACAAACATTAACCATAGCTCTCAACCCATTTCACTACTGAATTCGATTTATGTCTTCAATATGCCTAGGGCCCCTTGTGGGAGCTCTGGCCCTCCGTGGGTGCTGTTTGGTGCCCTAGGCATATTGAAGACAGTATTAACGTTGAAGTGGAAATGAAAATAATTCTATAACTATGCGATTCGTTTTCCTCGGATTTTCCATCGTGGAAAATCGTTCGAATCCCTATTCACTTCAGTCTTAAATAAAATCTATATTTGTACCAAATTTCCCTAATGAATTCGAGCCCTTTCTGAGAAATGGCATGGGCGCCGCACAGCACCCACGGACGGGTGCGAGCGGGAGTTCTGGCCACGGAGGGCCAGACGAACGCAAGGCGTCCATGCCATTTCTCAGAAAGTATATTCGTTGAAGGGGAAATTAACAAATTGGGTGGATGACGGGATTTCGCCTTACACGGTTCTCCCGTCCGGGTCGAACTCGTTCCAGGCCGTCTTTTGCGAGCCCTCGCACATCCATGTGCTCGGTCGTTCTCGCTTAACGCCAATTAGGCAAGGTGTCTTGCCAAATTGGCTACTCGAACTCTATCGCAAAATCGTTCGAATCCCAATCTTTTGGATTCTGATATTAATTTGTTTGGAATTTGAATCGCCGAAGGCGATTTAATGGGTGGATGACGGGATTCGAACCCGCGACGACCGGTACCACAAACCGGGGCTCTACCGCTGAACTACATCCACCGTTTCTAGAACAATCATCGACCCGAGAGGGATTCGAACCCCCGACCAACTGCTTAGAAGGCAGTTGCTCTATCCAGCTGAGCTACCGGGTCAGATAGAACCAACTGATTCGGGATGACAGGATTTGAACCTGCGACCCTCTGTACCCAAAACAGATGCGCTACCACTGCGCTACATCCCGAGAAAGTCCTTGAAACACCAGTGTTTTTGGCTTAGGGACTGTGTCAACAAAACGGAGATTTATTTCTTTAGGTTCTTCAATCTTTCTAAGAGGATGGGATGGTTTGGGTTCTTTTGTAGAGCTTTGCGATAGGCTTTCCAAGCTTCCTCTGGTTTTCCAATGGTTTGCAAAAAATAACCAAAGGAATCCAAATAGGCCGGATTGTTGGGATCGAGTTCCAATGCTTTTTTTAAAGAGCGAATGGCTTCCGCACGTTCCTCGGAATTTGGTTTTTTTTTCAAGGCAAGAAGGTATCCAAGCGAGTTCAAACTGTTTTTGTAATCGGGAGTATGCCTTAAAATACGGCGGTGGATCTCAATGGCTTCTTCCAACCGGTGTGTGTATTCATAAACATGAGCTAAAAACGAAAGGAGTTTGGCATCATCCACAGCCACTTGTAATCTTTCTTTGATGATGGATTCGGCTGTTTCCCAATCCTTTAATTCCACGAGGGCAAATACTTTTAGGCGGTACACATTATCCAGTTCAATGAACCCCGGATATTCGCTTAGGATCCGATCCAAAACCTGAATCGATTTTTTAAAGTTTTTGGTCTGAAAACAACACAAAGCAAAATTATACAAAAGGATAGGATCTTCTGGATTTTGGAGTAAGGCCTGGTCCAAAAGATTCAATGCCATAGCATAGTTGCCTTTATTCATATAACCGAGATAATCTGTTTCTTCAGCCATTGGTTTACTTAGATTGTAGTTCCTTTAATCGAATCTTTTCCGTTAGATCTAATTGAATCGGTGTGACAGGAAGTTTTCCTTGGTAATAAGCTTCAAAGTCAGTGCCTGTTTCATCATCATGTCCAAGCAAACTTCCATTTAATTGAAATTCGCTGACTCCTTCGATGATTTGTTTTTTTTCATACTTTTCGGAGTAACGACGACGACCAAGACGAGTAAACACAACCTCGTTTAATGTGCCTGATCCAGAAATTTCGGGAGGGAAATTTAAATTCCATACTTCACCAGACTGAATCTGCGATCGGTATTTTTCCAAAAAAGATAAAACTAGTTCGGCTTCTTTTTCATAACCATCGTCTGGATCAATCCTACCCGAACTCACGGCAAGAGAAGGAATTCCATGCAAAGCACCATGTTTGGCAGCTCCAACAGTTCCTGAATAATGGACATCATACCCCATATTCACACCACGGTTGATCCCAGAGATGACAAAGTCAATTTTGGGAAAGATCTCTGCATACAATCCAATGTTCACACAATCGGCAGGAAAGCCGTCAGCAATATAATGGTTGTCATTGATTCGTTCCACACGCATTCCTTGGAAGACGGTAAGAGCCATAGAAGTGACAGAACGTTCTTTCAATGGTGCAATGAGATATGTTTTATAAGATTTACCGAGAACTCGTTCTAATGCTTTGATTCCGGCGGAAGAAATTCCGTCGTCATTTGTGATGAGTAAATTCAAACTAAAAACCACCTGAAATCGATTGAAGGATACTGGTTGCCGTATATAGATTCATAAGGAAAGGAAATAGAATCGTAAGCCCAAGTGCATAAAAAGAAAACTTTAAAGAATCACGATTTCTTAATTCATAAATGGATTTGAGTCCACGAGAAAGAACCAAACTATAGAGTAAAATAAAACTTAAAAGAAGAAAAAATCCCGTTCCAATTCCAGAAATTCCTAAAGAATGAAACACAATACAAACAGGTGCAAATAACAGAAATAATACGACCGAATGTCTCGCAAATAAAATCAAAAACAAAAGTTTAGGTGTTCTTCCTTTTTTTTGCACATAATAATCAGTGACCAATGCATAAAAAAAAGGAAAAAATCGAAAGAGTAATAAATTGGCTATAAATCCAAAAAACAAAAATGACAAAGTAGAAACAGTGTAAGGAGCAGAAAGGATACTCATCCCCACTGACAAAGATAAGGCGGAAAGGATAGAAAACATCCAACTGGACACAGGGCTTGCCGCAAATGGGATTTCTTGGACCTCCTCCGAATAACGAAGAGGATCCAAAAATACCAATTCCAATACATCCACTAAATCAAAGAAAAAATCTCTCATAACATTAATTTTCCAAGAGCGGTTGGTAAGATGACCAAAACTTGAGATTGGATAAGAGATCTAATTTTGGATACATGGGAATTGTCTCCAAAAAAGCTCACACCAATGGATTGCAAAAAACGATCGAAGGGAGAGATCTCTTGTTCAAAAAGTGGGATGAGTCCGTCGTATTGACAAAGTTCAGAAAGTTTTTTATGTGCTTCCCGTCGCCCACCAATGTCATCTACAAGTTTATTACGGAATGCATCTTCGCCAGAATAAATTTTTCCTTCTGCTAACTCTTCAATGGACTTTACTGTTTTGTTTCTTCCTTTGGCAACATCTTCCACAAACTTGCGATAGGTGTCTTGCAATTGTTTTCCAATCATATCATCTTCTTCGTTTGTAGAATCACGGAAAGGAGAGTACATATCTTTGTATTTCCCTGCTTTGTAGGTGCGAACACCCACGCCGTAACGATCCAAAAGTCCCTTCACGTTTGGTGCAAAAGAAATCACTCCAATGGATCCCGTGATGGTTCCGTTTTGTGCAAAAATATAATCAGAAGCAGCGGCAATATAATACCCACCGGAGGCTGCTACGTCCTTCATACTCACCACAATCTTTTTGGTTTTCCGTAAATGAAGGAGTTCGTTGAAAATTTCTTGAGAAGCAGCAACAGTTCCACCAGGGGAATTGATCTCGAGAAGGATTCCTTTGACATTTCCGTCCTCTTCCAATTCGCGTAATTGGCGTAAAACGGTATCAGCACCCGTGGAATCAAAGGTTGATGAGCCAGAATGGATCTCACCCACAATCGGTATGACGACAGCTCCAATTTCACTGGCTTGGAAAAGACTGCCACCGGTTCCAGTTGAGAATCGGGCAAGGCTTGATCCAGATACCAAAATGGCAATTCCGAGAATTGTGGCAATAGTGGAGAACAAAAAGGAGAGAAAGAGAAGAAATTGGTTTCTTTCCATAAACTCCCACAAGCAAAACCTTGCAAAAACTCGAGTCAACTTTAATAATTCTTTACTTTTTTTTAGAAAAAGTTTATTTTCCTTGTACGGTCTAACCGAAAATTAGACAGGTAGTCATAGGATTTATGTCCAGGTACCGCCGAGACATAAGGCCTTTACCAAGGAAGGTAGGACATGGATGTTCGTCTCAATCGTCTCCTCAACTCAGCCGAAAAACTAATCCAGGACAAAAAGGACACAAAAGAAGTCTCTGGAAAATCAGGAGTACCTGTACAAAAGTCAGATGAAAAATCCGACTTTGTTGTCAGCCTTCCTGTTCAGTACCACAATATCCAATCACGACTTACGGAATTGCAAAAACAACTTTCTAAGGAACAATCTAGGATTGGCCTTTTGGAAGATAACTCTCAAGAAGAAGACAAACTCAAAGAACTTCTTTTTGAAGGAGAACCACTATTCCCAGAGTTAGGTGAGGGCAAAGTAACCAAACCAGAAATTTTAGAAAACAGCAAAGGGAATATCTCAAGCCTTCTAGCGGAACTAAAGAAAAAGGAAGTAGAAAGCGAAAATATTTTTTCCCTTGGAATGATGTTAAGCCCAGAAGAATTCAAAGGGAAAATCGGAACTTTGTCTGCATCATCTATGAAACCAATTTCTGAAACAATGGTAAAACGACTCCTCGGCTGATCATTGGAATTAAAACGTAGTCTCAATACTTTTGATTCCATTTCGGTTCTCTTCTCCTCTATGGTGGGGTCGGGAATTTTTTTCACCTCCGGGTATTTGATCAAAGAAACCGGAAATCTTTGGATTGTTTTGTTTTGTTGGATTGTGGGCGGAATTTTAGCCCTCTCTGGTTCCATCACTTATGCTTATGCAGCGCGCCTCCTCCCTTTTGCTGGTGGCGATTACGTTTACTTAAAAGTTGCTTATTCTCCTGCCATTGCCTTTATGAGTGGTTGGTCATCCTTACTCACCAATTTCTCTGCCTGTGTGTCGGTGCTTGCTCTTGCCTTTGGAAAATATGTACAAATTTTATTTCCAGAAATTCCAGTTTGGCAATCACCTACTTACACCTTACTTGGGTTAGATTTACAAATCAGCTCCATTACTTTTATTGGTGTTATACCGATTTTATTTTTTAGCATTCTCAACTTTTTTGGAATTAAATCTGCCGTTCGCGTACAGAATGTTTTTGCTGTCTTAAAAATTACGGGCCTTCTTCTTTTTCTAGCTCTTGGGTTTTCTATGGGAAACACCAACTGGTCTTATTTATGGAACACTCCTTTTCCAAATCTAATGGAACTTTCTTTTTACTCCAAGGTTTTGATTGGAATTGTGCCTGTGTCCTTCTCCTATTTGGGATGGAATATGATTACCTATATTGCGGAAGAAGTAAAAAACCCAGAACAAACCATTGTTCGTTCTGCCATCACTGCTTGTTTTCTTGTGGCCGGCCTCTATTTTGCGATCAATTTACTTTTTGTGATTTCAGCTCCCATAGAAGAGTTAGCTGGCCAAGATGGGATTGGTGCCATCGCCTTTCAAAAGTTATTTGGGGTAAATTACTCTATCCTTACTACGAGTTTTATTGCTTGGGTAATTTTGGGATCGATGTCGGCCATTCTCATCGGAGGAAGTCGAGTGTACTTTGCAATGGCAAGAGATGGAGTGTTCCTTCCTTCTTTTTCCAAGGTTCATCCCGAATGGCATAGTCCTTATGTTTCTATTTTTTTCCAAGGTTTCGTAGCCATTCTCTTTTTGTTTGTCAAAGAAATCGAAGCCCTACTTTACATGATCACTTGTTCGATTTTGATTTTGTCATGTCTTACGGCAGCCACACCATTTCGGTTTGAGAAGATGGGAATGAAATCAGATTATAAAATTCCTTTCTATCCTTTGCCCATTTTTCTTTATATTTTGGCTAATATTGCTGTGATGATGATTCTATTTATCGAAAAACCTGTAACGGCTTCTTGGGGACTCATGATCACTCTCATTGCCCTTCCCGTATATTACGGATTTCGATTGGATAAAAAAATGGTTAAAGTTAAAAAATAATCACTAACTGGCAATCTATGAGATTGCCATAAAGGTTTTGCCAATGATAGGCATCACTTCGTCTTTTGCTAACACCCAAATCACATCCCCACCTCTCACTTGTGTATTTCCAGAAGGAATCAAAAATTGTTCCCCCCGGGCAATGAGTAGGATATGAGACTGCTCTGGAAGTTTAATTTCAAACAAAGCTTTGTCCACCACACTTGAGTTATATGGAACAATCAATTCCTGTAAAGTCATACCAGGAAACTCAATGTTATCAAAGTCTGTAGGATGGTAAATTTTACGATCAGGATCCTTTTTCAAAATTCCTAACCACTGTGCCACCCGAGGGATAAGAGAACCTTGGACAAGAAGGGAAACAAGAACTACAAAAAATACAATATGGAAAAGTAAATCTCCCCATACCAATCCTTGGGCAATGGGAAAGGTAGCCAAAATAATTGGTGAAGCACCTCGTAACCCAACCCAAGAAATAAATAACTTTTCTTTGACAGGTAACTTCACACGCAGTAGTGAAATAAACACTGCCACCGGTCTTGCAAAAAGAATGAGTAATACCCCAATGAGAAGTCCTGGTACCCAAATATTGACCATCCTCGAAGGATACACAAGAAGGCCAAAACAAAGAAACATACCTATCTGTAAAATCCAAACATAACCGTTTAAAAAACGAAAGATGGATTTTTTATGAATGAATTTGTTTCGTCCTACAATGATCCCAGCGATATAAACCGCCAAAAATCCATTCCCTTGAAATACAGTGGTCACCGCATAAATAAAAGGAACGGATGCCGTGATAAAAACTAAATAAAGACCATCATACCCTAGTTTGACGGAGTTCATTAAATAAAGAATAAGAATCCCCAAACTATATCCCATCATGGTTCCAACAAGAACTTGCATGACAAAAAATCGAAAGAATTGGAACCCACTAAAACTTGCATCGGCCGTGATGAGGTTCATAAAGATGGTTGTTAATAGAACACCCACTGCATCGTTAGAACCCGATTCAAATTCTATGATCTTTTTTAAATGAACTGGTAAATCAGAAGATCCAGTTTTAAAAATATTAAAAACGGAGGCTGCATCGGTGGCACTCACAATCGAACCGAGTAAAAACGATTCCATAAACCCAAGAACCGGAAATAAATAATGGATGAGAACTCCTAAAATAAGAGCAGTAAGTATCGTGCCGATAATCGACAAACGAATCCCAACTGCCAAAAAGTTTTTTAGACTATCCCATTCACTTTCGAGACCACCCAAAAATAAAATATAAATAAGAGCAAATATACCAATCGATTGAGCTAAACCATAATCACTAAAATCGATTCTTCCTGGGCCATCAGAACCAGCTAACATACCGAAGGTGAGGAAAATAAGTAAAATGGGAAATCCAAAACGGAAGAATAGTTTACTAGATAAAATAGAAAATAAGATAAGAGTAGAGATAACAAGAGCTTGTAAGGTAAAACTGTCGATCATGTTTAATCCTTAGACGATCCGAATGGACTATCGATTTGAGGAAAGTATCTCTAAAGCTTTTGCTTTTAGAATGGGATGCACTACGAAATCTTCTGGATTGAGCGGACGAGTGTCGGCAACTCCTTTCGTTTCCATTTGGTTTGTAGCATTGGGGAGTTTCCATTTGTCACGGCCAAGCCAAACAGAAAGGCCGTAGATCATACGTTGGAAAATTTCGTCCACTTTGTCCTGCCTACCTGCCTTTTTATAATATCCAAAGGCCAACATAGGAAGTTTCCGATCGTACATAAAATGGTCACCTAAACGAATGAGACCATCTTTGTAATCGGTTTTAAGAAAGAGTTCACGTGCTTTACGAATATCGCCTGCATTAAAAGCGGTATTGGCTTCGCGAATTAGCGCTGCTCTTTCTTTTGCGTCCATACAAAGAGTATCGAACCAAATTCCGAAATTGACAACTGAAAAAAGTCTAAAAGTATGCAAATACCAGGAGAGAAAATTATGTTGGAAGTAGGGAAAAAAGCCCCCAATTTTACAAGTGTCAACCAAAACGGCGAAAAAGTAAAACTCGCTGACCTAACAGGAAAAAATGGAGTCGTTGTTTATTTTTATCCGAGGGATATGACTCCAGGATGTACAACAGAAGCTTGTGACTTCCGTGACAATTTTGCACGACTGAAAAAATTCGGTTACAATGTGGTGGGAATCTCCAAAGACAATCCCAAGTCGCATACCAAGTTCATTGAAAAACAAGAACTCAATTTTGATCTTATCTCTGATGAATCAGGCGAAATTTGTGAGGCCTATGGTGTTTGGAGAGAAAAAGTTTTTATGGGCCGTAAAGGGATGGGAATTGTTAGATCTACCTTTCTTTTAGATAACTCTCTCAAAATCAAAAAAATCTATGACAGCGTGAAGGTCAAAGGACACGTTGAAGAAATCATCAAAGACATTCAGGAAATCCAAGGGAAATGAAAATAGAAACCTCTCCACTCCAAATCCAAATCGGTTCCCCTAAATCCGGAACATATTACAAACTCATCCCCATCTTCCAAGAGGATGTCAAAGAAGAACTGGGGAAAAAATTCCCAGTGCAAATCGAAACCAAAGTTTTTTCGGGAGAACTCGGAAAAGAATTTCGTGATGAAGCAGAACAAACCATCTATCTTGGATTAGGTGAAAAGGAAAAACTCAACTTTAGAAAGTTTATTTCCCATTTTTTTAAATACGGGGAAAAAATTCTAAGTTATGATGGCATGGGTCTTGAGATTATTATCTCTAAATCCCTTTCTAAAAAGTTTTCTGCCGATCGTATCGCATACCAAATTGCGAATACACTTTTTATTGGAAGTTATCCTGTTTCTGTTTTACAAACAAAGAAAAAAGAAAAAAAGAAAGTGGGTGCGGTATACCTAAAGTTTGAAGACAAATCTGTGACTACATTAGCGGAATCAGGACTTTCCAAAAGTAAAATTGTCGCCAAACATGTGAATGGTGCTCGCCACATCGCTCATTTACCTGCAAACTATTTCACTCCCGATGATTTTGTTTCTCGTTCTAAAGAAATCGCAAAAGAATACAAACTCTCTGTTAAAGTTTGGGATGAACCTCAATTGAAAAAAGAGGGTCTTGGTGGGATCTTGGCAGTGGCTCGTGGATCAGAACTCAATGGCAAGATGGTGATTTTAGAATACAAACCGGCCAAAGCCAAAAAGAAATTCGCCATTGTAGGAAAGGGATTAACCTTTGATACCGGTGGAATTTCATTAAAACCACCAGGCGAAATGCATGAAATGAAATACGATATGTGCGGGGCAGCTGCCACCATACACGCGATTGGTGCCATTGCCGCACTGGAACTTCCGATCCATATTGTCGCTGCCATTGGTGTGGCGGAAAACATGCCAGACGGAAAGGCGATCAAACCAGGCGATGTGTATACCGCATACAATGGAACCACTGTGGAAGTCCAAAACACAGACGCTGAAGGTAGACTTGTGCTTGGTGATGTTTTGTCTTATGTTTCTAAAAATTACAAACCAGACTATATGGTGGATTTAGCAACACTCACAGGTGCTGTGATCATAGCTCTGGGTCATGAAGCGGCCGCCATTCTTACCAATTCGGATCCACTCCGGGAAGCCCTATTCACTGCCTCCGAAGCTTCGGATGACCGAGTTTGGGAACTTCCACTTTGGGAAGAATATGGGGAAGATTTGAAGTCAGACATTGCTGACCTAAAAAACATCACTGGCGGCGGAAAAGGAGCAGGTACCATTTCTGCGGGAATTTTTCTTTCTAAGTTTGTGGATGAGTCCATCAATTGGGCTCATATTGATATTGCAGGAGCCGCTTGGAGAAAGAAAAAGTCAGGAACCCAATTTCATGGACCAACAGGTTACGGTGTACGTTTGTTAGTCGATCTTGCGAACGAACTATCTAAAAAATAAAGTTCCAAATTGAATACATAAAAAAGGCGGGAGATACTTTCCCGCCTTGCAAACCAAACCTACCATTCCCTCTTTAATATAAAACTATTGTGTTCTCACTGTGAATGTTTTCGCAGGACAATTTGGTTCACACTATACATCAAAATCACAGTGAGAACGATAGCACCTGCAACTACATAACCTAAAATTTCATACCTTTCCATATAACCACTAGAAGTCTGGATGACAATCAGGCCAGCAACAGAAGCCGCAATTCCACCAGAAATTTGTTGGATCGACGAACTGATGGCCATAAAGGCACCTCTGTCATGTAAGTCGGGAACTGCTGAGGTTAAGGCATTGGCAGAAATCATTCGTGCTGCCACAAAAACAAAAAGGATGGAATTTACGAAAATCACAATCGGCAAAGGAGAAATCTCCATTTTAGTGTAATAGATGATGATACTAGCTGCAAAAATAGAAGCAATCACAAACATATTGTATTTCCCAATGGCATCACTCAGTCTACCCATCAAAGGGCCACCTAACATAGAAACAACACCTGTTACCATATAAACCAATGGTAAATCTTCTAATTTTACCCCAAGGTTATGGACAGAAAATGCGGACCCAAAAGGCATTAACATAAATCCACCTGTGGCAAGTAAGGTGGTCGCAATAAAAGCAGGTAAATACTTAGGTTGTGTAATTGTTTTTGCTAAGTGATGGAATGCATGAATATCCGTTTTGTGATCAAGATGGGTAATCACTGGTTTTAAAAAGAAGAAGATAATAAATCCAACAGCTCCACTAATACTTGCGATCATCAAAAACGGAGATTGCCATCCCCATAAATTAGAAATATAAATACCAATGGGAAGTCCAAATACTTGGCTTGCGGCAAAAGCAGTCATAATAAAACCCATCACCCTTCCTCTCACTTGTAACGGGAACAAATCTGCAACAATGGCAAAGGATATGGAAGAAAGGACACCAGCAAAGAGTCCAGTCAAAATGCGAGCACCAAATAAAAAGAAGTAAGTTGTTGCAATGCCGCAAAGAAAAGTGGCGAGCACAAACCCAATGTAAAAGAATAATAATAATTTTTTACGATCAAATCGATCCGCAAACCCGGCCGCCAAAATACCAGAAATCCCGGCACTAAAAGCATAAGCAGAAACAACAAATCCAAACTGTTGGGTTGAAATTTGTAATTTTTCCATGACCAGAACTCCCAGGGGAGAAAGAATCATAAAATCAAGAACCACGGTAAATTGCAAAAAAGCAAGTAAACCAACAACAAAAACATGATACGGCGTGAACTTAAAATCCATTCTTTTTCCTTCTACTGTATTATAACAAATATACCGCTAATTCTACTACTCAATGCGGACATTTTAAGGATGCCAAGGAAGAAAAATGTTAGTTTTCTGAAAAAAATAAAATGATGATCAGCAAACTCTCTTTAGCCGAAACTTTCCTTTATTTTCAAATATTGGGGATTTTCAGGAGCAATGGATCCAAGTCGGGAGAGGATTTTTTTGGCGCGATCTTCATTTTTCTGAAGTCTGTAACATTCGATCAAATTAATAAGATTTCTAATGTGTTTTGGGTCTCTTGCCCTAAGTCTTTCCCCAATTTCAATCGCCTTACTTAGATTTTTTGACTTTCTGTACGCATAACTCAATTGTAACAATATTTCATTGTCAGTGACAAAATATGGAAAGATAGATTCCAAAGAAGCAACGGCCGAATCAAAACGTTTTAATAAAAGCGAAATTCTTGACTTTTCTCTTAACAAATTGATTCGAATATCATCTTCTAAATTTTCGTTCGCTAACATTCGTTCAATGATTTGATAGGTTTCTTCGGTATTTCCCGAATCTAATACAGACTGTAGTTCAGTATATAAAAAATGATCTGAACTCAAAGAATTTAGTGAATTTGTCCTCATTCGTTTGGTAGAACCCATCCACTCTAACCTAAGAAGAGTTAAATCATCAGAAAAACTCCCAATGGATTGAAGATTTTGGACAATCTGTTCCAATTCCCCATTCGAATCATTCACTACTTGCAAAAACTTAGTTTCGTCTTCGTTCATCACACGGGAACCGTCGGATCCCGTTTCTAAAATTAAATCGTCGCGTCCATCCGAACCAATAAAAAGCACATCTCCTTGTTCCAAAACGAAAACTCGAATACGCACTTGTCCTGCCATTCCTTTGGTTCCGATTTTTCGAAGTTCTAACTCATCTTCGATAAAAGAAGCAACTCCATCTCTGTACAATACTGTCCAAGGATGTTCTGCATTGAGATAATACAATACCCCTGTATCTTCTTCCACTAAACCCAGAACAACAGATACAAGCATTGACCCATCAAAAGATTCAAATATAGTTTGGAGTTCGTAAAAACATTCTTTGATCCATCGTTCCGGAGATTTGGACTGGCTTTCCAATAAAAGTTGTGTACGTTTGATAAAAGATAAAAATACAACACCTAACACAAGTGCGCCGCCAGCACCTTGGATGGACTTACCCATTGCGTCTCCATTAATAAAAACGAAATATTTTTTACCGTTAAGAACTATATCATCACAAATAATCAGGTCTCCACCGATCTCTTTGGTTTTTCCTTTAAATTCGAATTCTTTTTTTTGTTTGGTATAGGATTGGATTCCAATCATTTCTGAATGAGATTTTTTGGAATCGTTCAGTGGATCCAAAAGCAGTGAGGTTAAAAAATAATCTCCATCTTGTTGGACTTTTAATTCCTGAACACGAGTGAGAGTTTCTTGTAATTCATTTGTTCTTTCCACAACCTTTCTTTCTAGGTTGGCGTTAAGTTCTTCGACTTGTTTATGGACACGCAAAAACCGATTGGCCAAAACAACAGCAATCCCTAAAACAAAAAATAAAAATCCAAACCTAGATAAATTTAAATTTTGGATTGGAATCAATCCAGAAGCACCCAAAATATCCCAAATGGCGGTAAACATCAAAAACAATATGCCAACTAATAATCTTTTGGCGTCTTTATTGTTTTTCATCACGGCTCTCACAGTGATATAAAACAATACCACACTGAATGCTAACACCGAACCCTGCCAAACTCTCAAAAACACAATTGAACTGGCACGATTAACAAAAAACTGAACGATAGCTAGCGTTAAACTAAATACAAAATATCCTTTTGTGATGATACTGATTCGTTTGCGAAAAAAAGTATCAACGAATAACAAAAGCCATGTGGGTGTCAAAAAAACGATAAAATATTCTAATTTTGTAGTGGTAAATGAATCCACATCCCATCGATAGATGGCTTGGGATCTAAAATAAAGGTAAGCCGACAAAAACACGGCAAACAAAGCAAAGTAAAAATTGTATGTTTCATTACGGCGTTTCCAATAAAACAAACCATGATAAATTCCAACAAAAAAGTATAAAAAAAGTAACATAAAAGTTGCATATTCTTCTTCAACTTTTTTTAATTCCGTATAACGATCAATAGATGAATTAAAATCATTAAAAACATTGCAATAATTTAATTCTTCACCTGCTTCTGAGGCCAAAAGAACTCGGATTTCATTTTTCCCAATCTGTAACAAATTTCGAGAAAGTTTGATAAGAATATTTCTTTTGAATCCGTTTCGGACAATATGTCCATTATCTAATGCACCTCCCTTGTCGACTAACTCTCCATTTACATACACTTTGTACACATTTGAAATACAAGGTATATGAAAGGAAAACATATCTGCTTCTGTTTCTTTAAAATCAATTTCAGACAACAAAAATGGTTTTACCATTGTGATTTGTTGTAACTCTCCATCAGGAAATACCAATTGTGATTTGATAGAAACGAGTGGTAACGTTTCCAAAGGGATCCACCCAGAACCCATCGGAAGTTCATACTCAGACCAACCCTTTTTGACATTCCAGTTCTTTGTCAAATCCACAGGCAAAGCAAAGAGAGAAATAGGAAATACAAGAAAAAGAAAGCAGTATAATCTTAAAGGAAATTTCATATAGTAAAGGTTTGAAACTCTAAGGATACACCATAGGTTTCTTCAAAAAGATCTTTTTTTTCTGCCACAGACCAAATTTCTAAATTGGGATCGGTTCCTTTGTGGTGATACAACCGACAAATAACTTTTCCTTTTTCATAGATAGCATCCAATCTTTCAATGATGGATTTTTCTGAACGATCAAGCCCGTCGCCAATGCGAAGAAAGGCTGCCAGTTTTTTGACAAGGAGTTGGTCATCGGGCCTTAGTGCTTTGAACTCTTCATGTTTACCTTTCGGTCCACCCTTTCTATGATAACGAGCTATGAGCGCGATGATTTCAATTTCTGAATTGGAAAAACCCACCATTGCCTCTGAGTTTTTGATGATATAATAACTATGTTTGTGATAATTATGATGAGAAATACATAGTCCCACTTGGTGCAAATAACAAGCTGTTTCTAAATAATCTCTTTCTAAATTACCTAGACCATGCAAATCTTTCAGATCATCAAACATCTGCAAGGTGGTTTTTACAACGGACGCCGCATGTTTTTTTCCAGCGGGATAAAGATTGGCAACGGTTTTGATGGCTTTTTCACGAATATTGTCTAGAGGCGGTAAAGAAGAATCCTTCTGACGAAACCATGATTCGATTGTATCATAAACAATTCCTTCTCTAAGGGCAAACTCACTCACAGTAAACGAAGGAGCTTTGATCCTTTGTAATACTTCATCCAAAACCAAAATCCCACCCACGATGATATCTCCTCGTTTGGCATCAAGGCCTGGAATTTTAAGTCGTTTTTTCAAACTATCCGCATCTAAAATCTGTTTTCTTACATCCTTAAACTGATCGACCGGAATTTCTGTTCCGTTCAATCTGTCCCTTTTTTCCATCTTTTTTTCCAGAACTATGGAGGTCACAGAGGAGATGGTTCCTGAACTTCCCACCACCATAAAGGGTTTCCAAGTTTCGATTTGCGGTAAAAAGGCAGATAACACCGATTCAATGTGAATCCTACATTTTTGAATATCATTGGCACTCAGTGGATCTTTTTTTAAATACTTTTCCGTTAAACGGATGGCACCTAGTTTTAAACTAGTGGAAAAAAGAATCTCACCTTTTTCTCCCACAAGAAGCTCTGTGCTCCCTCCGCCAATGTCGATGAGTAGGATTCGTTTGTCATAAACCGGTAGGCCTTGCAATATCCCTAAATAAATAAGGCGCGCCTCTTCATTTCCTGAGACCACTTGGATTTGAATGCCCGTTTCCTTTTCAGCTCGGTCAAGAAATACCTGGCGGTTTCCTGCTTCGCGAAGGGCACTAGTGGCCACTGCTCGAATTTCTGCGTTGTAACTGTCGGCAAGGGTTTTGAATCGTTTTAAACATGCAAGTCCCCGGTCCATCGCCTCGTCTGTTATGACCGCATAATCACTGCTACCGCTTCCAAGTCTCACCGATTCTTTTTCTTTGGTTAGGTATTCAAGTGTACCATCCGGTCTTAGTTTCACTACAACGATATGGAAGGAATTGGTGCCCAAATCAATGGCAGCAAGGATCTTTTCCGTGCGAAATGCCTGGTTTGGTTTTCGTAAGATTTGTGAGAAAGGAAGCATTTTGTATCTTACTAGCCTATCGAAATTTTTTACGGTTGAAAGCAAAAACCAGCCGAAAATTATGGGGAACGGGTAGAATTCTATTGTTTTGGTGTGAACCCACCGTAAATTCCCCCTTTCGTACTTCTTTCACCAGGATCTGATATGATATTTGATAACCTTTATGGACTTTTCTCGAACGATATGGGAATCGATTTGGGAACCGCGAACACCCTCGTGCATGTGAAAGGACAAGGGATTGTCTTATCAGAACCGTCGGTTGTGGCTGTCCAAGCCTCTACTGGTCGAGTCCTCGCTGTGGGACAAGAAGCAAAACGAATGCTAGGAAGAACTCCTGGTGACATCGTTGCCATCCGCCCTATGAAAGACGGGGTGATCGCCGACTTCGAAACTGTGGAAAAGATGATTCGTTACTTCATCGCTAAAGTCCACAACCGCACTACATTTGTAAAACCGCGCATCGTCATCGGAGTTCCTTCAGGGATTACCGAAGTAGAAAGACGTGCCGTTCGTGAGTCCGCAGAACAAGCCGGAGCCCGAGAAATTTTCCTCATTGAAGAAGCACTCGCTGCTGCCATCGGTGCCAACATCCCCATCCATGAACCAGCAGGGAACATGATTGTGGATATCGGCGGGGGAACCACAGAAATCGCTGTGATCTCTCTTGGTGGTATGGTAATCGCCGAATCCATCCGCACGGGTGGTGATGAATTTGATGAAGCCATTGTGAAATACCTTCGTAACCAATACAACCTAGTCGTTGGTGAAAGAACGGCAGAGGATATCAAACTTACCATCGGAAATGCATTCGCAGACAAACGTGTGGACACGATGGAAGTGAAAGGCCGTGATGCCATCTCTGGTCTCCCACGTACTCTCGAACTTGATTCTAACGAAATCCGTAAAGCCCTGAAAGAACCTACAGACGAAATCCTAGACGGAATTAAATCCGTATTGGAAAGAACTCCTCCGGAACTTGCGGCCGACATCGTAGAACGAGGAATCGTTCTCACAGGTGGTGGTTGCCTTCTCCGTGGTCTTGAACACTACCTCACAAAAGAAACAGGAGTTCCTGTATTCCGTGCTGAAAACCCACTGACTTGTGTGGTTCTGGGAACAGGACGTTACTTGGATGAGTTGAAATACATCAAACCAGGAATCCGATAAACTTCGGTTACATGGTTTGGTGAAAAAGGGGAACGAAAGTTCCCTTTTTTTTGCCTGGAGCTAATGGCGTATGACGGATAGGATGATGTAGGGCGAATATACGAAATACGATTAGTAGCCAAAATAGAGTGCGCTATACGCAATTCAAATAGCTGCATTATTTCACATGCGAAACGAAATGCGTGTAGCTGCAAAGAGATTGTGGATATACGAATCACATATATAAGTTTTAAGTTTTTTGGGGCGCACATTTCCGGCTCTCCGCTGCAATCTTTGCATTCGCAAAGGATTTCCGCTTCGATCCGGGGCGCGGTAATCTAAATTCAAGACCAGAATCCTTTCTTTTTACCTAACTTGGGAGAGTCATCGCCTTTCGATACGGCCTTCGGCCTACCCAAGGCTCCGCCTTTTTTCTTCGGTTTCCTTGAATCATAGACACCTCTTTTTTGATTCACTTACAAAACTAACCTATATTCCTACAGTTTCAGAATCCATTATCTTCTGCTTGATCGAAGTGGAAAAACTTTATGGTCGGGGCCTCTCTATCATCGATATCAATCTCTATGCTTCCGCCAAGGCGGAAGGAGTCAAAATCTGGACGAAAGATAAAAATCTCTCCAAGCTTTGCGAAAAGTCACATTTGTTATATACAGGAAACTAAAAAGACGGTAGAGAAGGATTCATCTTCCAATAGCCTTTGAAAGGAAGTTAGGGACTGGAACGACGCTTGCGTAAGCAATATGCGATGAGTCCAAGGATTCCTGTTGCAAACACAGTCGAAATGGTTCCAGTAATGATATCCTTAAGCATAGTTATTCCCGGCTCCCGAAACTATATATTGCTAAAATGCAATGTTAATTCCAGCTTATGGTAACTGGTTTGATATTCCCCGTTTCATGGTACCAATGAAAAAAAAACTTCGGAATTAGGATTTAAAGTCCAATCATTGCCGTCGATATCAATTTCTCCACCGTTATTAGTCTGAAGTCTTTTCCGTAAAGGTTCGGGCAGAGCTCGACCCAGTTCATGTTCAGCTACTGATAGATGTTTCAAATCCAGAGGGAATGCCATATTACTTCCTAGAGGTTAGATAATGGCGCATAACTTTAATGTAAACGCTTACAATCCACCTTGACAAAACCTTAAAATTCAATCTCCATAAACTATGGATAAAAAATATATCTTTTTGATCATTTTGTTTAGCATAAACTTGTTTTCACAACCAATTCCTGAAGTTAATAAAATTCAAGAGATACCAGAGTTTCAGTTTACAACCGATCACCTGAAAACCTGTCAAAATTTAATCAATCAATCGAAAAAAGGTGGTATCCCTGATTCTGAATTTTGGAAAGAATTTAATTCAGATAAATGTCTTCCTAAAAATAAAATCATTCACATGAAAGATGTATGTTTTCTCGAATTGGTTGGTTCAAAAGATGAAGTCGCATTTTTTTTCGATCTAATATGCAGTGAAAATAACACAAAGAAGATTCAAAAAAAAATGACGTTGATTCCCATCATGACTGTAGCGGAATCAGATCCAAGTGATCTGAGAGAATTCGAATATACTTTGGATGAAGAATATAAGAACTTTAGAACTAAGTATCAAATTGGAACCGAACTTTTGAAGTATAAAAAACATAGTAAATTTGATGCTGAAATATTACAATTCGACCGAGATGGTGATCTTATGTTTTATACAATTATCAACCTAAAACCCCGCAAGTAAATTCATCGATTTTCATATAGCTAAGAAAAATTGATAAGAGTCATGAAAAATGAATGAATATTCTTGAGACTTGTATCACTACCGATTGATCAAACATTCAATGTCATTTTCTTTTTTCCGTTTATGCAACCTCATACTTTTATTGATCATGTTGCCTTTTTTCATCGGGCATTGCAATCAGAACCAACCCGTTTTTCCTAATGGACTTGAGCCTGTCGCCACAGGTTGGGAAACAAAAAATCCAAATCTTCTACTCAATTCCTCTTGTATTTCATGCCATAAGGATATAAAACCTCACGAAGATAGACATTCCTATTCTTGGAAAAGTGATTTATTTCAAGAAGCTTTAAAAATTGAAAATCGTGAATGGTGTGTTCATTGCCATGCACCTCTATCAAAACAAAAAGAAATCTACTACCGAAAGATTAAAAATGAAAACAATATATCCCAATCCGATTTACATCTGTTAAATGAAGGTATTAACTGTGTATCTTGTCATGTTCGAAATGGAAAAATACTGGGATACCAAAAACGAACGATTGGAAATCATGAAGTAGTTGAATCAAATATTGGAAAGCCAGAGTTTTGTGCAAACTGTCACCAATTCAACTTCCCTATATTTAAAGATGATAAAATTATATATTCCAATCATCCAATGCAAAATACTTACGAAGAATGGAAATCTTCTGGAATCGAAGATAGTTGTCAATCCTGTCATTATTCAAATCACAAACTCGTTGGTCCAAACAATCGGGAATGGTTTTCCGATCAATTTTATGATTTTGCTATTGATACCTCAGAAGAAGAATTATCCCTTACTTTTAAAATGACAACCAGAGGACACAACTTACCATCTGGTGACCTATTTAGATCATTAGTTCTGGAAATTAGTAAAGACTCAAAATTTCAATCGATTATCATATCGAAACGTTGGTCTAGAAAATATGAATTGATGGAAAAAAATTCGAAAGAATCATTCGGTAAAAAACTTTCGATTGATACTTCATTACTTGCATCGAAAAAGAAAATTCAGCTTATTTTTGATAAGCCATTCATATCCCCCATTTTTGTACGACTTGCCTACTATTATCATGATCCTGTGTTGGCTGGGAAATCAAATGTGAACCCAAGTCCATTGGTTTTGTTCAAACAGAAAATTTATTGAACTCTGTAATCCTCTAAATCTTTAGGATAGAAATTTGGATCACATTCTTTCGGCTCTTCTCCCGAAAACTTTTTATGAGAATAAGATCTGTAATCTTCCTCATTCTTCTCTGGTTTCACTTTTACTGCTTCAAACAAACTATGATAAGATAGTTCACTTTTGTATGCTTTGGAATTTTTTTTACATTCGGCAAATTTTGGAGTTCCATAACATTCTGTCGGGGCTTCAGAATATTCATACTTATTCCTTTGCTCTTGACTCACCACGTAATCCAAATCACAATCTTCTTTTTTTTCTGTAACTACTTTGTTTCCTATAAACTCCCACTTACCTCTACTAAAACTTTTGTACTTTTGATCACAGTAATATTCAGTTTTCACGACAAAGTAACCATTGGAACAAAGATAAAATTTATCCCCTGATCTAGGACCTTGGTAGGTTATTTCACCAATCACATTTGACTTGGTGATGTAATGTACTTTGAAGAGTTCCTGAAGGCCCTGGTCCCAATTTGGAAGTTTCCGTAAATTTTCCAAATCAGGATCTTTGTTTATTTTTTGGATGGCAAAATATCCATTTTGAATGGCTAGTCGTAAGTTTGATTTAGACTCTTCTAACTGATTTAATCGACTATAGACGCAAGCTAAGTTGTAGTAAAGTAATGCAGTATTATCAGGATACATTTCCAATGCAATTTGGTAAGCCTTGACTGCATCGTTTAATCGATCCACATTGGTTAAACTATTGGCATAATGATAATAGGTTTCAGAAGTTGGATAAACCAAAATTGCCTTTTTATATTCTTCAATGGCTTTTGTATCCTGTTTTTTCTGATAATAATTGATACCAATTCTAGTAATAGCAGCAGCTTTTTTTTCTAATTTTTCCTTTGTCTTCCAGTTAATATCTTTGTTTTTCGAGCGACGAAACCCCTCTACCCATTTTAATGTTAGCATCTTTTTTTCATCAATAGGTTCTTCCGTAAATAATACATTTACGAAGGGACCTAGCAAACAAACAAGAATCAAAATTAAGATAGTTTTTTTCTTGGTTAGTGATACCAGATTCATACTGTAATTTTCTTAATCTGCAAACAATAATGCAATAAAAAATTGTATCGACCTACTGTTAGTGGATATTCTAATTAAAATTATTCTCGTTAGTTGATCTTAATCAAACAATTACTACACGATATATTTATTGAATTTATTTGATATTACTTTCTTTTGGAAGTGTATCCCCTCCCCCCGCACCAGGGATTAATCCGCAGCGACCATAGGAGCGAGGATACAAGCAAACTGAAAGTTTGACTTGGTGAGTGAACGATAGAGAACTCAACATACGATCGACATGAACGACATTACAACTTTAATCTCCGAGAATAACGTGATTAAAGAAAAAACAAAATGTGGAAATCCTTTTCACTTCAGTGAAAAGATTGGAACGGAAAGCCCGGTCGCGAACAAAATAAAACTGCGCTTAAAATAATGTTTGCGAGGTGCCCCACTAACTTACAAAAGAAACAGGAGTTCCTGTGTTCCGGGCCGAAAACCCAATGACTTGTGTGGTTCTTGGGACAGGACGTTACTTGGATGAATTGAAATATATTAACCGATAAGGCGTAGTTGCATTCCGCATTTCGATACGGTCTCCGGCCTACTCAATGCTCCGCCTTTAGGGTCGTCTGCATTGTAGGCCAAGTCGTTTCGGTCGCCTAAGTAGCGAAGCGAAGCGGTTAGTTTCTGTTATACCTATGGTGTAAGCGGGCTATATGCAAAGCAGATAGCGGCTGTGAGCCTGCGGATATACGAATAACGTGTTTTAGTTCTCGGGCGCACATTTCCGGCTCTCCGCTGCAATCTTTGCTTACGCAAAGGATTTCCGCTTCGATCCGGGGCGCGGGGAAAATTGGTAAAGACCCAATATACAATTTTTCTCCAAAACTTAGAACCAAATCCCTTTTTTCTCAATCATTGATCTAAAATTACGTACATATCCTATGATTTTACTCCTGCTAGGAAGGAATTTTATCGATTGACAGGAAACATTATATACAATATTTGTTTCCTAAAGAAACAAAGGATACAAAATATGTTTCCAATTGATAAAACAAATCGAGTCAAACTTCAGCCCAATTTCGCAAAAAATCTTGGGATTCTCTTTTACATTCTATTCATTATGGCTTGGGGAACCCTCTCTGCGGAATCGGAAAAAACACAAAATCCAATGCGAATGGAAGATATCCTTCGCATGTCTTGGGAGAACCAAGTAAAGACACAAACACTCAAATTGCAGTTAAAAACAAGTAATTACGATTGGGAAAAAACGAATGGAAACTATGCATGGAATCTCGAAGCCAAAGGTTTAGCAAAGAATACTACCAATTTTGACCTGCCTCAATATATCATCCAAGGAACTAGAGTTACGGATAACACCGTACAGGCGGGAATTAACAAAAAATTCAGCACAGGGACAAGTTTGGGTGTATCCATCATTGACAATCGTTATGAAACCAATGCGGGAAAAACAGGGAATTCCACAATTTCAGGTTTTTCTGGATTTGCACAACCATCCTATCATTTTGCAACTGTTGGAATCAACATAAGCCAAGATCTCTTAAAAAACTTTTTTGGTTACCAAGATCGATTAAAGTTAGCAACCGCTAGGAGATCCTCATCGATCCAAAGACTCAATACTTTGGATTCACTTTCGAAAAGTTTGGTCAATTCACTGATCGAATTTTGGAATTTAAGTTTGGCCGAGGAAAATCTTGAAACTAATACTTCTTTATTAAAAAATGCCAAACTCATTAGAGATATTTATACAAAAAAGGCAAACTATGGATTTGATACAACTGGAGACATCCATCAATGGAACTCGATTGTCCTTTCAGCAACAAGTGCTGTCAAAAATTCCGAACTTGAAAGAAACAAAATCAAAAGAGAATTACTGACTTCTCTTGGCAAAGAACCTGAAGACAACTTCTCTTTTATACCAATTTTGAATGAAGAAGAATTGATTGTTACAGATAATTATGAAACAGAACTGAAAGAGGCTTTTGAAAAAAGATATGATGTCCGTGCTTCCTTGTTGTTATTACGTAACTCAGAAGATAATCTAAAGTCAGCAGACAATGGTTTGTTGCCAAATTTTACAATTGGAGGAACTTATAATTTCAAAAATTATGACCAACAATTCCCACAAGATTTTTATGGAATTTTGAGTGGTAGGTTCAACCAAAACACAGCTGAATTTAAAATTGATTATCCACTTGGCAATGAAGCAGCAGAAGCAGAATATAAAAAAGCTGAATCAAATAAACAACAATCACAAATTGAATGGATCGAAATTCAAAACAGTGTGCGATCAGATCTATTATCAAAAAGAGAGAACATAAAAGTAAGTTTTGAACTCTATTTAGAATCCAAGAAAAACAAAACCGAGAGTAAATTATTTTATGATAAAGCACTCTCTGCTTTTAAAAATGGAAAAGGAACATCTGTTGTTTTAAAAAACGCTATGGATGCTTATGTCCGCTCTCAATCCAATCATTCGCAATCTCTCATTTCTTACAATATTGCAATCATTCAATACGAAATCTCAAAAGGGACATTTTTTGAAAAATATGCAATTAACCCAGAACAAATAGCTATTTTAAACAACGAGGACAACCAATGAATTTAGCAAAATTATCAATCGAAAGACCAGTGTTTATTGCCTGTACGGTCATTTTAATTGCGGTAGTAGGCATAGTTAGTTTTGGGAAGTTAGGTGTCGAAAACTTTCCTGATGTTAGTTTTCCAACGATAGCTGTTAATGTGACCTATCCAGGTGCGGCTCCTAACGAAATTGAAACATTGGTTTCCAAACCTATTGAAGATGAGTTATCCACGATTTCTGGAATGAAAAAAATCAGATCGACTTGTAACGAAGGATCTGCTGTCATCGTTGCTGAATTTTCATCTGATACAGACATAGGTTATGCGGAACAGCAAATTAGAGATAAGGTGGCATTTGCAAGAAAAAAGTTACCTTCCGAAGTAGAAGAACCCGTGATTAGAAGATTTGACCCGTCCGATTTGCCAATCATCAGCATTTCCATGCAATCTGATATGGCAGAAAATGAATTCTACGATTTTGCATCAGAAACTATAAAACAAAGATTAATTTCAGTCAATAATGTCGGTTCTGTCGATATCATTGGAGGACGGAAAAAAGAAATATGGGTAGAATTAGATCGAAACAAACTCATATCAAAAAACATAGCAGCTTCCACTGTATCACAAAAGATAACAACGGGTGGTTCCAATATTCCTGCAGGTAAAATCCGTGGCGAAAGATCTGACCTCAATTTTCGAACGATCAATGAATATAGAAATTTTGAAGAAATTAAAAATGTGCCTATTAGTTTTTTAAACAATGAAATCCCAATACCGGTAGGAGACGTTGCACGAGTAACTACGGGATCTGAGGATATAACTTCACTTGCCTATTGGAATGGCAAACCAGCCTTATTTTTGTTAGTTTATAAACAATCTGGATCAAATACTGTTGAAGTGGCTGATGCAGTCAAAAATCGAATTGAATCTTTAAAGAATGAATATCCAAAGGTTCATTTTGATTACTACAACGATTCATCTAAAGTTGTAAAAGACAATGTTTGGGACGTGGAAGAATCTATTTTTATAGGTATTATTTTAACAATTGTAGTTGTTTTATTCTTTTTAGGAAGTGTTCGATCAACAATCATCACTGGACTTGCATTGCCAACCTCTCTTTTAGGTTCCTTCATCCTAATGTACTTAGCTGGATTTACAATCAACACAATGACTTTACTTGCGATGTCACTTGCTGTTGGCTTACTTATCGATGATGCCATAGTTGTCCGCGAAAATATACATAGGCACAGGGAAATGGGAAAGGATAGCAAACAAGCTGCACTTGATGGTACGAAGGAAGTGACATTGGCCGTACTTGCCACAACCTTTGCGATCCTTGCTGTCTTCGGCCCTATCGGTTTTATAGGTGGGGTAATGGGTCAGGTATTAAAACCATTTGGATTTACTGTTTGTTTTGCTTTGTTAATTTCTTTATACGATGCATTAACAATAGCACCGATGATGTCAGCTTATTTTGGTGGAGACCATTCTGAAAAACAACCAGGTCGAATCAAAAAGATTTTATCGTTCCCTATTGTAATGTTTGATCGTTTTCAGGAAAAATTAACAAATTTGTATGTTAGTACATTGAAATTTACGACAAAAGTTCCAATTATCATAGTTAGCCTTGCTTTATTCTTCTTTGTGAGTAGCATATTTATTTCAAAAATGTTGAAGTCTGAATTCATTCCCACGCAAGATTTAGGACAATTTACAATTACATTTGAACTTCCTCCGGGCGCAAGTTTGGAAGCTACAAAAAAAATAAATACAGAAGTGAATGAACTCCTTCATTCTCAAAAAGAAATCAAACTCACTGCTGGTTTTATTAAACAGAATAAAATTGATATTTATGTAGAATTGGTAAGTTCTAAGGAAAGAAAAATAAACACACCTCAGTTTAAAGATTACATTCGTAAAAAATTAATAAATTATACCTTTGCCAAACCTATTGTTAAGAATTTTGATCCCGTGGGCGGTGGTCAGCGATTATTTTCATTTGTTATTACAGGCAATAATGCAGAATCAGTGGAAACTTACAGCAAACAAGTATTTGATGAAATTAAAAAGATGAAAGACCTTACAGATCCCGACATTAGCCTTAGGGATGGTGCTCCAGAATTCAAAATCATCCCTAAAGGTGATCAAATTGTAAAATTAGGGGTAAATCCACAAACAATGGGAAAAGAACTGAGAACCATTGTAGAAGGAGATAAGGTAGCTGTGTTTCGTGAGAATAATTTCGAATATGATATAAGGGTACGGATGTTAGATGAACAAAGAGATTTGGCAAAAAACTATAATCAAGTGAAAGTGCCAAATATAAATGGTTTTTTAGTTCCATTATCCTATGTTAGCTCTGGAATCGCAAGCACTGGTCCAGCTACTATCCTTAGACAAAATCGAACTAGAGCAGTGGAAATCTCCGCTGATACAGATCCAAATGGACGAGGTTCTGGTTTCGCAATGGAAGAATTGCAACGTATTGTGAAAGAAGTCCTCCCGTTACCTGAGGGTGTCAAACTCACATTTAGCGGACAAACAGAAGATTTAGAATCCACTGGTAAAAACATGGGCATTGCCCTTGGTCTAGGTGTTGTGTTTATTTACCTTGTTCTTGCTTCGCTTTATGAAAGTTTTATCATACCAATCTCAATCCTTGTTGTCATTCCACTTGCGATGACTGGGGCTTTTTTGGGATTATATATAACAGGGAAAGCTATGGATATTTATGCAAACATTGGAATGATTTTACTTTTTGGACTGGCTACAAAAAATTCCATTCTTCTAATTGATTTTGCAAAAGACTTACAAAAAACTGGAGTAGATACTGTAACGGCACTCATAGAAGCGGGAAGAGCAAGACTCAGACCCATACTTATGACATCGATTGCTCTCATTGCAGGTATGCTTCCAGTTGCCATTGGATTGAATGAAGCATCCAAACAAAGAACAACGATGGGTGTAACTGTCATTGGTGGATTAATATCTTCTACAATTTTAACTTTGTATGTAATTCCCGCTGTGTATCAATACATTTGCAAGTGGATTGAACCAAAGAAAAAAATAGTTACTAAATAAAGGAGTAAGAATTGGATCCTGTTCAAATTAGAATATTAGATAAAGCGGAAGAATTGTTTTCGAAGTACGGTTATTCCAAAACCAAAATGGAAGAAATTGCTAGTTCTTTAAAAATAAGCCGCAAAACATTATATAAATTCTATTCTAATAAACAGGATCTTTTAGAATTCTATTTAGATTATAGACAGAAGGTAAACTCTGAACTTCTAAATCAGATTGCCGATGACGAAACCTTAACTGCTGTAGAAAAATTCAATAAAATGCATAAAAATTTTGTGGAAGACTCACCTAATACAATGTTAGATGAATTTATTCGAGAAATCTCAGAATTATTTCCGCACATCGCAGAAAACATTAACAAATACAGGGAAACTGAACTACCGAAAATATTAACTCGAATATTCAATACGGCAAAAAAAAAGGGGGAACTTAGAGATGGTTTTATGCCAGAAGTAGCTGTCCATTTGTTTTTAGCTTCCATCGACAAACTCATCAACAATAAGTCATCCATTACAGTACCACTCAATATCCACCAGTTTCAAAACGAAGTTGTCAATGTAATATTTTATGGAATTCTAAAACGCTAAAAAATATACTTTACGAAACCAAATTGAAAGTATCATAAAATCGTTTTCCATTTGGTTACTGAAGTTGTAGCCATTTTTCAAATGAAAACTAAAAAGTCTAAATTGGCGATTTAAAAAACCTGGTCATTCCACAACGGCGAATTGCTGTGTAAGGGCGATTCCACTCCTAGAAAACTTATTTACTTTTGTAAAGAACAGATAAACTTAAAGAAAATATTTAGGATTATACATTTGAATGATCAACGATTTTTGGATGCGTATTTTGATCGCATTGGATTTAAGGGCCCTCAAATTCCCTCTCTCGAATTATTAAACAATATTACCTTAGCTCATGTTCGCAGTATCCCATTTGAAAATTTGGATATTCTATTAGGTAAAAGTATCAATATTAGTTTGGATTCAGTTTTTGAAAAATTAATCATTCAAAAACGAGGTGGTTATTGTTTTGAACAAAATGGACTTCTTTTGCATGTTTTGCAGAAACTAGGATTTGAAGTCACTCCTATCAGTGCGAGAGTTCGTTTAGATAGACCAAGGGAATTTACTCCGCCGCGAACACATGTTTTTCTACGAGTAGAACATTCTGGAAAGTCTTGGTTCACTGATGTTGGTGTAGGTGGAGTATCACTCACATCAGCAATAGAATTCATTCAAGATACAGAACAAAAAACAAATCACGAAACAAGAAGAATTGTTTATGAAGGAAATCGTTACTTCCATCAAGTTTTATTTCCAAATGGATGGTCCGATGTTTGTGAATTTACTTTAGAAGAAATGCCAGAAATAGATCGTGAACTTGCAAATTGGTATACAAGTGACCATCCAAAATCTCATTTTAAGGACCGCTTAATTGTTGCTAGGGCAGGCGAGGACGGGAAAAGGTTTACACTAGTCAATAGAGAATTCTCGGAACGTGACAAAAATGGCATTGCCAATAAGTTTCTAATTAAATCACCCAAAGATTTAATAAAAATTCTTAAAGAAAAATTCAACCTTACTTTTCCCTTAGATACAGAATTTCGGACACCTGGTTTACAATGGGATCAATGATTTCGTAAATTAAAATATCAAACTAAATAAACATACAAATGTGATACTATTACTTTAAAGGTTTTTTCTTTGAATTTTTTGAATCTAAATTAATAATCAAATAGGTTTAGAACATTAACTCAGAAGAATTTATAAAAAACTAACAGGTGCAAAATTATTTTTGAAATCCATTTAAGAAAAGAACTATGGTATGCCCTCAGTTTTTTATTGCAATTTAGGTCTATCCATTTAGAGATGAACCCTCCAGGAGAGTTTTTTTGAAAATCAAGCAACTTCTTCCAGTTACATACTTACTCTTAAATTATAAGGGTCGAATTGATAGAAAAGTGTATTGGATTGCCTCATTGTTTATGTGGTCCAACTTTTATGTTTTTTACCAAACTTTGGACTATTTCCTAGGAGAGACAAGTACTTGGATCATCTACCCGCTCATGCTTTGGGGGATACTTGCAGTTTCAGCAAAACGATTTCATGATATTGGGAAATCAGGAAACACGATCCTACTCACGTTTATACCTATTTTTGGTCCGTTGTTTGTCATTTACCTTTTAGCCTTTAAAAAAGGAAATACTAAAGGCAACCAGTACGGCTCAGTTCCTGGGTCGGAAATTGATTATTATAAAAATGATGATGGAACCACTATTCCCCACTTAAAATCAAATGAAGTGATCATAAACGATGTTACGCGATTAAATCCAGTAATCGTATCCTCTGTGTTTCGTCCAGAATCCTTGGATGAACTTATAAATTTTGTAAAATCATCACCAAGTTCCATCTCTGTGGGTGGAGGGCGATTTAGTATGGGTGGCCAAACAGCAAGCCCAGGCACAGTGCACATTGATATGCGAAAACTCAATCAAGTGATTGATTACAATCCATCGGAAAAGTGGATTAAGGTCCAAGCAGGCATTCGTTGGTGTGACATTCAACATTATATCGACAAAGATGATTTATCTGTTAAGATCATGCAAACGTATGCAAACTTCTCTGTAGGTGGTGCATTGAGTGTCAATTGTCACGGCCGTTATATGGGATTGGGTCCTGTTGTTTTATCAGTCAGATCCATTGATGTAATCCTTGCCGATGGTAGTTTAATCAAAGCAAACAGAGAAGAAAATTCCGATATATTTGCTGGGATGATTGGTGGTTATAACTCCGTTGGTATTATAGCAGCGGTTGAGTTTGATTTGGATGACAATGTTAAAGTAAAACAAGTCAGCAAAAAAATGAAAAAAAACCAATACTTCCAATTTTTTAAATATAGTATTCGGGAAGATAAAAAGGTAATTTTTCATAATGCCGATATTTATCCTCCTAAATATAAAAACATTAGGGCAGTTAGTTGGGAATTTACTTTAGACAAACCTACCGTAAATTCAAGATTTATGCCATTACAATCATCTTATCCAATCCATCGTTATTTTTTCTGGGACTTTACAGAATCTCCATTTGGAAAATGGAGGCGTGAGTATATTGTAGATCCTCTGCTATTTTTTTCCAAAAAAGTCCACTGGAGAAATTATGAAGCTGGTTATGATGTTTTAGAACTAGAGCCATCAGCACGTGAAAAATCAACTTACGTATTACAAGAATACTTTGTTCCAATTGAAAAATTTAATGTATTTTCAGACAGATTGTGTGATATCTTAAAACGCCATAAAGTAAACATGGTGAATATTTCAGTACGTCATGCAAAGGCAGATGAAGAAACTTATTTGTCATGGGCGCCCAAAGAAAGTTTTGCTTTTGTATTATATTATAAACAAAAAGTAAACGAAACTGATAAGTTAAAAGTCGCAGTGTGGACTAGAGAATTAATGAATGCTAGCATTGAAGCAGGAGGCACTTATTATTTACCTTACCAAACCCATGCATCCAAAGAAATGTTCCAGAGAGCTTATCCTAAATACAAAGAAATTTTTGCTTTAAAAGAAAAACTAGATCCCAAGTTTCGATTCAAAAATATTTTTTGGGATACTTATTACAAAGATAACCAAAACCCTGAAGTTTCTGATTCCAAATTTCATCAAATTTTTGCAAATGTAAAGTGGAGTGATGCACTCTATCGCTTTCTGCAAGTGGTCTTTAATCTTTATCCAGAAGAAAAATTCTTTCAGTTGATCTACGATATCACCAAACAATACAAAACAGATCTCGAAATTTATTCACAAATTTCAAAAAGAATAAATTCAGTTAAACCTTTTCATGCTGATTTGACTTACGCATTACCTGCACTACTCAAACAAAAAAAAGAACTGTCTGAGCAAATTTTGGAACTACTTGGAACCAATACTACCATTAACGGATATATGGAAATCGGAACCACTGGAAGATACATTTCGAGTTTAAAAAATAAATTAAAATTTAACCAAAAAATTTATATAGTAAATTCAGTTCCACCTAAGTACAATGCAGTTGATATTTTAGAAAGAGGTGGGATCAGAAAAATTGGAACTTTTTATCCACTCAACGATTATGATCCGATTAGTAATGAAATACCTTCTGAAAGCCTAGATCTTGTTACTGGTTTGATTGGCTTACATCATATACAATTAGATAAATTAGAATCCTTCATCCAATCAATCCATCGAGTTCTTCGAGTTGGAGGTAAATTTATATTAAGAGATCATGATGTGAAAGATTCAGAAATGTCTGCATTTGTTTCGCTCATCCATACAGTTTTCAATCTTGGATTAAAAGAAACTTGGGAATTTGAATCTGCTGAATTTAAAAAATTTCGTTCCATTGAGGAATGGATAGAGATTCTGAAAAAATTCCATTTGCAAGCAGGACCAGAAAGACTACTCCAGAAGGATGACCCTTCTGATAATACTTTAATGATTTTTACGAAGGTATCAAAATGAGTCGATTGATCTTTACTACTCTAATTTCTTTTTCCCTCAGTATTTGCATTTGGACCTCAAAACAATCCACTACAGAATATATTGAAAAAGTTCCAAATGAATGGATGCTGAATGATACGATGTCCTTCACTCCCAAAGAACATGTACGTCCCGGAGACCAAACTTTTTTAACTTTTCCCGAGTGGTTTTTAGTTCATAGTCCCAAAGAACAAGCTATATATTTTAAAAATCAAACTTCTAGCACATTTCCTTATTGGGAACACGTTTTGCAACTTTGGAAATCATATATGATTGTTTCAGACCAAATTTTAGAATCATATGAATTTAACTATGGATACCATCTAATGATAGTTGTATTAACCGTCAGTACGACAGTTGAGTATGGAGCAAAACAAATTTATGAAAAGATGATTGGTCGTATTACCACATTAACCGAAGACAAGGCACTCACTGAAGAAGACCAATTCAATGCAAAGTTCACACAATCTTACGTAAACTTTATACTACAGACTCCTTGGTATGAATATAATTTCTTTCAAGAACTCAAATCTCTTTGGATTGAAGTTCCTTTATTTGGGGATCATATGTTTCGCAAATGGGAGAGACGTTATTATCTGACCACAGATATTTTTGTAAAAGCTGTGTATGGATTTTTGATCAAAAAAGCCACAAAAGCTACCTACGAAGATCCTATTTTAGGCACTGCTATTGTTTTAGATGAAACCATTAATACCAATGATAAAATAAAACTTCTAAATGGTAAGGATCCTCTTCATACTGTGTATTTGATTCCTAGGTATGCAGATTTCCATTCTACTTTGGAATCTATCCTTATAGGAAAAACTGTCGACTTACAGGAGATAGCAGGAAATAAATCAGCCACCTTAGTGACTATCTTATTAAAGAAGGATGATAGTTTTCCAAAAATTCCTGAATCAAAAACGATATTCCGACAAGACATCCTCACTAGACCAGGAGAAATGCGTTATGCGCTAGTCTCCAAAGTTCAAAACTTAAAAGCTATGTTGGAAATTCTAAGTGAAAAAAACATCGAAATTGAACATATCTACGATTTTTAATAAACCAATTAGATTAAAATTCTTTCAAGAAGCCGCCTTCCCTAAGAAATCGCTCCTAAACTTGAAGATGGATCCAAAGTGAGGATATTAAAATTCAATTTCTTATATTTAAGAAACGAACATAGAATCATTCAATTTTAAATCATATAGTGATTATTCAAATTAATACTCGTTGGTATTTTTAGAATCTAAAAGAAGGATACCATGAAATAGTTGTTATATTTAGCTTGCTATTTTTTTCGAATATTTGAATCTTCTGCTGTATGATACAGAACATTCAATCTTCCAAAATTAATATTACTTTTCTTCTCATATTGTTTATGAGTTTTAACTGTGCGACGTATATGAGAAATTCATCGCAAGAATTACAAATCTTGGGACCAGAAAATAGCTCAATTTATATTGAGAATGAAAAAGTTGGTGAATCACTGATTGTCACAAAAGCTGGATTTCCAGAACTTGAAAAAAAACCAACCAAAACGATCCGAGTGGAGAAAGATGGTTTTAATCCGGAATCTGCGCAAATTGAATCTAGTTTTAGTTTTTGGTTTTGGGGAAATATACTTTTGCTGCCTGCCGCTCCTATTGGTTTTATCACAGATTATTACTTAGGTTATCATAAAAAATATTCACCAAAATCCGTTGTTCTAAATAAATTAACGGTAAATCCCAGTTTCAAAATTCAAAACAATAATCCTTCACATGATAAATTCAATCAGAGAGTAATACAAGATAAGGACAAAATTACCAGTGTCAGTTATGGAAATTTAATAAAAGTTCGTTTAACAAAAGTTGATGAATCTGGAAAAGAAATTCCAGACTCAGAAGTCCAATTTGCAGGTTTAATGAATCCCAATCAAGAAGCACAGATTAAACCAGGTCGGTATTTGATCCAAGGAACTTTTGAAGGGGATGCCTATGATCATAAAGCGAGAATCCGATATACAGCAAAAGTACCAGGCCAATCAATCATAGATATACCGGGTGGCGGAGTTGGTGTTTTTTGTGGAACCATCGACTATGAAAAAAAAGGAACTGGTATTCGATTCCTTCATATCAATGAGGAAGACACAACATTGTTTCAAGGTATATTGCCAAGGTTTGATTTTCTTAGACGAATTGCCTTGGAAAATTGTAGGGATGTATTTAATCCACAAGACCTTAAAAGATAAACCCATCGCAAACAAAATAAATTGATACTTTTGGAGCTGAGTAACTGATTTTAGTCTCAGCTCCAGTGGAAAGAAATACGAACTCAGGTAAAGAGGAACGAATCCAAATTTAAATATGTTTTGCCAATCGCTCCGATTGTTTTGCAAGTCCATCCACATTTTCACGTAAGTGTGAGGTATTGGATGCAAGCGAAGATGCAGATTGTTCAATTGATACAAGTGCCCTCGACATTTCCTGAGTTCCTATTTTTTGTTCCGATGCCACAACTTCCAATTGTTTGGAAAGTGAGAACAATTCCTGAAATGAATTTAAAAATGATTTATGAATCGATGTTTGTTTTTCCACTTTAACTTTTAAATCAGATAAGTTTGAAACAAGAATCCCAAAACTTTTGTCTTGGATTCCCATTTTTTCCTTCGTTTCAGAGGCAGCAGTATTTCCGCTAACAATCTGTTTGGCTGCTTGCGTAATGATTTTTGAAATGAGGGAAGCATTTTCTTGTGCGCTATCAGCAAGTTTTGCAACTTCTTGAGCTACAACGGCAAAACCTCTACCATGTTCACCAGCCCTTGCCGCTTCAATTGAAGCATTTAATGCTAGTAAGTTGGTCCTGTCGGCAATATCCCTTAAAATTTGATTCACTTCTTCCACTTTTTGAAAACTTTCTTTAATTTCTTCAAAATTAGAACTTACAGAATCCATTGCTGAAGTCACTTGGAAACTATATTGTTTGGATTCGTCTGTGGTTTGTGCCAAATTGATAGTTGATGAGTAAACTTCAGACAAAATTTTATCCATCACTGAACTTTCTTGGTTTAAGTCATCAATTCTAGTAAACTGTGATTTTACAAAATCGCTAGCGCTGTCCATTGATGCTGCCAGTTCTTCCATTGATGCGCTGATCTCTTCGACACTCGAAACTTGTGTTTGAATTTCAGAATTTAAAGAATCCATAAATTTTAACATTTCTTGGACACTTTTGTTTAAAGTCTCTGCTTCTGATTGGATGTTTTGTTTGGTTTGATTTGCAGATTCCGATTTTAACCTTGCATCCTCAGCAGATTTAGTTGCCTCATTACTCGAATTAGACATAAATTTTACAACAGCACTCATCATATGAACACCGCAAACCAATGCGATTGTATTGATTCCAATAAAGGGAATCCCAAATTGGTTTGCCGCAGTGGCAATGAATTTGATTTCTGCACCTCCCATGACTCCTAAAAAAACATAAAGGAGTAAACTAGAAATTGCGATGTATCCAACTGTCATTGTTAGTCGGTAAGACAAAAGAAATCCAGAATAAATAACGACGAATAGAAGGACCAACATGACAAAAGGTAATGTTGCAATTGATACCTTTTCTGCAGGTGATTTGGACATAATAACCACAATTGCAAAAACACTCGAATAGATGATGATATCGAGTAAAATGGAAACGTAGGCAAATTTTAAATAGAATTTTTTCTGTTTGTAGAGCCAAAAGGTATAAACACCATACGATAATACCACAAATTCTAAAAATGAAAGAATAAGACTCATGGTCTTTTCCGTTGTGGGAATTGCCACCATAAAGAAAATATTGATGGATAACATCACAATCGCAAAAGAAATACGAATTGTGTTCGCAATCATACTCCCCTTTTCTAAATAGTTACCGGTTACAGCTGACATAGGGCAAATCTCTCCAATAGAAATTGACGAAATTTTTTGAATTATTTCGCAACGAATTATATTTTACATTATTAAATAGGCCAAGAATCGTCAAAATGAATTCAGTTAGTCAGAGTAGATTTTAGAAACTAAACGTATGTAAAACATACAGAGTTAATTATTCAGCAAGATTCATATCTAATACTATGCTTAAAAACTTAAATTTGGGGATTAATAGCAAATCAAAAGAATACATCTTATCACTTGCTCATCCTTTGCAATCCCTTTCCCACCCAAGTAACCATCGAAAAAAAAGTAACAATCATTTTTAAGCAAAGCTTTATTTAAATTTTAACTATCATTAAGTGAAATCCGAATAAAAGCCACTCCAACTTCCCAATTCTTGCTAACTATCGCGAATATTGATAACTAAGTATTTTATACCTTGAAATCAGACAACTTTACACCAACGGAAACGCATATTAGTTGTTATGTGAATTAACATTGACGTTTCAAGTTGTGGGCGCACATTTCCGGCTATCCGCTCCAATCTTTGCTTACGCAAAGGATTTCCGCTACTATCCGGGGCGCAAAATATAAAAAATTGTTTCCTTTATAAAGCAATGCTGAATAAAATACAATTTCTATGAAATTCATTCAATTCAGTATTCTAACTATCGTAAGTTTATCTTTTTTAGTATGTTCAAGTTTACCTAAAAAGGAAAATCCAACCTACAATGGTTGTTCATTAAAATTTAAAGTAATAGAATTAGAATATACCAAAGATCGTAAACACCATTTAGTCTTTGAAGACAATAGGATCAAGGTTGGTGGAGTGATTTACGATGATTTATCTTCAGTCTTTGATGACTGGATCCGTGCTAAAAAAAATGGAAAATATGGATTTATTGATCTCAAAGATAAAGTTGTTATGGATTTCGAATTTTCTCTGGTTGGAGACTTTAATGAAGGTTATGCCGTTTTTAGAGCAGGCGAGGATCGAAAAGATCCAAGAGGATTTGTAGACAAAAAAGGAGATTTATTAGGAAATCAATATTATGATATGACCTATCTATTTCAAAATGGATTGGCTGGCGTAGAAATTAATAAGAAATATGGATTCATTGATAGAAACGGAAAAGTTGTCATCCCGATCAAATATGATTTTATAACAGGAATTATTGATGGATGGGGAATATTCAAAAGAGAGGAACACCAAGGCCTACTCAACAGCAAGGGCCAAGAAAAAATGTTCATTCATGATAAATACGAACTTCGAGGATACTATTATGAAGGAACAATCGTATACAAATACTTAAAAAAAGAAGGAATCATGGATTCAAACTTCAAAGAAATTACTCCGCCAAACTTTGATTATATTGGTAATTTCCATGAAGGTTTAGTTAGATTTAAAATTGGCAATAAATGGGGATTTTTAGATAAAAATGGAAAGATTGTAATAGAGCCAAAATTTGATTCTGAATATGATTTTAGCGAAGGATACGCATCCGTTTCCATTGGGGAAAAGTATGGAATCATTAACCCAAAAGGTGAATACCTGATTGAACCTAAGTTTTCCTATATCTCTTCTTTTCATGAAGGCCTTGCAGTTGTGGAGGAAGACGGAAAAAAAGGTTTTATAAATAAAAATGCAGAATGGGTAGTACCTCCCGTTTTTGATAAATTAAATTCTTACAAAGATGGAGTTTTTACTTTTGCCATTGAAGAGAAATGGGGCTTTGTCAATTTAAGGAACTGTAAGAACTAATGAAAAAAATATATTGGATCATTTTGTATCTAGTTTCCGTTTCAATCCTGTTTGCAAATCCTGCAAAACTCATTGAATTCAAATCAATTGGATTTTCGATAGAAAAACCAAATACATGGGAAGAAGTAACATCAGAAGAGTTTCTTGATAGCAAAAACCGTGTTTATTTGGATTCAAAAACCTTAACCAAATTATTACACGAAAGTAGAGAAGTTCCATTGTTCTCAATTCGGAAGGGAGACCCTGAAATTGAAAAATATCTCACGACAATCAATATCAAAGCTCAGAAAAGCGATTTAGAATTTAACAATATACCGGCTGACTTACGCACATATCTATTTAGACTTTCATTAGTATTAAAAAATTTTGATTACATTGTTGAACCTAAAACTGTTAGAATTAACGGCAACTTGGCAGGATATGCCTTATTTTCCCATTCCATCTTAGACGAGGAAAACAACGAAACTAAAGTAGTTTCAGCATTTTGGATTTTCCCAATGAAAGACCATATTTATTTAGTGGGATCTGGATTTTTATATGAAGATTTTGAATCATTTTTGGATGAAATCAAACAGATTGTGGGAACTATAAAATTTTCAAAACGCTAAAAAAACATATTTAGTTTTATATATGACTCCCATTGCCATTACCTCATCTCTCTTACTTCTTTTCCTCGCAGCCATCCACGTCTATTGGGGTTTTGGGGGACTTTGGCCAGGGAAAAACAAACAAGAATTAATTGACTTAGTCTTCGGAAAAGGAGATAGATTTCCAGCACCGTTCATGTGTTTGTTAGTTGCTATCTTTCTATTTTTTTTCTCCTTGTTACCTATTCTATGGATTTTGAAGACTAAACTATCATTAGATGGCAAAATGATCTTTAGATTAAGAATTCTTTTGACAATTGTATCATTGATTTTTTTATTACGAGGATTACTTGCTTATTTTCCATTCATCACAAAACAATGGAAACCTATATTTGTCTATTACACAAAACGAATTTACAATCCATTATGTATTTCCATTGGACTAGTTCTACTAATTCAAATTTTAATTTAAAAAATATTTAAATATGAAGATTCTAAAATAGAAGGACAAAATGTACCTTTAGATTTTGAATCTATAATTAACACAGAGTTAGACGGCGCAGAAAATGGAATTCCATAAATCTTTCCATTGGATGCCAGTGTTCCACCGTTCCATTTATTAGTTCCAACTAAACCTGCAAGTGTTGAAGTATTTGCTGTTTGATTCATTGGATCTAATATGAGAATTTCTTCGCTTGATGCTGGAATTCCGTAGATTTTGCCACTTGGCGCTAATACTCCACCAATCCATTTTGGATTAGTACCTATAATGCCGGAAATTGTAGTCGTATCGGCAGTGCCATTTATTGGATCAATGATAAGAACATTTGTCGCATTATACGGCATTCCGTAAATTTTACCATTAGGAGCCAGAACACCTGAAGACCACATAAACGACCCACTGAGACCTGTAATCGTAGAAGTGTTAGCTGTATTGGTTACAGGATCGATGATAAGAACACCATCAGACATATTATAAGGAATTCCATAAATTTTTCCATTAGGAGCCAAAACACCAGAGGACCATTTACTTGTAGCCACTCCTAAACCTGTGATGGTTGTCGTATTTGCTGTATTCGTAACAGGATCAATAATTAGAACACTGTCGCTTTCCGAAGGTATCCCATAAATTTTGCCATTGGGTGCCAGTACTCCACCATTCCATTTACTAGTTCCTGAACCTAAACCAGTGATCGTTGTCGTATTTGCTGTGTTGGTAACAGGATCAATAATAAGAACATTGGGACTCGAATAAGGAATTCCGTAGATTTTGCCATTGGGTGCAAGAACTCCGCCATTCCATTTATTGGTTCCAGTTAACCCAACAATAGATGTGGTATCAGCAGTATTCGTTATAGGGTCAATGATAAGGACTGTTGTTGCTTGATAAGGTATTGCATAAATTTTTCCATTGGGTGCAAGAACAGAACCTAACCATCGAAACGATGCAGAGGGAACCGTAATTGAAGTAGAATCAAAAGTAGGACTTCCTGTAGATCCTTGTTGTGATTGAAAATTTATTTCATCTAAAAATTTTTGCGAATTTTCAGTTTGAATTACTGAAGGATAATTTAGATCGCAAATATTCGTTGTTATTTTTATTCCGCAATGAGGAGAAAGATCACCTCTCCCTATTTTGACAATTAATGTTTCAAGAAAGGTATTAGAACTTGAATCACATGAATTTTCCAAATCAGCGGGTTTACATGTAAGAAGTACCAATAATATTCCCAATAAAATTTTCATTGTTCCGATATTTTTATATAAACCAAACAAGTGCTATCTTTTTTTAGAATCCCATCAAAAAAGTTAATTAAAAGAATACCATAAATTAGGATTTTGACTAATCAAAATAGGAAAGTTAAAATTTGAATGTTCAATTATTTCTTGCTATCTTTTAAAAATGCTTCAAGGTTGATTTTTATTTTGTAATCAATGGAACCATCAGACAAACATAACGAAAAAATGGCTCAAATGACTTTTGCCACAGTTTATCCACTGTATCTGACAAAGGTAATAAAAAAAGGTAGAACCAAAAAGGAATTGGATTTGGTAATTGAATGGTTAACTTCTTTTGATTCAAAAAAAATAAAAGAATTAATAGATGAGAAGGTTAACTTCCAAACATTCTTTGAGAAAGCAAAATTAAATAAAAATGCACATCTGATTACAGGTATGATTTGCGGATATCGAGTGGAAGAAATACAAAACCCTTTAACCCAAAAAGTCAGATACTTGGACAAATTGGTGGATGAATTAGCAAAGGGAAAGGCGATAGAAAAAATATTGCGAAATGTATAATTTAACTCCTTAAATTATATCTCTCCTTGACAATTCGAAATATGGATGATCTCCTGATTAAGTTCTAGTATTTAAATTCCTGTTAGGTTCCCTATGGCTGACGAAGAGACAAAAGATTTTTTTCGAAAGATCATTTTTACCAATGAAGAGATTTTAAAACTAAGAATGCTGCTTTATAGCTTAAAAATTCGAGCTTTAAATGCTCAAATTCTTTCGGCAAATTCGGGAGCTTTCGCTGCCAGTTATGGTGTTGTTTCTGCCGAAATCATTCATTTTAATCACAAAATACAAGAAGTAAACGAAAGACTAACGAAAGCCATTACGATCGTCATAAAAATGGCTAGTGAAATGCAAAAAATTGCCAAAGTATATCATCTTATGCATGCAGCAGTAGAAACATGCAAAACAAGAAAAGTAAACCCAATGCATTTTAAAAATATCGAATCGAGTTTACGTTACCGATTCGAAGAAAAAGAAATGTTAGATTCTCAGTTGAAAAAAGAATTTAATGCCATACATAACTTAGTGAAAAGTTCCACTAAGTTATGTATGGAAGGCAGGACAGTTTCTTTACAAACACGCATTGAGTCAGCATCCATAGTAGAAAACCAAAAACTTTTTTTAGCAGTGGCAGAAAGTTTTGATGGAGCACTCAATATTATCGAATCATCTTATCGTTATCTTGCAAAACTCTGGTAAACCATGAAAAAAATTCAAACTATCTATTCGGACAACGATCACAAATGGTCAGTAATTGCAAGAGATCCTTCCAAACCCAATTGGCTCATCGATACCAACGAATATCTAATAGAATCAAATGGAATGGGTCTACTCACAGATCCAGGTGGTAGCGAAATTTTTCCCGAAGTATTTTCTGCACTTGTAGAAGTATTTCCTGCATCACAAATTCAGAATATTTTTGCTTCTCATCAAGACCCAGATATAGTTTCGTCTATATCTCTTTGGCTAGAAGTCAACCCATCAATTCGTTGTTATGTGAGCTGGCTGTGGACAGGATTTTTACCACACTTTGGTGGAAATGCAGATACATTCATTCCTATGCCCGACGAAGGTATGGAAATCATACACCAAAACATCAAACTGAGATCCATACCTGCGCACTTTTTACATAGTGCTGGAAATTTAAATCTTTGGGATCCCAAGGCAAAAATCTTATTTAGTGGAGATGTAGGTGCCGCCTTACTTCCAGAAGACGAAACAGATTTGATTGTAAAAGATTTTGATAAACATGTTCGATTTATGGAAAAATTTCATAAACGTTGGATGGCATCTGAACAAGCAAAAATAGCTTGGTGTGAACGAATTTCCCATCTCAAACCAGATATGCTTTGTCCACAACACGGATCAGTGTTTCAAGGTCCCGACGTGGAACGATTTATCAACTGGTTTTCGGAATTAAAAATTGGAATGGATGCTTTGGCGCTTCCGAAACCATAAGTTGAGAACTTGGTGATTGGCCCCTCGCCCTTTCCTTTTTTCGGATTGGAAAATCTATAGAAAAGTTAAATTCCACTGAACCGCGCCTATATCGACTTTTCCCAAAAGAATCAGTTCCCCAGTAGTTTGGTTGATACTATATTGAATTAAATTTCCGCCGTTTGCAGCGACATAAGCAAATCGTCCCGTTGGATCAATGATCATAAATCGAATGCTACTATATGCAAAAGTAGTTACATTAGAAGAATAGGAAATTTTACCACTTTTGGAATCTACTGTATAACAAGAAATTGTATCTTCATTGATATGAACTAAATAAAGAAAACTTCCACTGGGATGAATTGCAGTACTATTGATACTTTTACCATGAAAAACAGAATCCACGATACTCATGCTGCCCGTATTTTTATCAAAACTTAATACTGTAACTGCAGGAAAGGATCCAACATATATATATTTGCCATTGGGGTGAGTTGTTATATGACCGGATCCATCATTGGGAAAAGATGGACTTATGTTAACTTGTGATAAACTTCCATCAGCATAGTTGATTCGAAATGAAGTGACCTCTGTTACAGAAGGATTCATAAAAAATATAAAATTTCCATTTCTTGAAATTTGAATTTGTGAATGTACAATGGAAGTGTTATAAAAATTAAGAAAACTAAGAGTACCATCTCCGTTAATTGCAAAGGCGTGGATGGATTGAGTGCCTTCAGAAGCCAAATACAAATACTTTCCATCTGGAGTGATCACAAGGTTGCGAGGACTATTTCCAGCTGCTGCTGTGGTTGGAGAATTTTGAGTCAAAGCCCCTGTCGTTTGGTTGATTAAATGTTGCGAGATCGTGTTGCCATAAAAATCACCAGTATACAAAAATTTACCTGATGGCTCCACTCCAATCCCAGTCGGTCCATTTCCAGTTGGAAAAGAAGCATAATGGGACAACAAACCTGTTGTGTGATTCATAGTGAGAAAGGCAACCGATGAGTTTAGATCTAAACTTGTATAAACGTAACCTGTAAAAACTGTAATATCACAGTCAGCTTTTGCCCTTCCATCAGCTGAGGTAGCAGTGATAATTACCTTTCCATTGCCGATACTTTGTACAAATCCATTAGCATCCACAGTAGCTACTGTGTTATTGCTACTAGACCATTGGAATGATGAATCGACTTGTGATCCGAAAATATAATATTTTGCTTCTAACTGTAAACTTTCCCCTTTCCGAATTCCGGCCCAATTGCGATTTAACTCTACAGAGGATTCCGCATTTGCTAGTAAAGCCCAAAGAGCCAGTAATGAATTCGAAGAGGATTTTTTTTCTGGAAAAAGAAGATCATGAACAATAGGATTGAGAAGACAGGCATTAAAAGAAAAAATACAAAGAAATAAAGATAAAACTTTTTGGAATTTATAGAACGACGGAAGATTCAATCGATGTAAACGATCTGTTTTCATAGGAACCAACAAACATAAGTAAAGCGGATACTAGAAAATGTCATTCCAAAAATATAAATGTGACAAGAAATCAATTGAATTTTGTTCAATGCCAGCGCCAGGGATTGTAGTGGAAATCGAAGCGAAGCGGAGATTGAAACGAAAAGCCCGGTCGTGCCAAGTATAGATTGGGTTATAACAAAAAATTCGAGGCGCCCCAATTTGAATAAAGATGGCAAATTTGTGGATTAAAATGAACTTTAAAGAATCAATGAAAGTCTGAGAAGAGTAGGATTTTATTAAAGGAAAAACTTTATGCCAAATACAAAAACACTTTCATCCAATGATTGGCTTTCGATCTCTTCCTTTTTAGTTTTAGTCTTTGCTTTGTTAGCTCCTATTGGCGAAGGACTTCTCATTGTATTCGCCGTTGTTTTTTTAGCCGTTGGAATTTCAAGTGCAGTTCATAGTGCAGAAGTCATTGCTGAACGCGTAGGTCCATCACTCGGAACTTTGATTTTGGCAATCTCAGTAACAGTGATTGAAGTAGCATTGATAGTCAGCTTAATGAGTAATGACACTGCTGACTCACCGCAAATCGCAAGAGATACAGTTTTTGCAGCTTTAATGATTGTCACAAATGGAATTATTGGTATCTGTATTTTGTTAGGTGGACTAAAACATAAAGAATTGGGTTTTCAATCAGTAGGGACAACGGCCTTACTGGGAGTCCTTGCCGTACTGTCCACTCTTACGTTAATTTTACCATTATACACTACAACCACTAACAAAGGAACTTACAGTGCAGGACAACTAATATTTGTATCTTTTGCATCACTGGTTTTGTATGGATCACTTGTTTGGTCACAAACAAAATCTCATAAGAACTTTTTTTCTGCAGGAGAAATTGAATCATCTTTAGAAGAAACATCCACAAACAGACCTTCTAAAAAACGAGCCATTACAAGTTTTATTTCACTTTTATTTTCACTTGTGGCTGTCGTAGGTTTATCAAAAATTCTTAGCCCTACCATAGAAAACACAATTTCTGCGTTAGGTGCACCAAAGGCGGTTGTGGGAATTGTCATTGCGATTCTTGTTCTTGCACCAGAAACATTGGCTGCCATGAATGCTGCAAAAATCAATGAACTTCAAACTAGTTTAAATTTGGCATTAGGATCTGGTGCTGCAAGTATTGCACTTACTATACCAGTAGTTAGCCTTTATTCATTATTATTCGATAAACCACTTACCCTTGGATTGGATTCCAAGGGTATTGTTTTTCTGATGGTAACATTTCTCGCAGGTAGTTTCACTTTCGGCTCAGGAAGAACCACATCACTTCATGGACTCATTCACTTAGTGATCATGGCATCCTTTTTGGCGATTTCACTGATGCCTTAGAATCTGAATTCAGAAAAGAAGTTTGGTCTAGGACCTTACTTCTATAAATACTTAGTTTGGATTCATCAACTTCCGCAAACAAGGCATCCTTCCTCCATCGAACATGACTCACCAACAAAATTAGAATCCACTTTATCTTTGTTATCCGGCAATGGTTGCTGTTGTAAATTTTTAGGATTCAAAATTTCTTCTCTAGCTTTTTCTACTGTGAATTGGATAGCTTGGGTTGCTGCCTTGGTTCGCAAATAATACATACCTGTTTTTAGGCCTTGTTTCCAAGCATAAAAGTGCATGGAGGAAAGTTTAGAAACTGTTGGATTTTCGACAAATAAGTTCAAAGATTGTGACTGGCAAATAAATGCACCACGATCTCTCGACATATCAATGAGAGATCGTTGTTTCATTTCCCAAACCGTTTTGTAAATTTCTTTGAGTTCATCCGGGATTGATGAAATAGATTGAATACTTCCGCCGGATGCAATAATTTTATTTTTCATTTCGGAATTCCAAATACCAAGTTCAATTAAATCGTTTAATAGATGTTTATTGACGATGATAAACTCACCACTAAGAACCCTTCTAGTATAAATGTTAGAAGTATATGGTTCGAAACATTCATTGTTTCCTAAAATTTGCGACGTGGAGGCTGTTGGCATTGGAGCAACAAGAAGTGAATTTCTTGCGCCGTATTGTATTACTTCTTTGCGTAGAGATTCAAAATCCCACCGCTCAGTAGGTTTCACATTCCATAAATCAAATTGAAAAATTCCTTTTGATAAAGGTGAACCAGGAAAACTTGGATACGGACCTTCTACTTTTGCTATGTCTTTACTCGCTGTCATTGCGGCAAAGTAGATAGTTTCAAAAATCTCAATATTTAGTTTTTTTGCCGCATCACTTTCATAAGGCATACGTAACAAAATAAAAACATCGGCAAGACCTTGAACGCCAATACCTATAGGGCGGTGTTTTAAATTGGAGTTTTTAGCTTCCGGTACTGGATAATAATTTTCATCAATAATTCGATTCAAATTGATTGTCATTTGATAAACAATTTCATATAATTTATCAAATAAAAAAATTCCATTTGCAACAAACTTTGGCAAGGCGACAGAAGCTAAATTACAAACTGCAACTTCCTCTGGGCTTGTATATTCTAAAATTTCAGTACAAAGATTACTGCTCTTTATAGTACCTAAATTTTTTTGATTACTTTTGGCATTAGCTGCATCTTTATATAATAAATAAGGAGTTCCTGTTTCAATTTGCGATTCCACAATGGCAAACCAAAGGTCTTGGGCTTTTACGGTAGAACGTGACCTTCCTTCTCTTTCGTATTGTTCATACAATTTTACAAATTCGTCTCCATAAACATCGGAAAGACCGGGGGCTTCATTGGGACAAAACAAACTCCAGTCTGCGCCTTCTTCTACTCGTTTCATAAATAAATCAGAAATCCAAAGTGCAAAGAATAAATCACGAGCCCGCATTTCTTCTTTTCCATGATTTTTCTTTAATTCTAAAAAAGGAAAAATATCAGCATGCCAAGGTTCCAAATAAACCGCGAATGCTCCTTTTCTTTTTCCACCACCTTGATCTACATAACGTGCAGTATCATTGAACACACGTAACATGGGAATAATTCCATTGCTAGTACCATTAGTACCACTTATATAGGATCCTGTAGCACGTATATTATGAATAGAAATTCCTATTCCACCAGCGCTCTGGGAAATTTTTGCGGTTTGTTTGAGAGTATCATAAATTCCATCAATACTATCATCCTTCATTGTCAAAAGGAAACAACTGCTCATTTGCGGTTTTGGAGTACCTGCATTAAAAAGTGTAGGTGTTGCATGCGTAAACCAACGTTCGCTCATCAGGTCATAAGTTTTAATTACATCATTAATTCTCTCTTTATGAATACCAATGGCAACTCTCATGTACATGTGTTGGGGCCGCTCTAAGATTTTTCCGTCAAGACGTAACAAATAAGATTTTTCTAAAGTCCTAAACCCAAAATAATCAAATCCAAAGTCTCGATCATAAATGATAGAGCTATCTAATATTTCTGAATATGTTTTAACAACTTCCCAAACATCCTCGGCAATAAGCGGCATCCATTTTTTAGTTTTCGGATCAATGTAAGAATAGAGTTGTTCCATTGTTTCCGAAAAAGATTTAGTTGTGTTTTTATGTAGGTTACTCACAGCGATTCGGCTAGCAAGCAGTGCATAGTCTGGATGTTTTGTAGTAAGTGAAGCAGCGATTTCGGAAGCTAAATTATCCAGTTCAGAAGTGCTAACACCATCATAAATTCCTTCGATTACTTTTTTGGCAACATCGATAGGACTTACCAGACGGCTTAGTCCATAGGATAGTTTTTCGATTCTAGCTGTAACTTTATCAAACTTAACCGATTCTTTTTTTCCATTTCTTTTAATAACAAACATATAATTTCCTTTAATATTTAAAAATCTTCATTTAATGAAAATTTAGAACCGCGATCTGAATTGAGAACGCCAGCCTTCTGGTAATCACCTACGCGTTTCTCGAAAAAGTTAGTTTTCCCTTGTAAGGATATCATTTCCATAAAATCAAAAGGATTTGTGGAATTATATAGTTTATCAAAACCAAGTTCAATGAGCCAACGATCTGCCACAAATTCAATATATTGTTGCATTAATTTTGCATTCATACCAATAAGATCGACTGACAAAGATTCGGTGATAAATTCCTTTTCAATATTAACAGCATCAGAAAATATTTCATACACACGTTCAGCACTTGGTTTTTCGTTTAACAATTTAAAAAGAATACATGCAAATTCGCAATGCAATGCTTCATCTCGACTAATTAGTTCATTCGAAAAACAAAGACCAGGAAGAAGTCCTCTTTTTTTCATCCAGAAAATTGCACAAAAACTTCCACTAAAAAAAATTCCTTCTACGGCAGCAAAAGCAAGTAATCGTTCAGAAAAGTTTCCTTCGCCTATCCATCGTAATGCCCACTCTGATTTTTTTTGTACTGCTGGAATGGTTTCAATAGAATGAAATAAACGGTCTTTTTCTATCGAATCTTTGATATATGTATCGATTAAAAGCGAATATGTTTCTGAATGTATGTTTTCCATCATAATCTGGAATCCATAAAAACACCTAACTTCAGGAAGTTGAACTTCTCTCATAAAGTTTATAGCTAAGTTTTCGTTCACGATCCCGTCACTCGCCGCAAAGAAAGCCAAGATATAACTCAAAAATAATCTTTCGTTATCAGTAAGTGAATTCCAGTCATCTAAATCACTGCTTAAATCTATTTCTTCCGCTGTCCAAAAAGATGCCTGTTGTTTCTTATACATTTCCCAAATTTTGGGAAATCTAATCGGAAGGATCACAAAACGATCCTTATTTTCTTTTAATAATACTTCTGATTTGTATTCCATACAACTCCTCCAAGTTTTTTATCTACCTGTATATTGATTTGTTCAAATTCGCAATGAACATAACAACAAACGCTTGTTTGCCGATAAAAACAGATTCGGGATGGTTGTAATTTCCCAAGACCAAATCTCCTTTAGCCCGGAATACAAACCCCATATGTTGATGGATAAGGTATGGGTATCCCGGTAGCAAATAGTCCGGGGCCCTGAAAAAAATTTCGGTACAAATGATCGTTTACGGGCGATTCACCTGTGGGAAGATCCGACTTTCCTTATCAAAATGGATAAGGATTTACGGTTGCGCCGTCAGCTGAGGAATTTCACCTCATTCCTCCCGGAATAGAATCTAAAGGAATCCAAGGAGACATATTTTGTCAACGGAATAAAACGAAGGAATTTTTAAAAAATGATACCAATAAACTTTAAAAAAAGGAGAGAGTTTGACTTACATTGAGAAGTAATTTCGTTTTTTAACTTCTTATACCATTCATCACAAGATCACCTTGGTAATATTAGAATTTATTTTTATAAACAGCGGAGAGGAGCTCCGAAAGTATAATTGGTTTTTTAACACAATCATTCATACCATTTTCCAAATATTCATGCAATTGAGATTCCATACTATTTGCAGTAATCGCAATTATCGGAATTTCTCGATAGGAATCATTTCGCTTCCTAATGAGTTTAGTTGCTTCCAAGCCATCAAGTACGGGCATTTGAATGTCCATTAGTATCATATCAAAGCGGTTATCCAAGTTAGACAATGAATCATCTAACATATGTATGACTTCAAGGCCATTGGATGCAACACTCACATTAATATTTTCTTTTTGAAAAATTTTTAACATAAACTTTTGATTCAACAAATTGTCATCTGCGATCAAAATATGAAAACTTTTTCCAGCACTAACCAAAGTTGGATCCACTTTACCCAACGGTTCTTCCCTTTGTTCTGTTTCTTGAAAAGGGATAGAAAATTGAAAAGTTGATCCTTCATCTAAAACACTAAAAACCTTTATTTCCCCACCCATTAAATTGATAAGTTGTTTTGAAATATAAAGCCCAAGCCCTGAACCTTCAAATTTTTTAGTCCTTGAGTCTTCCAGTTGCACAAATCGGTCAAATAATCTAGAAATATTATCTTCTGAAATTCCAATTCCTGTATCTTTTACATCAAATACGATAAATTTCTTATCTTCAGTGAATCGAACATCCAATTTTACAGACCCAGTGAATGTGAATTTTACTGCATTAGCAATTAGATTAATTAATATCTGTCTAAGTCGATTTCCATCCACTAGAATGAATAAATTTGGTTCCAAACCAGTCACCGTCATAGACAAATCCAAATTCTTTTTCTTTGCATCAGCAAGAAATATGTTAGTAATATCTTTGCATAACTTATAAATATTGGTTGGTTTTGGAATAATTTCTAATTTTTTGTTTTCTAATTTTGAAACATCTAAAATGTCATTAATGATAGTTAGGAGGGATAATACAGATTTTTCAGCGTTGTCCAAGTAGTCTTTTTGTTCCGCATCCACATTGGTTTGTTCCAAAAGTGTCAACATACCCAACACACCATTCATAGGAGTACGGATTTCATGGCTCATGTTTGCTAAGAATTCAGATTTAACTCGATTCGCTTTTTCCAATTCAAAAGTTCTTTTTTCAACGATATCTTGAATACTTTTTTCTTTACCCATAACAAGAAGAAGTAATATACCAAGTAATCCAGTTAATAGTGACGAAATGATTAACAATAATCGTGATGCATTGGAAAGATTCCTTTGAAAATATTCTTTTGTCGCAATTGTTTTAATGTTCAAAAGATGTGAACCAATTGTCATCTGATGTATATGGTAATAATCAGAAAAAATCTTTTCTTCCATATCGGAACAATTTTTTGAAATTATTTCTTGGTGATACGGACTATTTATCTCTTCCATTTTTATACAAAGATGATTCTGATCATTTCCGGTTAGTGCTTTATCTATGATTGTCGAAATACGGATCACTGCTGTTGCAAATCCATACTCACCAGTGGACCGCAAAACTGGATAAAAAACTAAAAAACCAGAGTCTTTATCCTTACTTTGTACAAAACTAATTTTGCCAGTCATATCAAAACCTTGTTTCTCTCTCGCGCGAAAAAGTGCCTCCTTTCTCTTTAAGTCAGAAAGTAAATTGTATCCGATAGCATCTTTGTTTTCCAAATATGGGTATATATATTTAATATAAACATAATCTTCATATTTGGGAGAAGAAATCAAGGTTTGATTTTTTTGTATTGAAATTCCAATCGAATCAGGATAATCGATTTTTAATTTTGTCTCAGCTGTATTACGTTCTGAATGTTTAACCCAAGGATTCCAGGACAATGTGGTAACACTATCTGATTCTTCAAGTACACCTTTAGAAAAAGTATCAAAGTTTTTACGATTTAAGTTAGTTGTTAAAGAAATAAACGAACCAAGTCCTTTCACAACTTTTATATTATCTAATAATCGATTCTCTATACCAGCAGCAGTAATTTGACCATCTGATTTGATTCGATATTTTATAAATTCTTTTTCCCAATTACGAGTTAAAAAGAATATCGATAATGTAAAAATGAAAGTACTCATGGTTGCTGAAGCAAATGTAATTAATCTTAAAAGTTTTTCTTCACCCTTATACCATTTATAAATTAAAATCATCAGAGGAGTAAAAATGATAATTCCAATGGTATCCCCCATCCACCAAGTGATCCAAGTTTGAAAAAGAAATTCCAAATAAATGATTTTAAAATATAATAGAGATAAACTTCCAATCACGGAAGAAACTAATGCTGTTACTGGTCCCGCAAAAACAAAAAAATGGGAAATCTCATTTGCCTGAAAGATATTCAAGTTTGTGTTCGAATATCTTTTTAATAGAAAGGATCCAATTACTGCTGAAGTTGCATTTCCCAATGAAATTGTAATATTTTGTGGGTCAGAAGTGATAAACTCAGCTAAAGTTTCTAGTGTCGGGAGATGCGTTGTGTTGGTGAAATACGCACCAAGAAAAAGTGCAAACCAAACGCGATTGCCGAATAATAAAACAAATCCAAGTGCGAGACCTGCCGGAGGCCAAACGGGCGTACTGTATCCATCAATAGAGGAAAGGTTTAGACTTAGTTTTCCTGCGAAGAAATAAAGTAAGAATACAAAAACCTGGAGTGAAAATTCTCGAATGTAATTTTTAATGGAAGCATTCGCAGAAAACATACATACATAAAGACGAAAAAATCCCTAAAATAAAGGAGAATTGGCAACAACCAATTGAGAAAATATCATCTATTGGCTTCTATATACTTTTTAAAATTGTCTAAAATGGCTTGCCATCCTCTGAACTGCTTCTCTTCGGGATTCTAATTTCCGGATCAAATCTCACTGCCACCTTTGTTTTGTCCCCATAAGTTTCTAAAACTACAGATGCTTTTCGTCAGCATCAATAATCGATTGAACGGTAATTTGATTAGAACCCATACAAAAAAATATATAAACTCTCTCTCTTGGATGCAAAGCTTTTAATTTTTTTCATAAAATCACTAAATGCTTATTTCACGGTTTTTGCAATTTCTTCGATTATGCCCAAACACTGTTTCCAACTTTCTATGGAATGGTCTCTTCTTTCCTCTGCTGTGAATCCCGATTGCGTTAAATGGATAGAAACCAAACCGTCTGCGAATGTTAATCTATTTTCAATGATGGAGTAGTTTTCTGGCAGGTCAGGTAACCCAAAAAAATCACTGAAATAGGAATACTTGAATATTTGAGGAGGTTGGAAAGTCAGTATTATTCCTTTTTCCTCATAAGGAGTTCCCTCCCAAACTCCTTTAAAAACAAGGGAACTTCCTTCTTTCCATTCGGAAATAGCATCAGTACCATATAAAAACTCCTTTATGTACTTAGGAGTTGTAAGAATCTCCCAAATACGTTCTAAACTAGATGGAATGGTTTTTGTAAGACTCAGTGTTAGATTATGATTCAATTGATTTGTGGTCTGCATTGTTTTCGTAACTCCTAAAAGAAAGATAACAAATAAGATAAGATTTGGATTGTAAAAAAGCGACAAAACTATAAATAATTACTGTGGTGAAGGAAAAAGGAAAATCAACTCGTGGAGTTTTGCGCCAAACAAAATCCAACCAAATCACTAATCACAATCGTTTTTTTGCGAATGAAAAATTAGATTTTTTTGTTGAGCACTATTGGACTGTTAGTTGGGATTTAATGAACGAAGAACCTTATCTAGCAGAAACTCTCCCTTACCCCAGCGTACACATTGTATTCGAAAAAGGTAATTCAAAATTATTTGGAGTCACAAAAGGTAGGTTTTCTACTTTATTACAAGGAAAAGGTTCCGTGTTCGGAATCAAATTTAGGCCAGGAGGTTTTTATCCTTTCTTCCAAAAGAACATATCTACTCTCACAGATAAAACCATACCCATCGCAGATCTAAATATATCAGATATTCATTCTCTCGAAACAAAAGTTTTTGAAACCGAGAAGGCGGAAAATAGAATAAAAATCATCGAAACTTGGTTAGAAAATATACTGCCCGAACAAGATCCAAAAATATTATTAATCAATAAGATCATAGATAAAATCAAAGAAGATAGGAGTATCCAATCAGTGAATCAAATCACAGAACTCTATTTAATTAGTCTCCGAAATTTACAAAGACTATTTCAACAGTATGTAGGTGTCAGCCCCAAATGGGTCATCCAACGATTCCGAATCCAAGAAGTAGCAGAACGAATGGAAAAGGACAAAACCATCCAATTTGCAGAAATGGCTTTAGATCTTGGATATTACGATCAGGCACATTTCATAAAAGATTTTAAAAATACAATTGGATTAAGTCCTGAAGAATATTTGAAAACTATAATTTAACTCAAAATACATGGCTAAAGTTGACAAATAACTGCTCATCTTCTCTGGATTTAGCATAATCAATCATGATGATGGTGGCTTGGTTCCAAGCGATTCGCAAACCTATCCCGCGAGAATAAGCATACCCTTTCCAACCTAATTTATGTTCGTCGTCCCATACACGACCATAATCAAAAAAGGGAACTAAGTTAAATGCGAAAAATTCATCTCCGAATTTAGCTTCTGCAAATTTCCATCGAACCTCTGTATTTCCCCAACCCATTGCGCGTCCCACAAATCGGTCCTGTTTGAATCCTCGAATGGTTCTTAAACCCCCAAGTCCCCCCACAAGTCCTTCGGTTCCCCACATATTTCTATATTCATAAAATGGTGCTTCACCTTCGGTGACACCCAAACCAAATCGATTGGCAATGACTAATTTATCAAATACCTTTGGAAATGGACTCCAAAACAATTTTGTTTGAGCAAAGTATTTTTGATAATCATAATCAGATCCAATGGCCTTGGTATGTTTTTCATAAGTAGCTTCAGCAAAAATTCCAGAGTTAGGATCTGGCTCAAAATCTCTTGTATCATAAACAAGACCAACACGAAGCGCATTAACATAACCACCGTTATAACCAATTATTTTTTTTGCTTCATAGTCTTCCGTTAGGCGTGTTTTTCCATTAGGAACGTCGGCAGTATGTTCACCACCAAGGATAGGATCTACACCACGTGCTAATTTTCCGTCATAGGTTCTAACAATATTGTTAGAAAATTTTAGACCTGCAACAAGTCTAACTGTTCCACCCACAAACGAACGTTCCGTACTCGTGGTAGCCATAGGAGTTTCTATCGTATAACGGTTGTACATTTTATCTGTGACTACATATCCAGGAGCTGATGGAAATCCGGAATAGGTTTTACCTCCGAAACTAATTGGATCGGATCTAGTTCCTGGTCGATAGTAAGTTAGGTTATTTTCCTGATCGATATAACTTGCATTGATGATATGTCTTCCATCTTGTTGGTTACGATCCAAATAAGATAAAGGTTTCATTGTGTCTTCCCCAATACCAAAATAAAGTGTGGTTGGAGTAATTGTTAAAAACAGGTCAGCTCGAAGTCTCCATTGCGTATCTGCAATGAATGGCATATCCAAACTAACTTGGTGATACTGTGCATTTTTATTTGTATTAAAATATTGTGCAAAGACTCGCATCCGATATGGTGTGTAATAAAAAAGTGAGTCTGATTTTTTTCCATTTTCATATACATAAGCACGAGCCCCATATCCAATCCCTTCATTGGGGTCAGAATTAATCAATGGTAACCCGGTTAGATACCAACTTTCTCTTTTGTCTTCAATGTCTTTTTTACAGAGTTGTTTGCTTACATCCATAGGGAAGGGAAGATTTTTGGGCGGAGGATCTTTTTCACAGCCGGCACTGGGAACATATTCCTGTGCCAAAAGAAAATTCGGAGTCATTACTGAAAAACAAACAAGGAAGGAAAAAAGAACAAGGTTGCGATTTCGATTCATAGACCTAAGTACGTACACAACTCATGGACATTACGTAACCAAAAGAATCGGTCAACTAGGAAATGAGTTCCCACTCACTTTTTATCTAAGTTAAATCTAAAAAAAGGTTTCCCGAACTCGGATTTGAAAATTCCAAAGGGCAGTTAATTTGTCATTTCTTTCGCCAAGGAATCAAGCTGAACAATGATTCCTCCCGTAGATTTGCTACTATCCGAAATTTGTTTGGAAATTTCGACTATGTTGGCAGCGTATTCGGATATATCCGCCGTAATTTTCGTAGACTCTTCAGTTGCAATCTTTTGGAAATTCGTAGAATTTTCGATCGTTTTACTTGTTTCGTAAATCCTGGTATTTAGGTTGTCGATCGTTTCAATGGCTTTATCAATTTCTACAATTTTGGATCCAACGCCGGTGATTTCGTTTTTGATGATCCCAATGGCAGAGTCCAATTTTCCCATTAGGTCAGATGATCGGTGGATAAGTTCGCTACTTTCATCAATCAATGAAAGATTTTCTTGAATGATTTTAGAAATTTCTTTTGAATTCCTAGTTGTTGCATCAGCTAACTTTGAAATTTCTTCCGCTACCACAGCAAATCCTCTACCGTGTTCTCCTGCCCTTGCTGCCTCAATGGCTGCGTTTAAAGATAACAAATTTACTTTATCAGCAATATCGTTAATCACAGAAACAAACTCAGAAATTTCTGTACTTTTCTCTTGTAGAATATTGAACTTATCAATAGAAAGATGGATATGTTCAGATGTATCATTCGAATAACTCATGACTACATCTAAATTTTTATATATTCTCCCAGTTCCAGTTTGAACGGTTTCATTGATTGTTTTAAGGTCATTTACTGATTTAATAGAAACTTCTGATTCGTTGTACAATGATTTGGCGATTTTATTGTTTGAATCTGCTTTTGATGACAACTCCATTAAAGATGACGAAATTTCAGAAAGAGAGGAAGCCTGGTGTTCAGAGATATGTTTCAATTCATCCGATATTGTGTCCTGATTTTTAATCTGTTCTTTCATTAGATCAATGGTTTTAAGAATAGTTTTTGCCATATTCATCAAATTTTCTAAGGCTTTCTTTGCTTCTTTTTGTTTTTCAACAGCTAAGTTCAGAAGATTTCTTGTCGCAGTAGCCCCTACTGTTGCTCCAATTCCTACCCATACAAAGATTAAAAACCTAACAATGATATTACTTTTAGGTCCACCAGGAATCAGTTCTGGCCTGAATGAAAACAAAAGGATTTCAGAAACGATAATTAATATAAAGTTATAGATGGAAGCATTTCGATTAAAATATAAAACACTGAGAACGAAAGAAATATAAAATGTTGCGGCTAGTTCAGTCGCACCGTAAATCACATACTGGAAAACAAGTAAACATAATGTAACACCCGTAATTGAGATATAACTGGAAGACCAATGCGTTTTTAATCGACTAGAGAGTAAATATCCAACAACTAAAATGGTAGTGGCTAGGACAAATTCTACCAATATACTCTGATATGTTAAATAATCAGACCCTTTCCCTGCTATTTTGATGGATAATGTCGCGACATTTGCAAGAGCGAGGATAGAAAGAAATGACATGAACATACGTTTGTTGTTCCGTAACATCACTTCCGTGAAAAGGTCGTCGGAAATGGTCATCACTTTATTTGGGGCAAAAATTTTAGCGAACAAACAGAACCTTCTTTATTACTTAGGTTAATTAAAATGCCATTCTTTAGAAAATGGATGGTTTGGCAAGAAACGTCCTAAAGGTGACTAGAAAGATTCTAAAATAGAAACTCGGCTCAAATCCGACTGCCAGGCGTTTCCAGGAACAAAAATCGTGTCCATTCCTAAATCAATGAACGAAGGACATTAAAATCCAATCCATTCAAAACCTATGAGACGAAAGGAAGGTAAAAGTTTTGTAAAAAAAACCTATTTTCCTTCGGTAATTTTTGCATACAAAGGATCATGAAAAGTTAGCTCCGAACCTCAAATTAAATAGAAAAATTTATCAAAATTTAGAATTTTAAAAAACCTAACAAACGAAAATTCATCACAATACGGTCATTAGCCTAAAATACTACAAAAATAACAGCATTAGATTTGTATAATATTATAGATTTTCCTAATTCACCACAGTATTCTTGTTAGTTTTTTATCAAAAAAACTTCGACTCGGTTGACATAAATTACAATAAGATAACTACTGTCAGAAAATCATCTGGAGAACTATGTGAAAAAAAATATAATTATTGTTATATTACTGAATTTGATTCTATTTTCCTTTAACTGTACAGGCGCGTCGATACATTCTACTTATGCTCCGAATTCAAATACAAATCCAACAAGGGAATACGCAACACCATCTATATTTCTAAAAGGTGGATTTATCTATCACAAAACATACGTTCCTGGGCCCATCGGTTTAAATGCCGAAGGTACCTCCGAAGGAAGAAGTTGTAGTCAATCAGTATTACATTTGTTTTCTTCGGGAAATTCATCCATAGAAGCTGCAAAGAGAGCAGGCAACATTACAAAAGTTGCATATTTAGATTATGAGCAATTCGGAATTTTCATGGGTATTATTTACCATAGATTTTGTACAATAGTTAAAGGATCATAAACGGTATTAAATATGAAAATCAATCTTATCTTTATCTTTCTCTTCAGCTTTTTTCTAGTCACAAACTGTGCCATTGGACCAACTCACGGTTATATAGTAACATCAACCAAATTTCCTGGAACGTTTAATCCTGAAAATAATGTTAAGGCCACAAAAGAAGGTCGAGGCTGTCAGTTTACAGTTTTATATCTTTTTAGTTTCGGCGATGCAGGTGCAGGTTCAGTGGCAAATAAAAACGGAATTATCAAGATTGCTACAATCGACCATTCCACAATATCATTTTTAACGGGTGTATATCGGTCTTACTGCACTATCGTATACGGAGAATAATCATGAAATCTATATACCTTACTATTTTAAGTTTATTAATATTATCCAACTGTGTAACAACTCCACTACCGGGTTATTATTTCACGTACACTACGCAACATATAAACGGTGACGCAACAGGAAACATGATAACCTCTGCTAAACTAGAGAAAAATGGAAAGTCATGCAGTTTCTCGGGATTTATTGTCAATTTTTTCTTTTATGGCCCAGGAAACTCCATTGAAGAAGCATCCCAACATGCAAATATCCAAAAGATAGCTGTTATCGATAGGGAATCTCTGACCATTCTACCATTCGGTATTTTTTATCGCGAATGTGTGATTGTATGGGGAGAATAAATCGTGTCGCATAAGATACTAACTACTGTTCTGTGGATTTCCTGTTTGTATTCTAGCAGTATTTTTTCTAAGGACTTTGATTCAACACATGAATTACCAAAAGTAAGGGAACCAGACAAACATAGAGTATACCTTCGGCGCAATGAGGGTTATGGCGGAATCAACTTTCCGGTTATGGATTACTTACGTTATGAAAGTTTTAATTCACTATTAGTAAATGGTTATGATGCTAATTCGGCGGTTAGGGCGTTTTCAAAAACCAATGGTTATAACGCCGTTTCCATTCAACACGAACTAGAATATCGTTATATGGATAAGTTTCGAGTCTTTTACGAAAGCCGATCATTAGTAAATTTAAAATCAAGTAAAAATGATCAAAGGTCTCTGCAATTCAAAGAGGACTATGTTAGTTTAGGGGCAGCCTATTTTCATCCTTTATCTCCAAATTTTAATATTGGAGTTAGTTTGAGACAGGTGGATATTGAACAAACTACAAAAAATAACTATGTGTTATTCGATCTTTTCCCGCCACTAATAGGACCTAGAAATAGAGAATTCAGTATGAATGTGAGAGGTACTGTGCCTGGAATTCATATTGAAATCAAACCATTACGTTGGTTTGAAATCCATATAGGTAAACAATTTTATAATCTCTCAGGAAATGACACTAGATCAAGAGTTGATATCATTTTAGTAAGTGATAGAAATGAAAGTTTATTGTTTGGCTACTATGATTTATCAAAAGGCCTTGTCAGTTATACGGGAGAAAAAACTACCTTAGACTTTGTATTTCGATTTTCTTCTTGGTTTGCAACAAAATGGGGTTATACAATTGAAAGATATGACGTAAAATACAAAAAATATCTTCTTTTTTTAGATGGAGATCTTCAATCTACATTACTGTATTCTACTTTAGAAGGTTCCCAAAAACAAAGGATGGACTTCGGTTCAATCAATTTAACTTTTGAATTTTCCAAAAGTTTTGGCGAGTAATTAAAAAAACCTAACAGAGGTGTATTTCTCTGTTAGGTTTACTGATTTAAACAAATTATCCAATATTGATAATTGTTTTCATTTATATTTCCTTAGACTTCTTTTTTCAAACCGAACTGATACCAATCAACCTTACGAGTAAAATGCATCACAGCTGCAAGAATAGAAAAAAGTGCTAATGATCCCAAAAGTAACGCTTGTTCTTCGGATGCTAAAATTACATATAAAAACGAATACAAACCCAAATAATAGGAAGCCGTAATAATTCCCTTTTTCTTATTTTTTAACACACTGATTGCGTAATACCCAATGAGTCCAGTCACTGCGGCACTTGATACAATGTATGCTAATAAAAAACCAAAATGTTCAGAAAAAGATAAATTCAGAATGTAAAACAAAACCATAGCCGAACCAATCAAAATGTATTGGATTGGATGTAACAAAACTCCACCAAACACTTCCATTAGGAAAAATAATGCAAAACTTGTAACAATCAAAAGTAATCCGTATTTTACAGACCTTTCCATCTTTAAATAATGATCCACAGGAATCACAAGACTCACTCCAAAACCTGAATTCAAAATTGTATTTAAAATGGAATCATCCAGTGAATGGATCACTTGCGGATAGGATCTGCCAAAATAAGAAGATTCCCATACAGCAGAAAACCCATCTTCTTGTATGGTTCGATCTTTTGGTAAAAGATTTCCATTAAAGGATGGATCTTTCCAATCAGAACTCATATATAATTTAGATTTTTTTCCAATGGGAATCACTGAAAAAGATTCGGATCCTTTCACTTCTAGTTGGATTTCAAATGGAAGAGAGTTTCCAGAATCTGTCATGATAATAGGAACATTGAGACCAGATGGTAAATGAGAAGATTTAGTTCCAGGCAAAAATTTCTTTTCTTTTCCAGACATGGACAGTTTCATTTCTCCACCAAGTCCCTTCAAATCAGAAACAGAGAGTATCAATCTTGAATCATCCCAATAGATATATGTTGTATCATTTGGAAAATCAGTAGAAGAAATCGGTGAAAATTTTCCAACAATCTTCACCTTACTAGTGTATAATGGAATTTCATAGATACTTCTTTTCCGAAGTTCTGTTCTCATATCCACAACAGATTCCAATTCATCAGGTAAAAAATAAGCGTAATCGGTAATATAATCCCATTTATCTTTTTCTTTTGTGGAACCTGATTTTGGAATCCTTACGTTATAAGGTACCATTAAAATAGGACCAACAATTGTTTGATTTGTTCCCCATTTTTCTCCAACTTCAATTGCAGCTTCATTTCTAGCCGAATTTCTTTCCTCAATTAGAGAACCTATCATTGCCAATGGAATGATAAATAATAAAACCATACCACCAAGGATGGCCAGCATAAGGTTGACAGATGTTTGTAGTTTACTCATAAAAATCTCCTATCCTTATGATAGAATCTTTACGTGAGTCTTTTATGTTCTAAATGTGAGGATTCTGTGAGGATTTAAGTTTTTGGAAAACTTATCGATACAGATACTCCACGAGGTTCACGATTTTTGATTTCCAATCTACCACCATGTAAATCCACAATTTGACTTACAATACTTAGACCCAAACCAGAACTTTTACGATTGTTAGTTGGTCTTGGCAATGAATAAAATTTTTCGGTAACTCTCTCCAAAGCATAGTCAGGAATCCTTTGACCTTCGTCCAAAACAGAAAACCTAATGAAACCTTCCATTTCTTCCTGGATATCGATATTAATGACATCGTTTTTATTGGCAAAATCGATGGAGTTTCTGATTAAGTTTTCGATAGCCAAATATAAATAATTACGATTTCCTTTTAGCTCCCACTTACTATTTTCACATTTTACAAAAATCTTTACAGCCTTCCATTCCATTTCTGATTTGAAATTTATTAAAACTTCCTGAACCAAATCATACAATAGAACATTATCATCCAAAGAGATAGATTTTTTACCTTCTAATGAAGAAAGTTCTAACATTTGTTCAATGAGATTTTGTATTCGTTTAGCTTCCTCGTGAATATTTTTGGTAAGTCTGATAGATTCGTTTGGATGAGATTGTAAAAGTTCTACAGAAGCTAATATGGAGGAAAGAGGACTTTTGATTTCATGTGTTAAGGTTTGTACATACGATTCTATATATTTTTTTCCTTCAATTTCTTCTACAAGTAAATCCACTTCTTTACCTAATTCATTTAACTCACGAATCCCAATTTTGGGAAATACTACCTTCTCTTTTTTCCGAAGAGACGAAACATATTGAGAAAGACTTAAAATGGGACGAAAAAATAAATACGCTAACAAACTAAATAAAATAGCAATCGCAGAGGCCACAAGAAGTGAAATACGCCAAAACTTTCTTTTTGCTTCCTCAATGAAAGGAATCACACCTGTTTTGGGTTTAATTACAGTAAGCACTCCAACGATTTGATTATTGAATCGAATGGGTGAAGCTACAAATAATGCTCCCTCTCCTTCCTTATCCAGAAGTTTACTGGATCTTGCTCCATACTTTCCTTGTAGAGTCAAATAAACATCATTAAACTTTGAATAGTCGAGACCTTTGCGGTAAACTTCCGAATCATAAATGACAATTCCTTTTTCATCCGTAATATAAACTTGAATATCAGTATTCGTTTTTAGAAGGGAATATATTTTTGCATTAAAAGATCGTCTGTTAGTATTTTCAAAAACTGGAGAAAATAGGGAGTCTAACGTTGTTTGGAACTTTGTAAACGCTCGTGGATTATGTTTCAATTGTTCTTCTACAATTGCAGACAAAATATGAGCTGTATCGTTTAAAGATTCCTCGACAGTTTCCATATAACGAGGCCGTATTGAATCTTCTGTTTTATCGATTAAATAATAAAAACCAATGCTTAAGATAAAAAAAAACTAATGATGATTCGAATCCAAAGGTTCATATCTTTTCCTTTAATCCATAACCTTGTCCCCTTCTTGTTTCAATGGGATCGAAGTCTGGTTCCAATTCTTTAAATCTAGCGCGGATGTTTTTAATTACTGTATCCACTGCGCGGTCGAAACTATCTTCCGGTTCTGTCCAAACATTGTCCATAATTTCTTCTCTTGTAAAAATTCGACCTGGCCATTTAAAAAACAATTCCAACGTTTTGTATTCGTAAGGAGATAGGTTTAATGATTTTCCATTCAAATAAACTAACTTTTTATCCAATGAAATTTTAAATTTTGAATTTTCTATAAGCTGAGTAGGCAATGTTCTTCGCAATATAGCCCGTATCCTTGCCAAAAGTTCTCTGGGACTAAAAGGTTTGACAATATAATCGTCAGCTCCAATTTCCAAACCCAATACTTTATCTATCTCAGTATTTCTTGCAGTAAGAAATATAACAGGCGTTTGAAAGGATTTCCGAATTTCTTTTAATACTTCAAATCCATTTTGGTCAGGTAATCCAATATCTAGAATAATCAAAGATATATCATTGGAGAGGAGTAACAAACCTTGTTTCCCCGTGGATGCTAAAAATACAAAAAATCCTTCTGACTCCAAGGTGATTTGAATGGTTTCCTGAATTCCCGGTTCATCCTCAATCAGAAGTATTTTTGTCATTTTTTAAAATCTATTTTCCTTCCGCCCAAGACTCTTCTCTAGGGTCAGCAACACCGATTAGCCTTTTATCTTCATTTAACACAGCACATACGGCACCAAAATCATTATCTAAATGACCTTTTTTATAAACCTTATATCCTTTTGCTTTCAGAGAATCCGATACTGAATTATAAAGAGACTCTTCTAATTCAATTCCACCTGGTCGGTATGTATGGGGTGAAAAACTATCAGGCCAGTTCACCGAACGAAATCTAGGTGCCTCCACTGCTTTTTGTGGATCCATTCCAAAAACAATGACATTCAAAAAAAATTGGATCATCGCCTGGCTTTGTACATCTCCCCCGGGAGTTCCAAAACTCATCCATAACTTTCCTTTTTTTAAAACCATACCAGGATTCGGAGTGATTCGTGGTCGTTTCCCAGGTGCAAGAGAAGATGGATGGTTTGGATCCAATCGAAACTGAGTCATCCGTATACCCAATGTTAATCCCGTTCCTGGAACCATAGGTGATTGTGGAAAATCACTTGGAGTGAGAGATACTGCATTTCCTGCTGGATCAATGATACTCAAATAAGTTGTATCTTTTCCATACTTAATTTCACTCACAGTTTGGTCTTTGGTTTCATTTGGTTGTAGATTCGAAGACGTTGTTTTTTTGGAATCAAACATCCAAGGATTACCAAAAGGAGGAGTCATTCCAAAGGCATCCTTTTGAATTAACATTCTTCTGACACTAGCATACTTTTTCGAAAGTAATCCTTCCAAAGGAACATCTAAAAATTTAGGGTCGCCAAAGTATTTTTCTCTATCGGATATAACGAGTTCAATCGCCTGCGATACAGTGTGAATGTATTCTGGCGAGTTGTGACCCATCGCTTTCAAGTTAATACCATCTAGCAGCTGTAAAACCATTGGAACTACAGGCCCTTGTGTCCATGTTTGGTTGGATAAAATTTTATATTCCCCAAATTCCCCGGTAACTGGTTTCTCCCAACCACCAGTGTAAGATGCTAAATCTTCCTTTGTAAAAAGTCCATTTTTTTCTGAATGTAATTTTACGATAGCATCAGACACAGGACCTTTGTAGAAATAATCTCTTACAGATTCTAATGCTTGTTTTCTCGATTTTCCTTTTTTGAGAGATTCAACTTCTTCATTAGCCATAGAACGCCAAGTTTTTGCAAGATCTGATCGTTTGGTTAGTTCTCCTTCGCGAATTCCATACCACCATTTTTTTTCCAAATACACTTCGGAATTATAAGGCATGATGATTGTAAATCCCAATCGTTTGTATAAAGGTAAGTCTAAGTTTTTCACCAAGATCCGATTTGCAGGAAAACCTTCTTCTGCAACCGCAATAGCCGGTTGCACTAATTCAGAAAAAGATTTTGTTCCATGATCTTGTAACAGTCGTACGATGACATCTGGCGAGGCTGGCAATAATTGACTTAATATAGAATTTTTAGGCATCACATCATAACCGTTTTCTTTAAACCATTCGATGGTTGCTTTTTTTGGTGCCGTTCCAGCACCTATATAACTTTTTACTTGTCCTGTTTTTTGATCATAAACTAAAGTGGGAGCAACCGATGGAAAACTGGCTGCTTCGCCATTAGTGACATTTAACACAAGCAATGCGGCCACTGCTGCATCAACTGCATTTCCTCCACTTTCTAAAACCTTGATTGCGACCTTCGTTGCCAGTGGATTCCCTGTCGCTACCATATACTTTTTTCCAAGAGCAACTTCACGCAAACTACCTTGCGGATCTACATAAGAGGGAACGAGTGGTCTACGACTTCCTAAACATTGAAACAAAAAAAGAAACGTAAAAAAAGTGCATAAAAACTTAAAGAAATTGGCCATAGAACCCTCAAAACAACGATTTGATAAAAACTATGTAAAATTTTAATTCTATGTCGAACCATTTTTTACAACTAAAACCAGTTGGTAATCACTTTAATAATATTGATGTTTAATATTGCGTAGGAGAAAACAACTCTTCTGTTTTCCTTTTCCGTCCGATTGAGAGTCCAGTGGCTTCAGCTACAATTCCAAACTTCTGTCAAAAATCTTTTTTAAAACCTAGTTACTACTAATTAAGTCCAAAAAGTATGAATCATGAAATTTATACTAATTGGGAAAAAGATACTGCGTTAATTACAACTCGTATCTCTGGTGCAGTGACAGAAACAGAAGTATCCAAGTGGAAAGAAAGTTTAGAAAAAACTTTTGCAGAAATTCCGAACGGAACAAAATTTAAAATCTTTGTGAATTTCTACGGATTAAATCCTGCAACTGTGTCTGCACACAAATCATATAGAGATATTATCCCTTTACTTTTAAGTAAATACAATTGGCGCATTGGTTACTTAGATTTATTTGAAGAAGCTAAAAACTTAAAACTAACATCTGAAAACGGAACCGAATGTATCGCTGCCGTTCATTGTCATCATGATAGTTACAAAATTAATGAATATGAAAGTAGATTTGGCAAGGAAACAGAACATTTTTTTGATGACCCAGAAAAATCAGAATCTTGGATCAGAAGTTACCAAACCAATTCACAATAGGAAACGTTTGCTTACTATGAAAATTAATAGTAAGCTATTTTCTTTTTTCAAAAAGAATCCTGTTCTTTAAATAAACAATAGGAATACGAATTGACATTTCATTTTTAAAGGTACAATCGCTGGCATGAAACCAAAAATATTTTTCACTCTGGCCCTGTTTTTATTTTTCCACTTTGGGATCTTTGCAAACCCCGAAACCAAAGCAAACGAACTTTGTGATTGCTTAAAAAAAGGCAAAACAACTGAGAATGCAGCAGATAAAAAATCATGTTTATCATTAAGAGAAAAACATGTTTCGGATTTAAAAAAAGGATCTAAGTCATACGAATCCTATCTTTTGTCTGTTCAAAAATGCGAACAATCATTAGTCGGAACTCCCGAAACAAATACCAATCTAAATACAAAAGAAAAAATTTCTGCAGTATGTGATTGTTTTCAAAAAGCAGGTAAACAAAACAGAATGGGATGTTTTAAACTCCAAAGTGATTATGGAAAAACCATCACAGACCCAGAAGAAAAAAAGGAATTTAATCTATCTTCTGGAAGTTGTGACCAGTAAAATCAAGATAAGGAAAGGACTCTCCTCTTTAAAAGAATTAGTCCCTTCCTTTCCTTCCTTTCCTTCCTTTCTCTAGTTTATTTTTTAAAATAAACATAAATCTTTTTCAATGGAAAATACAATACAACTGCAATTACCACAAAAGGAATCATCCAAATCAAATAGTAAGTTAGTTCTAAAAATAAATTCAAAATTCCTACGAAGGCATTTTTATAAGTTGGAATTTGAACTTTATCAGCAGGAATTGGTGTGGAAAAATTTACATTTAAGGTTGCCCATTTAACTCTGTCTTTTATTTTCCAAATTTCATGTTCCGAACTATCTAAATTATTTTCGCTCTCAGTGACTGCTTCTTCGATCACTTGCCAATTTTTGGAATTTGCCAAGGTTTGGTTGTTTGCATTCGATCGTCTCACTAATCGAATTTTTTCTCGGTTTGATTTTATCTTTTGCCAAACCATTCCTTCTGTATGATCCACAGTTGATATATCTTCGTTAAGTAATACTCCATACGTATCTAATTCCATCAATGCTTCGTATAATTTTTCAGATTTTATATGAATTCGTAAATTAATGTAAGGTGAGTCTGTATTCACAGCAGAACTATTTTCAACATAACCATACTTGGAAATAAAACCAAGGATATCTTTTCTCGTTTTAATTAAGTCTTGCGTTTGATAACTCAATTGAATTTGGTATTCGAGCAATCGCTCTGTACTATTTAAAATGGGCACAAATACTTCGCCAAGTTGATTTTCGACTGATGGCTGTTCGATGGTGTCTTCCAGACGAGAACCAGAAGTCGACACTTTTTTTTCCATAGGCATGTCCAACGAACGCATTTCCGCTTCGACCGGTGCCGTAGATTCACTGTTTGATTCTTTGCCACATTGTAAAAGGAAGGCAAAAAGAATGAAGACCATCAATATATAAATTTTTTTCACAAAAGACCCTACTTGTTTCTATTTAGACATAACAATTCTCAGAGAAAAGTTTCTCAAGTTTTCTGGCGAATCCAACACCAAATGGTGTTGGACCGGGCTTTCCGCTGCAATCTGCAAAGCAAAAGAAGGATTTTTTTTCATTTCAAATCAATCCACCTAACTTCTATTGCATTGCAGGATTTACGCTACAATCCCTTTCGCATTGGATCTAATTACAATATACTACAATTTTTTACTTAAAAACGACCTAGAAGGAATGGCAAAAGGAACTTCCAACTCCACAGTTCCCATCCCACCACTAATCACTTCTACTGAATTTTGTTTATAAAAAATTTGATCCACTGTGAAAGTGGAGGGGTTTGCGTCTGTCGACGTAATGACTTCCAGCAAATCCCCTTTTTGAATTTTATTTTTTACTTCAATGACAATACGTTTCGTATCCGGTTTATATTCTTTTACAAATCCTGTATACTTTTGGCTCATTTGTAAACTGGTACCAAATTCATTGTTTTGAAAGTTCCTTTCCTCTTCAGGAATTTTGTCTTCCATCCCACGGCTTAAAAAACCAGAAAAATATTTTCGTGAAGAAACTTTATCCAATTCTTCTAACCACTTCCGATCAAAACCTTCGCCTCGTGCAATATTATCTAATGTATGACGATAACTACGAGCCACCATTCCTACATAATAATCATTTTTTGTTCGACCTTCTACTTTCAAAGAATCAACGCCAGCATCGCATAGCTCCTGTAAAAATTCGATCGCACGAAGGTCTTTGGAATTCATTAAAAAAGTTCCCTCTTCATCGGTAATGAGTTCCATAGGTTCATCATTTTGTTTGGGATTTGTGACATACACTTTGTACAAATCACGACATGCATTATTACAAGAACCTTGGTTTGCATCTCGTTTTTTAAAATAATTACTCATAAAACAACGACCACTATGAGCAATACAAATTGATCCATGGACAAACACTTCAATTTCCATATCGGGAACTTCATTTTTTATTTCAGCAATTTCCGAAATAGATACTTCACGAGAAAGAATCACACGAGTGGCACCAAATTTTTTCCAAAATTTAACTGCCGCATAATTCATCGTATTCGTTTGGACAGAAATATGAATATCAAGTTCGGGATGTGATTCTTTTGTGATCAAAATCAATCCAGGATCAGCCATAATCAATGCATCTGGTTTTAATGCAGCCATTTGATCCAAATACTTAGGATAAGAAGGAAGTTTGGAATTTCTTGGAATGTTGTTTACTGTAAAATAAATTTTTTTACCAAGTTGTCTGGCAAGGGCGACTCCCTTTTCCAAAGCCTCCATTGTAAAATCATTTTCACGTGCTCTTAAAGAGAACCTAGGAACTCCGCAGTAAGCGGCATCCGCACCATATAGATAAGCAATTTCTAATTTTTCTAAATTTCCTGCAGGAAGTAATAATTCTGGAATTTTTCTCATCTGGCACACACCCTAAATCCATCCCAAAAGAATCCCGATTTCCCAAAAGGAAAAATCTATGAAAAGATTTTTAGATCGTTTCTAAATTCAAAAAAGGAAACGACAAAGAGATCCATATTTTTAATTTAAAGATATCATGTTTCTTTACTTTCTACTTTTAATCCTTCATGTTCTATCCGCTATGATTTGGGTAGGAGGGATGATATTTTATGTGATCGTTTTTATTCCTGTCATTCGTAACCCAGAACTAAAAGATCAAAAATTAAGATTATTGCAACTAACAGCAATTCAGTTTAGAAACATTTCTTATTATATCTTTTCAGTATTGATTCTTTCAGGAACAGGAATTTTGTACTTAAAAGGTTTTTTCAAGAATGGAATCAACCTGGAATTATGGATTTCTAACATTGGTTATATGTTTATAACCAAAATTATTTTATTCACCATTTTATTTTTATCATCTTTGTATCATGATTTTGTCACTGGTCCCAAAACCTTTACCTACCTCACAACAGATCCCGTACGGTTTGAACGATATAGAAAAACCTCATCTTTTTTTGGCAGATTCAATTTGTTAGTTTCTCTTACCATTGCGATCTTTGGAATTTTTGTTTCTAGAGGGTTTTCGATTTTCTAGTCATTTATTCCCCTTGACAGTGCTGAGAGCCTTCATTCCCTAAAACAAATGATTTCGAGTCGCATTTTCATATCTATTTTCATTCTAATTCTAATCTTAGAACCGGGCCTGCCACAGACGGAACTCCATGCCTTTCACGGAATCATGCAACCCGCCTTTGGAGCCAGACAAGCGGGAATGGGAGGAGCCTTCCAAGCAGTCGGAGGATCAGTGATGGATTTAGAATCCAATCCTTCTCATTTAGCAAGAGTTAAAAGAACCAAATGGGAGTTAGGTTCCGCAATTCATCTCCCGTCCATCGAATACAATGATGAATACATCGATCCAAATCCCCAACGCTCCTATCGAAATGCAACTGTGGAACATCCGAGGGCAGTCCTTCCTTATCTCGGTGTCATAAAGCCAGTCACCGATAATATCAGCATTGGATTTGCTCTTTATGCGCAAGGAGGTGGTGGTGGACAATTTAAAAATATCAAACGTAATACGCCTGATGGTAGAACTCTGAACGAAACTTTTGGAATTAACATCCCTATCATCGGAGATAGTTCGAAAGCAGTAGAAGATTTAAATTTTAAATTTATGACCATGAAATCTACGTTTGGTGCTGGTTACAAAAAAGGGAACCTCGCAATAGGAGCTGGCATTGATTTAGTTTATGGGTTTATGGAACTAAAAAGAACCTACCAAGACGAAACAAGAAGCCTTACCATTCCTGGTGGAATTCGTTACCAAAGTGATTCTGCATATACAATGGGAGGAAAAATCGGTGTCTCTTATGATCTAACAGAAAAAATACGAGTCGCCTACTCTTATACAACTAGGAACTTTTTGCCAATGGATGGAACCATGAAAGTAGATGGTTATGCACCTGAAAGGTCCTTTGGAACAAGAGTTTCGCGTTATATGATTTGGCCAGACAAACATGTAGCGGGTATCTCTTACCGCACGGATAAGTTTATTATTGATTTTGACATTAAATACATTCCTTGGTCAGAAAGTTTTAATACCAGTAAGTTTCGATTGGAAGATGTTTGGATGAGAACACCGATTGGAGTCGAAACAAATGCTTTTCAATTTAATTTAAATTGGAAAAACCAAACTATATTGGCAGTTGGATTGGAATACAAATGGAATGAACGTTTTATGAGTCGTATGGGTTATAGTTATGGAAACAATGTTATTCCTGCAAGTGGAGTGAGTCCGATGTTAGGAGCGAGTATCGAACACCATCTTGCTATGGGAGGAAGTATTTCTTGGAATGATACTTCGTTTCATCTTGCCTGTGAATATGGATTTCCTAAAAAAACCTATGGTGGAAAAACTTCTGACTGGACTTTATCCCATGCTGTTTTATCTAATAAAGAAGTTCATCCATTTCAATTCTCATATAACAAACAAATGAGTGTATTTAGTATTTACCTGGGAATGGAACAAAATATATAAAAGGAAACTCTATGAATTCAAAATTTATTGGAAAATTAGCGATTGGACTTTGGGTACTAACTATAATCACACTTGGTTATTTTTTTTATTTCGGTAGCACAAGTCGCAGTTTAGATAATCGAACTGCAATTCACCTAACACCAGCAGAACGCCAATTGGTTTTAACAGAAATGAGGGCCTTACTCACAGCTGTGAATGGAATTCTATCTGGTTTAGCAGACAAAGATTATGAAGGTGCTGCCAAAGCCGCAGATGCAGTGGGTATGGGCCTTGTTGCCAGTTTAGAGAACCAAGAAAAAACCATCCTTCTCAAACTTCCCGTGGAATTTAAAAAATTAGGATTTGGAACTCACGAAAAATTCGATGAAATTGCTGGTAAAATTCGCAAAAAACAGGAAATTCATTCTCTTTTAAAAGAAATGGATGAACTCACTCGCAATTGTGTCGCTTGCCATGCAAGTTACAAAATTGAAGTCGATACAAAAGAGAAATAATCTTTATATAAAACCGATTTTTATATGCCGAAACTCTCAAGATACTTTATAAAATCTGGAATGGTGTATTTGTTTTTTGGAGTTTTAGTATATGCTATTTCTGAATTTCCGGGATTACAATGGGATATCCACCTAATGCCAGTTTATTGGCACATGCTCGCTCTCGGATGGATTACACAAATTATAATGGGAGTTTCGCTTTGGATGTATCCCAAAGGGAAAAACCCCGCACCCAAAAATGGATCTACAATAACTTGGATTGCCTATTTATTTTTAAATTTTGGTTTAATCCTTCGAATTGTTTCTGAACCATTTTTGTACTTATATAAAGAAATCACCATTTTTCCCTTTGTTTGTTCCATCTTTTTCCAATTACTAGGAATACTTTGTTTTGTTTTGGAAATTTGGCCAAGGTTAGAACCTCAAGGAAAAAAATAAAATTTATGTTTCCCCTTCCTTCTGTTTGGTTCCTTCGATTTTCCTTAATTTATTTAGTGATTGGATCGTCGTTAGGCGCCATCCTAATGTTAAATAAAGCATTTACATTAAATCCCAAAATATGGAAAATCCTTCCCATCCATTATTCAATTCTAATTTGGGGATTTTTACTTCAATTAATTATGGGAACGGCTTATTGGATGTTTCCCAAATTTCTCTCTGAACATCCAAGAGGTTCCACTTGGCAAATTTGGTTTGTATTTTATAGTTACAACTTGGGATTCATTTTATATTTAATATCAAAATTTATATTTCCATTGAATTCTTTAGCTATCATTGGAAAAATTCTTATCTTTATTGGTATAGTTACTTTTATGAAGTTAGTTTGGGCGCGTGTGATTACCTACAACAAATAGAAATTTCCTTCCTTATTTTTAATAAAAAAATATCACAATTGATTTAGATCAATTTATTCCTGAAATAAGAATGGTAGTTTGAATTATGAAGTTTTCCCAATTTATAATATACGGCTTTATATTATGCCTATTCAGCATGGTCTACACATGCCATGAACATACCGGCTCAAAACTTCCTGAATTAAACAATGGTAAACCTTGGATCGCAGACAATTCTACAAGGATGGGATTTCAGAAGATGGACAAACTATTTCACCATGCAAATTCTGATGAATCTATAGAAGAATACCATAAACAAGCGGCTCAAATCACATCTATTATCAATGAAATTCTTTCTTCCTGTACAATGTCAGGACAAGGACATGAAGAGTTACATAAATATATTAATTTATTATTAGAAGAAGTGCGTTCTATGAAAGGAAACGATATCAATTTAGCCAAACAGGCAAAATTGAATCTGATTGAGATCATTTCTAAATATCCTTTATACTTCGAATAAACAAAGTATAAAGGATAAATCTAAATATTGAATTTAATATATGGTTTATAATCCATATCCTCTTGGAGAATATGATTTGTAAGCCAAGCACGTAAAAACTTTAGAAGATCTCCAAAGAACTGATTCAGTTCCTCATCATTGGAAAGAAGATTCCCGGAAGTCAGACGATTTTTTAATTCTAAAATTTTATCAGTGAATCGATCGTGTTGTTTTTTATGAGCTTCTAATTCTGGATATTGGTTTAACTCCATCACTCGCTCTTCAATCAAAAAATGACTGAGTGTATAATCCTCTAACTCAGAAACCGCATCCACAAGAACCTTGGATTTTCCCGAAAGATGTTCTTTGTTTTCATCGTAAACTGTTTCAATATTATTAATCAATCGAAAGAGCTTTTTATGTTGAGAATCAATCTCGGAAATATTCGTTTCGTATTTCGAATCCCACTGTGTGACCATGAGAAAACCTCGTTCTTTCAGGTTTTTGCAGCACACCGAGAGGACAAGTGAATAATCCAAACCACATGGAAACTATAGATTTCACTAAAGCAACAATTAGGATAAGAATCATTCTAATTTATTTTCATACCTAGTCCTAAACTGTTAGAGATCCGGCTTAGAAACGCATCCTCGTATTTTTATTCGAACCTTACTTCGTTTGCTCTTTCCCCTAATTGACAATTATCAACACAAACGATTCGAACCAAATTGATTTAGATCAATTCAGAATCTTTCTTTCTGGCATTCAATAGAAGGTGAACCAATAAGTGGGCGGTATCCAATGAACAAAAAAATTTTTCAAATCACAATGATCACGATTGTCACCTGTCTCTCGCTAGCCGGTGCTTCATGCGGAAAATCTGATGATTCCGATGCGGGTAAGGGGATTTCTGCAGTCGCAGATGACAAATCACAACAAGATGTTCTAAAAATTGCTGTAGGTTCCAAAGACCATACAACACTAGTCGCTGCTGTCCAAGCTGCCGGCCTCGTGGATTCCCTTGCTAACCAAGGACCGTTCACTGTGTTCGCACCAACAAACGATGCTTTTGCAAAGTTACCAGCAGGAACCGTGGATGATCTTCTAAAACCAAGCCAAAAAGATGCATTAAAAAACATATTAGAGTACCATGTCGTAGTCGGTAACCTAACAGAATCCCTATTGAAATCTGAGTACACTGGTAAGGATGATGAACTCGGTATGGCGAATGGAGGTCACACAAAAGTTTCCGTAAAAAATGGAAAGATAATGATCAATGGAGCAACCGTTGTTGCATCCATTCCCGCAGCAAACGGAATCATTCATGTGATAGACTCGGTGTTATTACCACCTGCAAAGAAATGATAAGTAATCAAATACCAAGGAGTATTTAAAATGAACCTTTCAAAAATAAACGGAGTGTCTTTCCGAATGAAGTTCGGTATCCTAATCGGACTCTTCGTATCAATGACAATCATATCCTGTGGAGGAGAAAAAACTGAGGAAACACCAACATCTAACGCTGGTTCCAAGGGAATAGGACCGGTAACTTCTGTAACCATCGGTGCTTTAGACCAGGTTATGGCAGATCGTGGTAAAAAACAATTTGAAGCCAAGTGTTCCGCTTGTCACAAATTTGAAGAAAAGGTTGTAGGACCTGCTCTTCAGGATGTAACACTCCGCAGAACTCCAGAGTGGATTATGAATATGATTCTAAATCCAATTGAGATGACTCAAAAAGATCCCATTGGACAAGAGTTACTCGGTGAACACTTAACTCAGATGACATTTCAAAATATAAAGGAAGAAGAAGCGCGAGAGATCCTCGAGTACTTCCGTAAGATGGATTTAAAATAGGTAACGATATGTTAAAAAAATCAAATTTAATACTAGTTACACTTGGAATCGCTCTTTTTGCATTCGTTCCGAATTGCAAAAAAGGTGCAGCAACGGCAACTCTAGCTTCCGATGCTGCTTCCAGAGTGTATGTGGCTCCGGGAGAAAAGGACGAAGTATACGCCTTTTTGTCTGGTGGATTTAGTGGTCAGATGTCCGTTTACGGAATCCCATCTGCAAGACTATTCAAAATCATTCCCGTATTCTCTGTTTTTCCTGAAAACGGATATGGGTTTGACGAAGAAACTAAAGACATGTTAAAAACAACTCATGGTTATGTGCCTTGGGATGATAGCCACCACATAGAAGCATCTATGACAGATGGTAAACAAGATGGTCGTTGGATGTTCCTAAACGCAAACAACACACCAAGGCTTGCAAGGATTGACCTAAAATCTTTTGAAACAAAAGAGATTTTGGAAATCCCAAACACTGCCGGTAACCATGCTTCCCCATTTGCTACTGAAAACACAGAGTATTTGATGGCTGCAACTCGTTTCTCGGTTCCAATTCCACAAGCAAGTGTAGCAATCGATAGTTTTTCCAAAGGTGGGTTCAAAGGAACTGTCACTATGGTAAAAGTTGATAAAAACACAGGTAGACTTTCTATAGAATTACAAGTTCTTGTTCCAGGTTTTGACTATGACCTATCACATTGTGGCAAAAAGAAATCCCATGACTGGTGTTTCTTCAGTAGTTACAACTCAGAACAAGCTCATAAAATGTTGGAAGTTGGTGCTTCTAAAAAAGATAAAGACTTTATCTTAGCATTCAACTGGGTTCGTGCGAAAGAATGTAAAGACCAAGGCAAAGCTTATAACTTTGGTGGTGAATACCTAAATAATTTCAAAGAGGAAAACAAACCTGCCGTTTCAACAAAGTTAAGCGGTGTGAAGATGTTAAATCCAAAAGATTGTCCGGGTATGATGTATTACATGCCAACACCTAAAAGTCCACACGGAACTGATGTTGACTCTACTGGAGAATACATTGTTGGTGGTGGAAAGTTAGCATCCGTAATTCCAGTTCACTCCTTTAGCAAAATGATGGAAGTAAAAGACAAAAAGGAACACCACTCGACTGAAATCGAAGGAATTCCAGTTCTTAAATATGAATCCACACTTGCTGGTGAAGTTCAAAAACCTTGTCTTGGTCCATTACATACTGAGTTCGACGGTCAAGGGTATGCTTATACTTCTTGTTTCGTAAGTTCTGAAGTAGTAAAATGGAAATTAGGAACTTGGGAAGTCGTACAACATCTACCTGCTTATTATAGTGTAGGTCACTTATCCATCGTTGGTGGTAGTTCTACTGAACCTTACGGTAAATATCTAATCGCAATGAACAAAATCACTAAAGATAGATATCTTCCAGTGGGCATGGAGTTACCACAAAGTGCGCAGCTCTATGATATCTCTTCTGGTAAAGCTGAGTTGTTGTCTGACTTCCCAACTGTAGGGGAACCACACTATTCACAAATGATTCCAGCTAAGTTAATTATGGATAAAACTGCGAAACTCTTCCCATTAGAAGAAAACAAACATCCATACGCGACTAAAAATGAAAACGATGCAAGGATCGTTAGACTTGGAAGTACAATCCACATCTACATGACTGCGATTCGTTCCCATTTTAAACCGGATATCATTGAAGCAAGAACTGGGGAAACTTTATACTTCCACGTAACCAACTTGGAACAAGATTATGATATTCCTCATGGATTTGCAATCGGTGGAGCACCTAACATGACTAACCTTCTTATCATGCCAGGTGAAACTAGAACTTTCAAATGGGTAGCACCTAAACCTGGCGTGTACCCTTTCTACTGCACTGATTTCTGTTCTGCTCTACACCAAGAGATGCAACAGTACATCCGAGTGAATCCATAACCTATATGAAAACTTTACTTTTCCAAACGTTAAGTAAAAGAAACCGACTCCTAATCTTAGGGGTCGGTTTGGTTCTCATTTTAGTTTATTTAATTCCTATCTGGTCCATTTCCATTGCAGCACCTCAGTATCCAGAAGGACTAGGAATGCAAATTTGGATTAACAAAATCACTGGTGCCACACCTTACGATCTCAAAAACATCAATCTTCTAAACCATTACATAGGTATGCAGGAAATTGTTTCGGAATCCATTCCTGAACTTTTGTTTATGCCGTATGTTCTTGGTTATCTGATCTTTGGTGCATTTATCACAGAACTCTATCCCAAAGTGGGGATGGCGATTCTTGGGATTATCAATTTGATCATCGTAGGTCTTGTTGGACTTTCTGATTTTTGGAGATGGGAATACAACTATGGACACAACTTAAATCCAGAAGCACCAATCATCGTGGAAGGAATGGCTTACCAACCGCCACTTCTTGGCTGCAAGGTAATGTTAAATATTACTGCTTGTAGTTATCCTTCTTATGGTGGTATCATTCTTGGACTAAGTCTCGCTGTATTAGTATATATTCTTTGGGATGAAAATCGAAGGAAAAAAACAAATGCAGTTTAAGAGTTTAACACTAATTTGCATTTTCCTCACAGTCGCACTCGTGGGCTGTGGGGATGTTCGTCCAGAACCGTTGACAGTAGGTGAGGTCAAATGTAGTCACTGCTCCATGTCCATTGTAGATATGAGGTTTCATACTCAATTCATTACATACAAAGGTAAAAGATACCATTTCGATGCCATTGAATGTATGGAACAATTTCAGAAACAAAATGATATAAAAATAAAAGAAGTTTGGGTTACCAACTATTTAAATACCAAAGAATTCATTCCAAAAAACGAAGCCATCATCATCCATTCAGACAAAATTCGTTCACCAATGGGAGCGGGACTAGCCGCTTTTAAAACTCATGAAGACACTATCCATTTCCAAAAGTAAATGTATTTATCAAAATACCAATGGGAATATTAAACTGAATTTAATAAATCGACTTATCCTGCTTGGCAAGAATTACTCTTTCTCAATTTTCTTTTTTATACTCATCTCGAGTTTTCCTATACGTCCTTTGTCTTCAAAAACTATTTCCGTATGTACAAACTGTACGATTCATAAAGTAAAAAATGCAATTTCTATCGCAGAAAATGGCGACACTATAAAAATCCAATCAGGAGTTTACAAAGAAGGTTTTTTACCCATTACCAAATCCATTTCCATCATTGGAGAGAACGGTGTAGTAATTGATGGACTCAAAGAAAAACATGTATTGGGAGTTTATGCCAATGGAGTTCGCATACAAAATTTAAAAGTCATTGGAAGTGGAATCTCGGATTTAAGCGAATTTGCCGGAGTTCATACAGAAAAAGTCAAAGATTGTTATTTTGAAAATTTAAGTTTAGAAGACAATGTTTATGGATTTTATTTAGCCGAAACCACAAACTGCACACTCAAAAACAATTCCTCCATAGGAAATGCAGAGAACGAAGTATTAGGTGGAAATGGCATCCACCTTTGGTCAGCAAGTCATAACAAAATTATAGGTAACAAATTAAAAAAACACCGTGATGGGATATATTTAGAATTCTCAGAACATTTGGAAATAGAAGGGAATGAATCGGAAGAAAACATTCGCTACGGAATGCATTTTATGTTTTCCAGTCATAATCAGTTTAATAAGAATATTTTTAAAAATAACTCGGCAGGTGTTGCGGTGATGTATAGCAAAGACATCACTATGGAAGAAAATCAATTTTTGGAAAATTGGGGAGAAAGTTCCAACGGAATACTACTCAAAGACATTGCAGACAGTACACTTTCCAAAAATCGATTTGAAGGAAATACAATTGCGGTTTTTGCCGATGGAATCACCAATATTTACTTCCAAAACAATGATTTTATCGATAATGGATGGGGAATTAAAATACTTGGAAATACAGACTATAACAAAATCACAGATAACAATTTTATAAAAAACGTATTTGATATTAGCACCAATACAAAATCAACAACCAACCTTTTTTCAAAAAATTATTGGGATCATTATGAAGGTTATGATTTAAACAAAGATCAAATTGGAGATATTCCACATAAAACCATTCACTTTTTTGGATATTGGATTGCTGTGTATCCATTCCTTATGGTACTTTATGAATCACCAGTGGTTCTATTTTTACAAGGAATCGAAAAAGCATTCCCCATAGTAACACCAATCGAATTTGAAGACCAACATCCAAGGATGAAGGAAAGAATATGATAGAAGTAAAAAATCTTACCATCAGTTATGGAGGAAACTCTGATGCTGTTAAAGATGTAAATTTTCAAACAGAATCAGGTAAAATTATATCCATCATTGGTCCCAACGGTTCCGGAAAAAGTTCTTTAATCAAAGGAATTCTTGGACTTGTACAACCCGTAGCAGGACAAATTTTATTCCAAAACAAAAATGGTGAACCGTATACCATCGGTTATATGCCACAAACTCCTCGTTTCCCAACAAATATCAAAGTGGTAGAACTAATTTCCTTCTTTAAAAAACTAGAACCCGTTGAAGAAGAAAGATTTCAAAACCTTTTGTCTATTTTAGAATTACACAATCATATGGACAAAAAAATTGGTTCCTTATCTGGAGGAACCAAACAAAAAATCAGTATCCTCCAATGTTTTTCCTCTAAAAAAGATCTGTATGTAATCGACGAACCGACAGCAAGTTTAGATCCATACATTTCGCATTTATTAAAATCTCTTTTGGCAGAAAAGAAAAAAGAAGGATCACTCGTCATATTTTCAACCCACATATTAAAAGAATTACAAGAGTTAGCCGATAGATTTCTACTTTTATCAGAGGGATCGATTCTGATTGATGATTCTCCAGAGAATTTTTTAAGAAAAAACAACAAAACCGATTTGGACCAGGCACTCATGAATTTCTGGAATGAGGAATACAAAACAAAACAATGAAAGAAATTTTATTTTTCGAAATCAAAGAAAACATACGAAGTCGTTGGGTATTTATTTACTCAGGAATTCTTATCCTTGTGATGATGATCTTAAGTTTTTTTGGAGATCAAAATGGAATTCGTTTGCTTGTAAGCACGATGAATTTAACACTCATTGTCATTCCACTATTCTCCATTACATTCTCAGGTATGTCATTTTTAGAATCAATGCCATTTGCAGAAGTTTTACTATCTAAATCCGTCAGTAGAAGTTCACTTTTTTTAGGAAAGTATTTGGGAATTACGATTTCTCTCTCCTTAGGTTTGTTATTCGGTCTTGGAGTTCCAGGTTTATTCCTTTTTGCCGATGAACCAAAATTTCTTTTTTTATTTTTTGAATTACTGATTTTTGGAATTTTTTTAACAGCAATTTTTGTAGCGATTGCCTTTTTAGTTTCTTCTTTTATCAGAAGAGGTGAAATTGTTTTAACCATTTCCCTACTAGTTTGGCTATATTTCTTTATCTTTTTTGATGCCCTTGTTTTTATCTTTAGTTTGTATTTGGGTGATTATCCAATCGAAATTCCCTCTCTGATTGTCATTTTACTAAATCCGATTGACTTAATTAGAATTCTTTTAATTTTACAAACTAGTTCCTCAGCCCTCCTCGGATTTTCAGGTGCCTTATTATTAAAACAATTAGGATTGTACGGAGTGTTCGGAGTGACTGTTTTGTTTCTGAGTTTATGGGTAAGTATCCCTTTATACATTTCATTCAAACGATTCCAAAAACGAAATTTTTAAACCATGACTTTTATCAATTGCGTGAATTGACAACTCTTGATTTAGATCATTGAATAACGAAGAGGTAACTTGTAGTATGATATTCAGTTATCATGAAACGTTGGTTACAAATTGCCTCGGTTTTGATCTTACTTCCTTTTATAGGTAAAATCTTATTTTTGGAAACTGGATTACTTGCCCAATCCATGTACCAACTTTCCATGATTTGCCATTGCAACCACGGCTCAAAAAACGAAATTCATAAAGAAGAGAATTCACCTCCTTCCCAACGAATTGTTTGTCATCTAACAAAAGAATCTGGTCCACATGTATGTTCCTGTGCGAAGAAAAAATCTGCTACCAAAATTCTTCAATCACAATCAATGAATCCCAATTTCGCAACTGAGAACAAATACTATCCTATCATTACTTACGAAGCTCTAATAATCGCGTTCCATTCAGACCCCCACTTACTCAATGGATTCGCAAAATTACCCTACAAACCACCAAGACAAATTCATTCCTAATCTTTATGGAACGAGTTTTGTTCCTTTTATCAGGAACAATTTAAATCAATTAGGCAAACGAATCAAAAAAGTTTAGTCCTTGGAATTTTTTCAAAGGTAATTATATGTTTAAAAATTTATTATCAGCCTCTCTTGTATGTTTGATTTTCTTTAATTGCAGTATGGCTAAAAAATCAAATGAAAATAATGTATCGAATCTTTTAGCACTTCTTGTGGCAGCTAACACCAATCCAGGTTGCGCCATCTCCAACACAGATGCGATCAAAAGCAATCTTTCACAAGTGGAAAGTAAACCTCGCACTAAATATACTATTTCTGCTTGTGATGAAGCTGGGTTTAACAGTATAGGATTATCTCAAAGCGAAGTGACAAAAGGTGCTACAGGAACTAGCGGAACATCTGTTATATTCACAAACAATGATGTGATGCTCGCCACAAATAAAGGCGGAACTAGTATTGAAATTTCTTTCACTATGAACTCAGCCTCAAGCACATTAGATGTTATAGGTTATGGTACAGGTAGTCCTTTAAGTGGTCCCACCTATCGATTGATTGCTGGTGCACAAACTCAATATAAAAACGCATCCAATGTATTTGGGAACACAGGTAAAGGTGGATCCGTTTCTGCACCCATTCCTTCTGTTGGAGCCAATTATACGTATTGTTTAGACTTTCAATACACAATGGGAGGTTCTAGATTCTTAAACGGATTTAATAAACCATGTTCGGAAGTGTCTGATACAGAAAGAGGATCCATGTCTTATTATCCGATCATGCAAATGATGAATGTTCCTGTATATACAGGTGGAAACCGATTAGGTTTTGTATTGAATGGAGTTACCATTACTTCTTTCACAGTTGGCTCCATAGTATCAAACACAGAAATGTAATTTCTCTCTCCAAACGCTTGTCATACTGGTGAATTCAGTAACCAGTATGATTTTTTGGAAAAGGTCAGATCACACAAATGAAACTAAAAAAATTAATTATTTATTTTCTTATTTCCACTCCTCTTTTTGCGAAAGAGGTTAAAGTTGAGAATGCTTATATTAAATATACATCCTCATCTACTTCCGTTGTTTATCTCAGCTTAAACAATGGAACCAACATTGAAAAGAAACTCATTCAAACCAAATCAGATATTGCAAATCGAGTTGAGTTATATACAATGTTACCTTCTGAAACGGGAATGAAAATGGTTCCTGTTTCAGAAATTGTAGTTCCTAAAAATGGAACAACACAACTCACCCCCAGAGGATATCATATCATGCTCTTTGGAATCAAATCACCGCTGAAGCTAAAAGAATCCTTTCCTTTTCGATTTGTTTTTTCTGACGGGACAGAAATACAAACCAATATTTCTGTAGAAACTTCCTTACCGTACAAAGATACAAACAGTAAACCAACTTCCCCTTCTTTTAAAAAAGAAGAATCTGTTTTGGCAAACAATGGATCACAGAATACAGATGAAACTGAGATGTCCAATTTTGATCCAAACGTACAAACAAACAATGACCATTCGGAACACGATCATTCTGGACACGAAGGACATGAACACCACAACCGTGCCGATATGTTAGCACCAGCAGGAATCATGAATCCACACATCCATGAAAAAGGGAAATGGATGATTGATTATCGTTATATGGGAATGAAGATGTGGGGACTTCAATCCGGAAGCACTGGACTCAGTGATCTTGGAACATTATATTTTCCATTTACAGATCCAACGGTTGCTATGCCCACAGGTAGTTTAATTACCAATTCTCCCATTGGAACCACCTTACCCATTCTATCGGCTAACAAATATAATTATATGTCTGTTCCCACTGATATGGTTATGGAAATGAATATGGTGAGTGCTATGACTTCTATATCAGACAAATGGATGATCATGTTTATGGTTCCTGCCGTGAAAAACAAAATGACGATGTTATCTAGTAATTTTGATCGTGCACCAATGAGTTCTGCGGGGATTGGCGATGTTAGTTTTAGCACAGCCTATCGATTGATAAAAACAGAACATCAGAATTTTTTTACAGGGATGGGGATTTCACTTCCTACGGGCTCCATTGACGAAAGAGACAATATGCCAATGATGGGAAAACAAAAAGTTCCTTACAATATGCAACCTGGTGTTGGAACCTATAGTTTATTACCACAACTATCGTATAACGGAAATTATAAGAGAATTTCTTGGGGTGCACAGTCACAAGCAAGTTTACGAATTGGTAAAAATGATAATAACTACAGGTTTGGAAATCGATATGAAATTTCCGGATGGTTATCATTCCTTGTACATGAAACTACGTCTTTTTCTCTTCGTGTAGCAAAACAAAGGTGGTTGAATCTCCAAGGAATGGATGCAACGCTCGATCCAAAAATGGATCCACAAAATGATCCATTTCGCCAAGGGGGAATGCGAAGCGACCTATTCATCGGCGTTAACTTCCTCATAACAAGTGGAATTTTTCAAGGGGCACGATTTGGTTTTGAATATGGAAAACCATTCCATCAAAACTTAAATGGACCTCAACTTGCAACAAGAGAGCTTATCAATGTTTTTGCTTCGTTTACTTTCTAAAAAATAGTTACTATTTTTTTTGGGCGCACATCTCCGGCTCGCCGCTGCAATCTTTCCTTTCAGGAAAGGATTTCCGCTTTGATCCGGGGCGCGAGATATGATTTCTATATTGACGAACCAAGTGGATATTAAGAAAATTTGGTTAAATTCTTATTTTAATCAAAGGATTCATTTAACTTTTTTATCTTATGACAAATACAAACCTAATCATTCGTAAGGCAAATCCTGATGATGTAGAAACCATAGTTCCACTCATCTATTCTTCTGGACCCAAAGCATGGAATTTTGTTTTTGGCGAAGGAAAAAATACTCCCTATGATTTTTTAAACTCATCTTATAGAATACGGGGAAACACCGTATCGTATACTAACCATTATGTGGCAGAGACGAATGGCAAAGTAGTTGGATCTATACTTTCTTATACGCAACCTAGTTTTTTGGTTTTAACAGCAGGAACAGCGCTTCGAATCCTTTCCGTATACAAATGGAATGCACCGAAAGTCATGGCAAGAGGTCTCAAAACAGAATCCATCATCCAACCTCCCAAATCAGGATGTTTGTATTTAGGTCATATCGCTGTTTTGGAAACGGAAAGAAACAAAGGAATCGCTAAACAAATGATCGAATTTATGATTTCAAATAATCAAAAATACAAAACCATTTCCTTGGATGTTTCTGCTGAAAACAAACCCGCAATTGCCCTTTACCAAAAATTAGGTTTTGTAATCAAAGATACAAGGCATCCTTTGGGTTGGGAAGGAATCATTCCGTCTCATCATTATATGGAAAAACAAATTTAATTTTTTTTCGGATGCAAAACATCGATACAAAGATAAAAACCCAATTGGAAACATTGGGTTATCATTTGTTTCCGAATTTCCTACCGCAGGACAAAGTTAAAATACTAAAAGAGATTCTCCTTCGTTCCAATGCCGAATGGTCCAAAGAATTTTATCATCCAAAAAATGTGAATAGCGCTTATCTAACTTCAACAAAATTCACAAAAGACAAAAAGGATAGAGAGACACTTTTTCAATTCATTGGATCTGATGCCTTACTTAAACTTGGAAAGATTGTTTTTGATGAACCAATGTATTTTCTTAACACACAAATATTTTTTAATCCAGAAGATCCAACCAAACTTCCCTATTGGCATAGGGACATCCAATACATGGGTATTCCAGAGAAGGAACAATTCGATCGAATCCAAAAAGATTTTGTTTGGCACTTTCGAATTCCCTTAGAAAGGGATCCTGGCATTTGGTTTGTTCCAGGTTCGCACAAACGTTGGGACACCGAAGAAGAAAAAAAGATCCGATTGGAACTAGAAGGAAAGAAGAATCATGAAGAGATAACCAACCAAATTCTAATCCCACATAACCCAGGAGATTTACTTGTGTTTTCGGCTCATCTTATCCACAAAGGCAATTACGATACAAACCGATTTTCTTTTGATATTATTTACACAAACTTTCCAGAAAAAAAAGAAACCGCTGATCACTGGCATCATTTTCCAAAGAACGACGAATGCAAATACCTAGAGCATCATTCCCTATTTCATTTGGTTTAAATCAGTTTCCAATTATATAATAACCCTGCGCCAGCGATCGCAGCGGAAATCCTTTCCTTATCAAATCGATTTTCTAATGAAAAAACCGTTGGGAAAGATTGGAGCGAAGAGCGCGGTCGGTTGCTGAATCATTTTTTTGCCCGAGATAGATTCGAGGCGCCCACAAAACAGAAAAGGACAGAACAAAAGGTTATCCGCAGAAATTTTTATCTTAAATCAAAATAATTTATAAATTGGGAATTAAATTTTGAATTACAATTTGATTTATATAATTGACTATCAAATTTCGATATCGTAAATTGATTTCGAATGCGAATTAATGAATTTTTTTCTAGCTTTATCAAAATCCACATTTTACATCACTGTGAAAAGGATGAAATTTATGGAGTTTGGATGATAGAAGAACTAAAGGAACATGGTTACAAAATTAGTCCTGGTTCCTTATATCCTCTTTTAAAAAACTTAGAAGAAAAAGGACTTTTACGGTCTCGCATAGAACAATTAGGAAAAGTAAAACGTAAGTTCTATCGAATTACACCGAAAGGAAAAAAAGAATTGGCTGCGGCAAAAACCAAACTAAAGGAATTAATCGGAGAGATATTGAATTAATTATGCTCCGTAATCAATTTTTAAATAATACAAATAGGAAATCAAATAAATGAAATATTTTGAAGTATTTTTTACTGCACTCAAACTCGGCTGTACTTCGTTTGGTGGTCCAATTGCACATTTAAGTTATTTTCATGATGAATATGTAACCAAAAAAAAATGGATTAGCGCACATGCTTATGCGGATTTAGTTGCCCTTTGTCAATTTTTACCTGGACCTGCCAGTAGCCAAGTGGGGATGGCCATTGGACTTTCAAGAGCAGGACTTCTTGGTTCCATACTTTCTTGGATTGGTTTTACATTGCCTTCCACAATCATTTTAATTCTTTTTGGACTTGGGATATCAACCATAGATGTTACTAAACAAACTCATTGGCTTCATGGATTAAAAGTAGTAGCAGTGGCGGTTGTTGCACAGGCCATCCTAGGAATGGGGAAAAAACTTTGTCCCGATAAAGAACGAATTACAATCGCAATAGTAACAAGCGTTATCTTACTTTTCTTTTCTTCAGCCTTCTTACAAGTTGCCATTCTGATTTTTTTTGGTATCTTTGGTATATTCTTTTTTAAATCCTCTTCAGACCTTCCCCATGAACCCTTACACAAAGGAAATAAATCATTAGGTTTCGGATTTTTGATTTTATTTTTTGTATTACTATTATCTCTTCCTTTCCTAAGAGAAATATTTCCAAACCAAACAATCAAACTATTTGATAGTTTTTACCGGGCCGGTGCTTTAGTGTTTGGTGGTGGACATGTTGTTCTCCCCTTATTACAAGCTGAAGTTGTTCCTTCTGGTTGGGTAAATAACGATCTGTTTTTGGCAGGGTATGGAATCTCCAATGCAATTCCCGGCCCTTTGTTTGCATTTAGTAGTTATTTAGGTACCGTTTCTAGTGTAGAACCAAATGGCTGTACAGGAGCTATCATTTGTTTGGTGGCAGCCTTTTTACCTTCATTTCTTTTGATTGTAGGTGTTTTGCCATTTTGGGAAAAACTTCGAAGTAATCACTATATTCGTAAATCCATGTTAGGGATCAATGCAGCTGTTGTGGGAATTTTACTAGCGGCTCTTTACCAACCAGTTTGGACAAATGCTATTTTTTCACCTAAAGATTTTGCCTTGGTTATTTTTTGTTTTCTGTTTTTGGAATATTGGAAAACTCCCTCCTGGGTGGTGGTTCTTGCTACAGTTCTAATTAGTTTCTTTATTTATTAATGAAAGAATTAATCCATAACGGATCAAGATTGGTTTTAAATTAGTCATTGATTTCTTAGATAACTTGGAAAAATCTTTCTCTATGAAAGACTTTTTCATAAGAAACAATGCGTATCATATTTGGGCCACAAATCTATTGTATGATTCCATCGTTTCTCTTTCGGATGAGGATTACAAAAAAGATTTAGGCCTATTTTTTAAATCCATTCATGGTACTCTTAACCATTTGTTAATTGTGGAAAAAGTTTGGTATTCACGTCTGAAAGGAGATGTATACATCCCATCTTCTTTAGCCGAAGAAATTGAAACCGACCGACAAACTTTAAAAAGTCGAATGGTAGAAAGTTTAGAATTATGGAATTCTTTGATTTCTGGAATCGATTCTTCTATTTGGGATACTAAATTTCGATATAAAACCATGAGAGGATTTGAAGTTGAACTTATTTATTGCGACGTGATACAACACAATTTTAACCATAGAACCCATCATAGAGGACAAATTACTACCGCCATTACACAATTAGGTGGAAATTCACCAGAAATTGATTATGTTTATTACTTGCAAACCAAAGGAAAATAATATGTGGAATCCTTCCAAAAAAATCAGAACAATCGCAAGTAAAATCTTAATCATTTTATTTTCCATGACCATGATCTTTCATATATTTGCACTTTTAGAAGTGATACCTTTCCAATACCTTTGGGGAGGAAGACTCAGTAGTTTAAAAGAAATGTATGTGATGGAATCCGTTTCACTTCTCGTAAATGCCTTCTTTTTATGTGTTAGTTGTTTATACATCAAATACTTAAACCAAAGTTTGGTTCCACTCTGGATTCGGATTGTTTTTGGATTTGTTGGAATTATTTTTTTACTGAATACAGTTGGGAATCTAGTTGCCGCTACCGATTTAGAAACTTTACTGGCAACACCGATCACAGCCATCTTATCGGTAATTTGTTTTTCGCTGGTACCAAAATATGAAAATTAGACAAGCTAACTATAAAGATGTATCCAAAATTTCCCCTGTTTTCGATGAATACAGACAATTTTATGGACAACCCACTAACCTAACAGGCGCAAATAAGTTCATACAAGACCGAATGGAACATGCAGAGTCCATTATTTTTTTAGCAGAAGATCCGGACACTGGAGAAATTCTTGGCTTTACGCAACTTTATCCAGTCTTTTCTTCGATTTCCATGCAAAGATCTTATATTCTAAATGACCTCTTTGTTAAAAGTAAATTCCGCAAAAAGGGAATCGCAAAACAACTGATTGCTGAAGCAAAAACTTTTACCAAAACAAATTCTGGTAAAGGATTAGAACTTTCCACTTCCACCCACAACAAAGAGGCTCGCGCATTATATGCAAAAGAAGGTTTTGAACAAGAAACCGAATTTTTGACTTACTTTTGGAAGTCTGTTTAATTTAGGAGAAGGACATTGTGTACATCCCAGAACATTTTTTAATGGAAACAGAATTTATTTACCAATCCATCGAAGAAAATCCTTTTTCGATTTTAGTATCGGATTCAAAAAATGGGATAGAAGCAACTCATTTGCCTCTTTTACTTTCAGACGACAAACAAACTTTAGTGGGGCATTTTGCAAAACCAAATCCACAAAAAGAAAGTGTCGGAAAAGAAGTTCTTTGTATTTTTACAGGACCACATTGTTATATCTCACCGTCTTGGTATGAAACAGACCGAGCAGTTCCGACTTGGAATTTTACGGCAGTGCATGTAAAAGGAATTTTAAATATCGTAGATGATCCCGAAAAAATACAAAAGAGTTTGATTGCATTAGTCAATCGGTTCGAATCAAAGGACTCGAAGTATCAAATTCATTCTGTAGATACCAATTATATAGAAGGATTAAAAAAAGGAATTGTTCCTTTTGAAATCAAAATCACTCATATTGAAGGCAAACAAAAGCTGAGCCAAAATCATACAGAAGAACGGCGAAATCTTGTGATCGCAAATCTAGAATTGATGTCCGGAGAAAACGAAAAAGCGATTGCATCTTTAATGAGAAAAAGTCTAAATCAATAATCTCACAATCCAAAGATTGTAAGGTATCTCGTTATTTTCTATGATTATTTAATTTAGAAATTTAGATTACGAATTTAACCTTGAAACTAGAACTAAACGTCAGAGTCACACCAGAGATTGCATCAAACCCAGATCATTTGTTGCAGTTTGTTTCCAAACAAAACAAAATTCCGAAATCTGATATCAAACATATTGAATGTACATCCCGGTCGATTGATGCCAGACAAAGAAATGTAGTTTTCCAATTGCGATTGGATGTTTATATTAAGGAAGAATTTATTCCCCTTGAATATCCGATTCCACATTTTCCCAATGTGAGTTTAGAAGAACCAGTGATTATCATTGGAGCCGGTCCTGCTGGACTCTTTGCCGCCTTACGAGTCTTAGAGTTAGGAAAAAAACCAATCATTTTGGAACGTGGGAAAAATGTTAAAGATAGAGTGGAAGATTTACGGGGAATCAACGTACACCATTTCGTCAACGAAGATTCCAATTATTGTTTTGGAGAAGGAGGAGCTGGAACCTATTCGGATGGAAAACTTTATACCAGATCCAAAAAACGAGGAAACATACGTAAAGTTTTGGAATATCTAGTTACATTTGGAGCCACAAAACAAATATTAGTTGATGCACATCCCCATATTGGAACAAATAAACTTCCACGTATTATACAAAATATAAGAGAGTGTATTCTTGCCGCTGGAGGAGAGATACATTTTAAAACTCGGATCACAGATTTGATTCTCTCTGGAAATTCTATTACCGGCGTAAAATCTACTTCTGGTGACCAGTGGATGGCAAAAAATGTGATCATAGCCACAGGCCATTCAGGAAGAGAAATGTTTCAACTTTTGTATGAAAAGGGAATTCAAATCCAAACAAAACCTCTTGCCATCGGTGTGCGAGTAGAACATCCACAAAGTTTAATTGATTCCATCCAATACCACTGTGATGTCAAAAATCCCCTTTTACCTGCATCCGAATATTCGCTTGTTAAACAAATCAATGGCAGAGGAGTTTATAGCTTTTGTATGTGCCCCGGTGGAGTGATTGCACCATGCGCCACCAAACCGGGTGAAGTTGTCACAAATGGTTGGTCAAGTGCCGAACGTTCGCGTCCCACTGCAAATTCTGGTATCGTCGTTGAACTTCGATTTGATGATTTTAAGCCATTTGAATCTTACGGAGTTTTTTCTGCCTTACAATACCAATCTTCCATTGAACAAAAGGCATTTGTTATGAATGGTGGAACACAAAAGGCACCAGCACAACGAATGGTAGATTTTACCAAAAATAAAATTTCAGATGACCTTCCTAAAACTTCTTACACACCAGGACTTGTTTCTGTATCATTATCAGAATTACTTCCTCCTCTCATTGCTGATTCATTAAAAAAAGGATTCCAAGAATTCGAATCATCAATGAAAGGATACTTTACGAATGAAGCTATCATCCATGCACCAGAAACAAGAACTTCTTCTCCCATTCAAGTGCCTAGAAATCCCGATACATTAGAACACATCCAAATCAAAGGTTTATTTCCTTGCGGAGAAGGAGCAGGTTATGCTGGAGGAATTGTTTCAGCAGCAATTGATGGAATGAAATGTGCAGAAGCGGCTCTCACAGGAAGTTTTACAAAATAAAAATGAAATCGCTTCGTTACCACTTGCCTTCTTTTTTTTTATGGTTTGTGGTTTTTTATTTTTTATCAGAAAGGTCTATTTTTCGTTACCAACATATGGGTGCGGGGGTAGATATCGGTCTTTTTGAAAATTTATTTTATAATATAGTGCATCTAGGAAAAGCGATGACTGCCCTCGGTGTTGATGGTAACAATCACCATTATTTTGCCGATCATATCAACTGGTATATTTACCCTTTATCCTTGTTATACTTTTTCTTTCCGAATGTTGAATGTTTGCTGATATTCCAAGCTTTTGTTTTGAGTTTCCCTATCTTAATCTTTCCATTTTATAAAAGAGAAAAATCTTACCAATGGATTTATCCTTTTTTGTATGCTTTATTTCTCCCTATTTATTGGATTCAAATTTTTGATTTCCATCCCGAAGTATTATGGATCCCACTTTTTTTCTTATTTTATTTTTTCTGGAATCAAAAATCGCGATACTGGATCCTGTTTTTTGTTTTGAGCCTACTCGTTAAAGAAGAATGTGCTTTGGTTTGGATTATGTTTTCTTTAGTCTTACTTCGAACAAACCAAAGAGAAAGTTTATTCATTGGAACCATATCCTTTTTATATTTTTTGTTTTCAATTTTTCTTTTAAGCAAAATGCAAAATTCTATTTTTGCAATGCCAACTCATTGGGAACGTTACCAAAATCCAATTGGTGCAATTCAAAATCTACATTTGTTTCCATATCTATTTTTGTTTCTAAATTTACCCTTTTTATTTTTACAATTTAAAAACAAACTGATCCTTTGTTTGTTACCCTATTTTTTGTATTCGATCCTCTCATCATATGAAGTAAACAAAACACCATTTACTCATCACAGCTTTATAGCCGTTCCCATCCTACTCATCAGCTTTATTGAAACTGTTGAAACATTGAATATTAAAGTCAGATATATGGTTTATATCACTTCTCTATTAGTCTCAATTTCTTTATTTTTTTGGTTTGGTCCCTTATCTAAAGTATATTCTTATAAAAAAGATATTATGAATCCCGCAATATCATCAAAAGATATGTATACACTTCGTAAATTATTGGAAGGTAAATCCATCGTATCAAATATTCCGCAATATTTATCTAACAGAAATAAAGTTCAGCTACTTCTTCCAAACAGAGAATATTCGGCAGAATATTTTGTTTTTTACCAATTCAAAAACCAAACTTCTCCAATCTTCGCTCCAAAAAACTACATCTGGGAAAGAAAAATAGAAAATCACATCCATCTCTATAAATATAAGAAAATTGATTGATCCATTTTCATAATACCTTACACTCAACAACTAAAAATGCGATTTCTTACCTATTTTATACCGTTTCTATTGTTGATTCATTGTTCTGTAGATTTACGCCAAGTTCCGCCACCTTCCCCCAACGGAAATATGAGTAGACCACAAACTAACTTACCTTTAGTGATTGGTAAGTTTGAAATTCTTTCTGCCGATAGAGGAGTTTATACAGATGCATGGAGAATGGCTTTTAAAGGCCACCTAACATCTTCTGGAATTTTTCAAACTGTTTTCACCGAACTAGATCCAAAAACGACATCCGATTATTATACAATCGATGTGGAAATGAAAACAGACTTCCAAGACAAATACAACTGGTGGTATACTTGGCCCGCATTGTGGCCGCTCACGGGAATTTGGCCCATTCAATTTAGAGAAGCGGTATATACCGTAGATTTTAAATATAAGTTATACAAAAACAAAGTCTTATTTAAAGAGGAAACCATTTCCAAAAATGGAAGTACTTCTGAATTTTTATATGGACTCTATAAAGTAAGAAACTTCCATCGCATGATAGAAGAAACGAATCTAGAAGCTGTTAGAACATGTATCCAAAATTTATCCGTATCATTATAATCATAAATTTAATCAGCTTCAATGGATGTGTGAGTATTCCATTTAATCCAACAAACCATACAGAAGATTGTTTAGCTTATTACTACCAAACCAAACGTCAAGTAACAGAGGTATTTGATGAGAACGTTTTGACTCTCGGCCTTGTAGTCACTCTTTCTCTACTCCATTCTGCATTGTCTCCAATTTTTCTTATACCGATTCTCACAACACCTTATATACATTATAAAAATAAAATAAAAGCAGATGAAATTTTAGACCAATGGAAAAAAGAAAAATGTGGGGTTGGTGAATCCAGAAACCAAGAAACGAATATCCGTCCGACAGAGCTTTAATTGTTCAAAAACTTCATTGTATCTCCTAAAAGTAGGCCAATTTGAAGTCTCAGTTGTATCAGGTCATATCGGTTTTGTATTTCGTTCCGCATTACATCACGTAGTCGCCTATCCACCGTTTGCAGTTCTATAATGGACGCTGAGCCAGTTTTATATGCTTTTTCCATGATTTGATAGTTTTCTTCAGCAATACGTTTACTTTCTCTAGAGATATCATACAGTTCAACTAAGTTGTTATGTTGTTGGAGTAGTTCAAAAAGATACAAGCCAGTGTTTTCTCGCAAAAACTGTGATTGAGATTTGGCTAATTTGATTTCAATTTTTGATTTATCAAATTCATTTTTTGACAACCAACGATTGAATAAAGGAAAACGGAATCCGAAATTTCCTCCCACATTAAAATCTGCATCTGAAGATCTAGCATACCGACTAAAATCATTCCTACTATAATCATATACCTCCATTGAGTTTGCCCAAGTTCCACTCAAACCGGAAAAAGACTCACGGCTCGTTTGATTGTATACATTGACAAAAAAATCAGGAACCCATAACTCATTAAATCTAACCATCTTTTGGATTTCCAAAATCTTCACTTGGTTGATGGTCAAAATAATATCAAAGTTTAAATCAGTTAGATTTTTCTCATATTCTGCAAGTGTTGTTTCCATAGGGAGAATTTTATAGTCTCGTTCAGGAATTTGTTTTAGGGCAACATCTTTTAATAGAAACTTTCTTCTGAATATAGATTGGCTTTTTTGTTGGTCTAACCTAGATTTAATAGCATTGTACTTGTAGAAAAAATAATCTACTTTCGAGTTTTGTGTTACTAAATATGATTCGATTCCTTGTTTGTAAAGTTTTTGTACTGTCTGAAACTGTTTGTCAGCATCTGATTCGTTAGAAAAATCATAATCATAAAATGCCAAAAGTTTTAAGGTTTCAGCATATTGAAAAGCCTGATCAAATAATTCTTTTTGATATAATGCTCGGTATTCCAATAATAGTCGTTCATATTCTAATTCCAAAATCATATTGGTAAGAACCGTATTGCCTTGGTCTTGAAAATTCCAATTTAAATTTAAGGAAGTGTTCCAACCTTTTCTATTGTACCCATCACCACGTAAAGCTTCGAAAAATGGAGAATGTTCTAAATTAACAGAAGGCAAATATCGTAAATTTCTGGAATCGATATCAACCTTCTTTCGTTCGATTTCCATTTCCTTCAATTTTAATTCATAAGATTTCTCACCAACTAATTTTGGTAATTCGTAAAAATCTACAGGTTCAGACCATAAATTAGATACCAAGAAAAAGAAAAATAAATTGAAAAGAATATATAGATAAAAACGAACCACTATGTCAATTATCGGATCGCTTCCTGTTTAGAATGAAGTAATTGGTAAATTCCTCCCTTAGAAAGTAAATCTCGATGAGTTCCTTTACTTTCCAATTTACCTCGTTCCATAACAAAAATTTGGTCATAATTGCGGATAGTATCTAATCTATGGGCCACTGTAATGATCGTAGCACCAGCAAAAACAGTATTTATATGAGACAGAATCCTTGCTTCCGTTTCTTTATCTAGAGAAGCAGTAGGTTCGTCCAACAACAGTAGATTTGGCTTTTGGAGAAATAAACGAGCTAATGATAACCGTTGTTTTTGACCTCCAGAAAAAACGAATCCCTTCTCGGATATTTCTGTATCGTAACCAAGCGGAAGTTTGACGATATCATCATGTATACAGGCAAGTTTTGCTGCTTCCACTACTTCGCTAAGTGTTGCTTCTGGTTTAGTGATTGATATATTCTCTCTAACCGTTCCTGCAATTAAAGGATTTTCTTGAAAGATTACGCCTATTTTAGTTCGCAAACTAGGAAGCCAAATTTCATTCAATGATACCTCATCAATGAAAATTTCTCCTTCTTGCGGCTGATACAAACCGAGTATTAATTTTAAAATAGTCGATTTACCACTTCCGCTCCTACCAACAAAAGCAACTTTTTTACCCGCCTGAATCTTTAATTTTAAATTACGAATACCAGATTCGGGTTTAAGAGTATCATAAGAAAAACTCAAATTTTTAAATTCAATGTTTCCTTTAACTTCTGGAAGATCTACCTTAAATAGGTTATCCTTATCAGTGATCTCACTATCCAGCGATTCAAAACTACGTAATCGATTCCAAGAAATATTTGCCTTTTGAAATTTTAACAAATCATCATATAAAGAAATGATTGGATTACGAATATATGCAACTAAACCTATGATCGCATAAAGAGTTCCAAGTGTCATTTGATCTTTGAGAATTAAAACACTTCCAACTAACATTACAATTACCACTGTAATCTGTTTAAAAAACTCTGTATTAGTAAAAAGTAAGTTGGAATAAAATAACTTTTTCCCTTCCGAATTCAATTGAGATGTCAGTCGTTTCTCAAAATCCCAACGATGCGAATAAGTAGCTCCCAAATTTTTTATGGTTTCAAATCCATTTATCGTTTCGATAAAATAACTTAGTGTTTCCGATTTTTTAAGGGACTCTTTCTTTGTTTCTTCAACAATTTTCGGAGTTAATGTACGAAGGATTAACACTTCAGGTAGTATTAATAATACGATTATTAAAAGTAAAATTGGAGATAGAAAAAGAAAAATTATAAAGACTAACGAGCTAAAAAGTAAATCAAAGAATTTCATTGCTCCTTGGTCCGAGAAAAATGATATAATAGATTCAATTTCTTCCCAACGATTTAATATTTCTCCTTTTCTATTTCTTTCAAAGAAGGAAATGGGTAAGGAAATCAATTTTACCAAAAACCGAATAGCAATAGTTTGGTTAACTCGATTACTTGTAAAAAAAATAACATTCGATCTAAAATAAGCAAGAAAGGATTGAGAAAAACTAAGTAAAACAACAGAAAAAATTACCGGAATAAAAAATTCCTTATTCTCTTGTAACAAAACGGCATCGATCAAATATAAATTTACCAGTGGAATAAAAACTTCCAATCCTTTAATCACAAAACTAGCAACAATACCGGCTTTTAAATATTGGATTGCAGGTAAAAAATACTCTGCGAGTCCAAAAAAGAAACGATTCTTCAACTCCCATTTAGGTTCAGGTTTGGTTTTAGGAATGAAATAAATGACTATTGATGAAGATTTCTGATCCCACTCTTCACGAGAGAGATTTACATCTCCAAACTCTGGATCAAAAATAATAACTCTCTTTTTTTCAATCGACTTTAAGATGACATACCTTGAATTTTCTAAGAATCCAATGGTTGGAATGTTATGTAGCTCTGGTTCATGATCTTTCCAATTAACAAAGTAACAATCTCCCTTACCTTCTCCAAAACTATTTTTCCAGTGATTTGGTCTTATGTCTGGATCAAAGTCAGGAAATGATGAATCTGCGTCATAATCAGCAAAAGAAAAACCCCAATACCTAAAAATCATTTTGCGACAGGCATCGCCAGATTGAAACTTACCGTCTTGGAATAAATAAGGAAAGCGCAATTGATTTCTAATTGGTGGTTGAAATTTTAATTTAGGCAAAAAATGGAACTTATCTTCTTCGTAAATTGACAATGTTTCCATTGTATCTTCTTCAGAACCATCACCTAAGTTTAGTTTCCTTTCGCTCATTATAGAACGAATGGTTATCAATAGACTTTCAGATTTTTTAAAGATTTCCACTGCGTCCTTTGAGGAAAGTTCATATACAAAACTTTCTTCGACGGCCGTAACAGTCGCATTTCTTGCTTTTTTTTCCAATACCCCCATTTCACCTAACACAGAGCCAGCCTCAACAAATGAAAAATAATCTTTTTGCCAAGTAGATTTGGTGACTTTGAATCTTCCTGAACGAATAAAAAACAAAGAGGAACTTTTACTTCCTTCCTTTATCAATGTTTGTCCTGAAGGAATCTTCCGCTTTATAAGTATTTTCGATAATTCTTGGATTTCCGAATTTGAAAGTTTTCTGAAATAGGGGTGAATTCTTAATTCATCTCGAAGTTGTACATTTTCTTTATATTCATTCCAAAGTTTTTTTCTGTTGTTATCCGACTCTATGAATTTTAAGAACTGAAGTTGCGATACAACTCTAACCCTAGAATTTTCTTCTACTTGGAAAAATTGTTTTTTTAATGAATCAGATGAAAACTCAGTGACGCCGTAAAAAGTACCTTCTGTTAAAGTCTTAATCAAAAGTTCCTTTTCATTAATTTTTAATTTTACTTGAATCCTACCTGTTTCGACCATTAAGAACGGTGTAGGTTCAAATTCATTTCCACCAATTCTATCATTTGCTACTAGAGACCTAAATTCAAATAAACCAATAAATTTAGTTAAGTCATTCGTAGATAGTTTCGATAAAAACTCATCTTCGACAAATGATTTCGGAATTTCTATTGTTTTATGTTTCAATTTTAATTCCTAGGATCAGCATAACGAAATAAAATTTGATAAATACTTTTTCTATCTATTACAATATCTGCAACTACCTTTAATCCAGGAAACAATTGAAATTCTTTTCCATCTTGATTCAAATCTTGAGTTCCTAAAATTAAAATAACTGAAAAGGAATCCTTTTCCTTTGTATTAGGAATAATTTGGGATACGGTTCCCTCTACTACACCAAAATCATTTTGATGAAACGCCTTAACTTTTATAATAGAAGATAAACCTAATCGAACTGCACCAATATCTTTACTGCTCACTTCCACTATAGCCTCTAATGGTTGGCCTTCTTCCATCAAAGATGCTACGGTCTGTCCACGTATAATATTTTGTCCTACGTTATTAACAGAGAGCTCACCGATGATTCCAGAAAAAGGCATACGAATAATTGCATTAGCAACTCTTTCTCGTTTTAATTTTGTATCACCTCTAAGGCTTGAGATTGTGTTTTCCTCTCTTTGAATTTCGTCCTTTAAATTTCCAAACTCTTCATTAAACTCTAATAAACTTTGCTCATATATAAACTTGGCACCAACACCATTTTGAAAATCCATAAACGCTTTTTTCAAACTAACGAATTTGCTTAGAACTGCTCCCGATAAAGCAGAACCGGAATTATTTTCTAAATTAGAAGCCAAGTTTTTTAAAATTTTCTCTGCTTCCTTTTTATTTCGAATTAAACGTTGTAATTTTTTTTCCTCATACTCTAAGTTATTTGTATCTTTTGATAATTCAATTTGTTGTTCAGAAAATTCTAATTCCATAATGGGATCTCCTTTTTTAAGAAAATCGCCAGATTTTACATATAGGTTTGTCAGTGTCCCAGTTTCTAATGCCTCCACTACATGATAGTTTCCTTTCGGTCGAATCGATCCTGTCGCCTGCACAACGACATCAACCTTTCCAAAAGTTAAAAACAATACAAAACAAACAAAAAAAGCAGAGATTAAATAAATTCCCTTCTTTTCCCAATTTGGTGCTGGATGTTTTAATAATTCATCATAGTAAGATGCAGAATGTCTAGATTCCCAATTAGAATCAGTTTCTTTTATATTTTTAAATTTTTTAAACATCATTATCCCCTTCACTTAAAGTTGGAAATAAATGGTAATAAAAACCTTTTGTTGTAATCAATTCTGCATGAGTTCCAATTTCTACAATCCGACCTTCATCCAACACTATAATTTTATCTGCACTTACTGTACTATGAAGTCTATGTGAGATTTGAATTACCGTTCTATCTTTAAAAACTGTTTCCCATTGCGATTGAATATGTGATTCTGTTTCGGAATCTAATGCTGATGTTGGTTCATCCAAAAACAAAATACTCGGATTGGTAACGAGTGCCCTTGCAATTGCCAAACGCTGCCTCTGACCTCCAGAAAGTCCGATTCCGGATTCACCAATTTTTGTTTCATATTTCATTGGAAACCTCTCCACAAAATGGTCAACCGAGGCTAACTTTGCGCCAGCTAACAATGATTCTTTATTCAATGAAGGATTTTTTTTAGATAAGTTTTCGGAAATACTACCAGAAAAAAGAATTGGATGTTGTTCTACCGCACCAAATTGGATTCTAACTTCTTCTGGATCTAAAGTGGATAAATCAAATGAATCAAAAAACACTTTTCCTTTGGTAGGGGATAAAGTTCCCATCATAATTCTCATCAAAGTGGATTTACCACAACCACTTCGACCTACAATTGCTATTTTTTCACCAGCTTCGATTTCTAAATGGATATCTGATAGTATCTCAGAACCTGTATCCGAATATTTAAAACTAATATGATCTAAAGTTATTTTTCCCGATAATCTCGGCAATTCACCAAACGGACGTTGGCTGACAATTTCTCCAGGTAATGAATATATTTCTGTTAACCGCATACGCGATTCTCTTAGTTCACTCAGGTCTTCATACAAATGGCAAAGCCGAACAATTGGTTCCATTAGAAGAGAATATAACACTAAAAAAGCTAAAAAACTTCCAAGAGAAAGTGATTCGTCCAAAACATCGCTAACTCCAAATGTAATCACGGCGATAAGTCCAATTTGTTCGAAAAATTTGCTCATCAATTGCAAAACATGAACCCTTTTTCCCACTCTTAAATTAGTAAGAATCGTTCTTGCAATTTCATTAAGTCCCTTAGAGAGATATCGACTTTCCATTGCAGAAGATTTGATGAGTGGCATTCCAGCAAATAAGGACAAGAAAAAGGAAGTTGTTTTCTTTTTAGATTCAAAACTATGTTTTTGCAATTTTTTAATTTTTGCGCTTGAATTTACAACAAACAATGAATATACGATTAGAAAAAATAAACCAACAAAAGAAAGACTGCTATCCAAACGGAATAAAATAAATAAATAAATAGGCAAAGTCACCAAATCTAAAATCAAAAACAAACCAGATCTCTGCGTAATTTCTAAAATTTTTTGATTTTCTTTTAACCTTTGCGTAAAATCACCGGTTTCAAATTTTCTAAATTCGGGTAAGGTAAGATTGAGTATATGTTGGAAAAATCTAACGAAATAATTATACTCCAGACCTTGCATAAGCCCGATAGAGATTAGGTTTCTAAATAAAGAAAACAAAGTTTGAAAAAAAACAGATAATCCTACACCAGTCACTAATGTGAACAGAAAATTTCTGTCGGAAAAAACCAATACTTGGTCTACCACCTGACGAATCAAATACGGTAATGATAAAGTTAGTATGGCAGAAAGTATAGTTGCCACTAAGATCCAACGAATTTCACTACGTTTCGGACTAAACAAAGTTCGAAGTTCTTTAAAAAAACTGATCAAACTTACATCTGCAGACATTGTAGCTGGTGCCGGAGAAAATTGTAATACAACTCCATCCCAAATTTGCAAGAACTGAGAAATTGAAAGTTCGTAAACTCCCTTAATAGGATGAGAGATAAGAACTGCATCTAATTCGTAGTCATACAAATACAACAAACACGGAACACTCTCGTCATCGGTAATAAAAACTGGATTTTCTAATTCAGTTAATTGTTCTTGTGACAAATGTTGTTGTTTGGTTAAAAATCCCAACTTCTCTAATTCAATTGCTAATTCAAAAATTCCAGGAACAATATTTCGATTTAATTCGTTTTTAATTCTTATTTTCCAATTGTTAGGAAGAGGTTTATCAAATGTTCGTAAGGATAGTTCGCTACAAACAAGTCCAACTAAAGTTAGTTGGTCCGTTGTTACTTGCTCAATATATAATTTTTTTGTCCCCTTTCTAATTTCAAATCGTTTCGAAACAAATGGGCGAATTGTATTCTCTTCTTTTTCTTTTGCCTTGTATGTCGAATAACGCAGTAAACGCGATTGAACAATTTCTTCTAACTTGTTCCCTTTCTCTACGCCAATTACCTTACGGAAAATAGATCCAGGAATTTTATATAAATCGGAATCTTCTGATGCAACTGCACTTGCTAATCGTTTTTGTTGTTTGAAAATTGCAATCTCACCTAGAATATCCCCCGACCGCATAATGGAGATAATTTTCCTTGGATTTTCTGTTCTGATCTGAATTTTTCCAGATCGAACAATATAAGCAGCGTCTCCCTCTTCCCCTTCAGAAAAAATAAAATCCCCTTGCGTTACTTTTACTAACTGAATGGATTTGAGAATAAGTTTGATCTCTTCAGGGGAAAGTTCCTCAAAAAAACTAAGTTTACGAACATAATGAAACTTTTCTTGTTCTTCTTCTCTATGTTTTGCTTTTTCCGCAATTTCTGGATGTAAATCAACTAACTTTAAAAAACGAGAAGCAGGAAGTAATAAAACGATAGAAGGTTCAAGTGCATAGTAATCATGTTTCGAAGGAGTTTTTGTGAGCGTAATTCTTTCTCCAATCGATTCGCCAACTTCAACATATGCATACCTCCCTAAACTTAGGTCTTGTTTGTTTTGTTTCATTCCAAATCGACCAGTCAAAACAAAATGAATGTATTCTGGCATTTGGTTGGCTTTGATTAAATGTTGACCCAATCGAACAAAACGTACTTCGATAAATGGGAGTAGGCTTTCCCGTTCTGCTTCGTCTAATTCCGCAAGTAGATAATTACTGCGAAACACGGTGCGGATTTTTTCAAGATTTCGCCTAACTTCAGAATGCATTTATTTATCCGCTTTAATTAGGATTCGAAGCACTAGGAACGTCCGTATCCAAAAGATATTTGGATCCATGCGCTACTATTAACATCGACTTAAATCGACTGAGTCCTAAGCAGATATTGGTTTTTTACTTCCGAGAAGTCCTCCAACCTCCCCAAGGCAATTTCGCATTAGGAAAGCTGAGACAGTGACAACTCGAAAGATTTCTAAACTAAAGGGTTTAAGCTTTTGGGTTTTCTAGAACGATAGCGATTCCTTGTCCACCACCAATACATAGGGAAGCTACTCCGTATTTTACTCCTCGTCTTTGCATCTCTAATGCAAGAGTTAAGGTAACACGGTTTCCAGAAGCTCCGAGTGGATGTCCGATCGCAACCGCTCCTCCATTGACATTGGTAATTTTTGGATCTAGTCCTAGTTCTTTTTGAACGGCTAAATACTGAGCAGCGAAAGCTTCGTTAACTTCCACTAGTCCAACATCTTTTAAACTGAGTCCTGCTTTTTGTAACGCAGCTGGAATGGCAATCGCTGGACCAATTCCCATCTTTGCAGGATCACAACCTGCATGTCCCCAAGACTTTACAATCGCCAAAGGTTCTTTTCCCAATTTTTTTGCTTGAGATGCAGAAGCTACGATCATTGCAGATGCACCATCATTGATCCCGGATGCGTTTCCAGCAGTGACAGATCCATCTTTTTTAAAAGCAGGTTTCAAAGTAGCTAACTTTGTGGCACCTGCTTTTCCTTTTATGAACTCATCTTTATCAAAGACAATTGGATTTTTTCCATTGATTGTAATAGCATGAATCTCTTCTTTTAAGATACCTTTGTTAGTTGCTTCTTCTGCTCTTTCTTGAGAAGTTGCTGCCCAAAGATCTTGTTCTTCCCTTGAGATTTTGTATTGGTCACTTAAATTCTCAGCAGTCATTCCCATTGGAAGTTCTACATAAATATCTGTTAAACCAGTCGCCAATGAATCTTCAAATTCAGAATTTCCATAACGAACGCCAAATCTAGCATTACGAACCACATAAGGCGCGTTACTCATTGATTCAACACCGCCAGCAAGAACGGTATGTGCTTCACCCAACATAATTTTTTTGGCTGCTTGGATGACTGCTTCCATTCCAGAACCGCAAAGTCGATTTAGTGTGAGTGCAGGGCTCGCAATTGGAACTCCAGATTTCAAACCAATATGTCGTGCTAAATAAATTCCGTCTTTGCCTGTGGGTATGACATTACCAAAAATACTTTCTTCTATTAGAGATGGGTCCACACCAGTTTTCTGAAGTGCTGCTTTGGAGACTTCAACTCCAAGGTCTACGGCACTCATATCTTTGAGAGTTCCGCCAAAACTACCGAATGCAGATCTAAGTCCGCCCAATATATAAACTTGTTCCATAGATACCAGAAATAGGCAAATTTGGTCACCTGTCAGCTAAGAATTGAAATTTCACTTGAAAGAGAATCCAAGATCGATAGACTTCCCACATGAATCGAGAACCCATGTTCGGCCTGGAAACCGGCTTTTTGTCGAAACAAACCGCAGGCCTCATTCGAGGAATCCTTCAAAAACGGTATTCTATCGGTAACTCTTCTGTTCCTTTGTTTTCATCGCCATCCTCTTTATACCCAGGTTTGGAACTCATCTCTGACAAGGGACCAAATCTCATTCAAAAACGATTGGTAGTGGGAAGCATTCGTATGGGATATGGCCACCATCGCATGGCCCTCTCTGTTTATTCACATTCATTAAAAAAACAAATTCCCACCTACTTACATGACCTACTTGCGATAAACTCACCAGAAGCAAAAGCGATAGCGGATATTGATTCTGGTTATAGTTATTTTTCTAGACTGAGTGCCGAAATTGGAGGGCCAGTGGAATGGCTTTGGGGTGCACTTATGTCCCAAGGGAATCTAACTTCTTTAGAACTCTCTTGCCAATTAGCAGAATTATATAAAGGGCTTATGAATGGAATTCCAAAAGACTCTTCGGTCATCACCACATACCCGTTAAATGGTCAAATAGCAGTAGCTTCCGGATTTCAAAAAACAATCCATCTCATTTGTGATAATTTTCCACAATATTATTTACTTGTACCAGGAGCACTCAACTTAGTCCAATCACCTTCCGCCTATTCGAAGTTTATCCAGATGGGTGTACCGAAAGAAAATCTTGCCGTTGCTGGTCATTGGGTATCGGAAGATGTAGTTTCCAATGCTGTCACTGATAGCGAAAATCGAGTGCGAAGGATTGATTCAAAAAAATGCAGAAGATATCTCATTCCCATCGGAGGAGCTGGTGCTCAGAAAGGTTATGTATTAGATCTGATTCGACTTTCCAAAAAACACCTTCAGAATAAAAAAGCTGTGTTTTGGATCAACACAGGTGATCACTCTAAAGTATTAAAATCTATCGAATCATTTCTTATCGTTCAAAAAATTCCTTATTTATCAATTGATAATTGGGATGATTTAATTCATTTTATTGAACGTCATCCTTTGCGTTCTGAAGATCATGAAAACAATCCACCAGTAGTTCTGTTTCATTTTCCATCTCATACAGAAGCTTTTTCTGCTACTGATAAACTCATTCGTATTACAGACGTCCTTGTGACGAAACCATCTGAACTTGCTTTTTATCCTGTGCCCAAACTTTTTATTCGCAGAGTGGGAGACCATGAAGCTGCATCTGTGGTTCGCTCCTTAGAACTTGGGGAAGGTACTGTGGAATGTAGGGAAGCCTCTCACGCAAAAGAACTCATTCATATTTTTACAGAATCAGATGATTTATTACTTAGAATGAACGAGTCGGTGATTCGAAGTACAATTGAAGGAGTCTATAATGGAAGTAAGGCGGCAGTTGAAATGTCAGCCGCAAACTAAATAGAGGTACGGAAGTAGATTTTTTAAGTAGAAAACTTTTTTTCTAATTCTTGTCTGGAGGATTCCCAGATGGCAGCGATCTTTTTTCCTTCTTCAACAGAAGCATCAATTTCGCCGGTTTTTGCAAAACCTTCCGCTTTGATCACCACTTCTGAAAGTGCAGCTAAACCAAAATTGGCAGCCACTCCTTTGATTTGGTGTAACTCTGCCTGCAAATCCTTTTGTTCTTTTGACACCAAAAGTCGGTCTAAATTTTCAACCCGAGTAGCCATATTTTCCAAAAGAGAGACGATCATCTCTTTTAACCAGGCCTGATCCTCCGGATCGTTCATATCCACTAAAGATTCTATACGTGACCAATCTATAAGCAAGTTACACCACCCATTCAAAAGTAAACAGACTAAGAAAAGCGTGTAAATTACATTTTAAAAAATCATTTGCAGGTCTTCGGAATCGGTTTTTTTTGTAAAACACTATGAAAATTCACCCCACTGCCATCATCGATCCCAAGGCGGAACTCCATGAGTCCGTAGAAGTTGGACCGTTTTGTATCATTGAGAAAGATGTCAAAATCGGCGAAGGAACCGTCATTGAATCCCACGTTAAGATCCTATCAGGAACTCGCATTGGTAAGTTCAATAAAATATCTTCTGGGGGGAGTTTCGGCGGTTTACCACAAGATTTAGCTTTCAAACCGGAAACCAAAACCTATTTAGAAATTGGTGACCACAACCATATGCGCGAAAACGTCATTTTCCATCGAGGAACTGTAGAAGGAAAAGCTACAGTCATTGGTAATCATAACTATCTTATGGGAAACGTTCATATTGCCCATGATGTGATCGTGGGCGACCACAACATTATGGTCCAAAACGCAATGCTTGCTGGCCACGTAGTCATCGGTCATAAAGTTTTTATATCCGGGTCAGTTGGTGTTCACCAATTTGTAAGAGTTGCTGATTATGCAATGTTAGCTGGTCTAACAAAAGTTGTGAAAGATGTCCCTCCTTATGCTACAGTAGATGGACACCCAGGTTCCGTCGTGAGTTTAAACGTAGTGGGAATGAAACGTGCAGGAATATCTGCTGATGTGCGCTTAGCAATCAAACGCGTTTATAAAACGATTTACCACAGTGGACTCAACACCAAACAAGCGCTTACCGAATTAAAAAAAGATCCAAACCCGGCACCAGAAGTTCAAAAAATTATCGAGTTCTTTGAAACTAGCAAACGTGGAGTAGTTGACCACCGATTTGTTGCAGGTGGATCTGACGAAGAATGAGAATTCTCGTCACCGGGGGAGCCGGTTATATTGGAAGTCATATTGTCTTAGAGCTTATGGAACTTGGACATGAGATTATCATTGTAGATGATATGGAAAAAGGAAACGAAGCCAATTTATTTCCTGGAAATGAATTCATCAAAGGGGAAATCCAAAATCCTAATGTTTTAAAACAAACATTCTCTAAAAAAATAGATGCTGTTTTTCACTTTGCAGCTTGGAAGGCTGCAGGTGAATCCATGACTGACCCACTTAAATATACAATCAACAACTTAAATGGAACCTTTGCTTTGTTAGATGCTATGATAAAATACGGTTGTCAGTATTTTGTTTTTTCATCCTCTGCGGCAGTTTATGGAGCACCAAAATACCTACCTATCGATGAAAAACATCCACTAAATCCAGAAAACTACTACGGATATACAAAGTTATGTATTGAAGAAAACCTGGAATGGTTTGATAAACTAAAAGGTTTAAAATCTGCTAGGTTACGTTATTTCAATGCGGCAGGTTATGATCCCAAAGGTAGAATCAAAGGAATTGAAAAAACTCCTGCCAATTTGTTACCGATCATCATGGAAGTTGCCTCAGGGATTCGTAACGGTTACGAAATTTTTGGAACGGATTATGATACAGAAGATGGAACTTGTGTTCGTGATTACATCCATGTTTCTGATTTAGCCAAAGCCCATGTTTTAGCATTAAACTATATCATGTCAAAAAACGAAAGTTTGACGGTAAATTTAGGTTCGGAATCGGGATATTCAGTCAAAGAAATGGCAGACCTTTCTGAAAAAGTGGTTGGTAAAACCATACCTCACAAAACAGGTCCTAGGCGAGCGGGAGATCCTGCAAAACTTTTAGCATCTTCTGCAAAAGCAAGAGAACTTCTCAATTGGAAACCTGTTTATAGTGATGCAGAAACACTACTCTCCAGTATGTGGAATCTGTATAAAAACTTATAAAGAAGGGATCTTAATTTTTTCGCAATCCGGGTTTATGGAACTTACATAATCCAATGCCCGGTCTCCTAGAACGTCAGCCCCTAAAAAACTTCCAACCAATTGAATTTCTCCGGTTGTAAATCCTTTGATCCATTCTTTTGTCAGTTTATTGGAAACCGGAGCATAAGACCAGTGCCATTTTTCTTCCTGGTAACCTTTATTTTTTCTTGTCGATAAACTACTGTAAGGTTGGCAGAATCCATATTTGGCTGCATTTAGTTTTAGCCAATCATAAAGAATTTTACCTTTTCCATTTTCTTCAAAATAGGCATTATCCAAAGCATTGATATCAAAATCAGTTCCCCAGTGGTGACGAGAAGTTCCAGGTGCACTAGAAAATTCTAAAATCAAATTGATAATTTCTTCTGGTGTTTTTCCTTTAATCGGCGAACGCATTACTTTTTTACCAGTGAATTTGGATTCCCATATTCCTTTTTGATGATTAAAATTACGAAAAGAAGATACTAAAAAAATATGTTGTTTGTATGAAGATGGTTTTGAATCTTCAAAATCGTTAATCATTTGGTGAAGTGCTTTTTTAACGTCAGGCCTAAGGAAATGATCTTTTCCATTTTCTTCTAGTATAACTGCCGCTAGTGGCCCAGGCGAATTAAATTTTCCTGTTAAGTAGGATTTTTTTTCTATACCTAAATACAAATCAGATTCGGTTGTTTTAACTGGTTTTTCACCGCAAACTAAGAATAAAGAAACGAATAACAAGGTTATGTATTTAGTTCGTAACATAATTAGTTCATTAAAAAATTGCGGACTAATTCGCAAATAAAAATTTGCCTTCACTGAATCTTGTACTCAATTCTGCGACTTCATTAGGATCATCCAAAGGAAAGGAAGAAGCATCTTCTTTAGCCTCATCAAGTAAATTCCGATCCGATACTAAATCGGCAATTTTAAACTCAGGAAGCCCACTCTGTTTGACTCCAAGAAGTTCCCCAGGTCCCCGAATGGCCAAATCCTTTTCGGCTAAATAATATCCATCATTGGAAGTGACAAGTGCTTCCAAACGATCCCTTCCTTCGTCACTGATAAAATCACCCGTCATTAAAATACAAAAACTTTCAATATCACTTCTTCCCACACGTCCACGTAACTGGTGTAATTGGGAAATTCCAAAACGATCCGCATGTTCGACTACTAAAATGGTGGCGTTAGGAACATCCACTCCCACTTCCACTACAGTCGTTGTGACAAGGATTTGAATTTCTCCCGATTTAAACTTTTCCATCACGAATTCTTTTTCTGCACTTTTCATTTTACCGTGTAATAATCCAATTTTCAAATCAGGAAATACATTAGTTCTTAAGTTTTCATAAGCAACTGTGCAAGATTCTAAATCTACCTTTTCCGATTCTTCTACTAACGGATATACAATATAACATTGTCTACCTGAACTTACATATTTACGAATTGAATTATAAACGCCAATCCTTCGATCTTCCTTGTACCACCGAGTGTCGATGGGTTTACGGCCTTTTGGTTTTGTTTTGATATTTACTAAAGTTAAATCTCCATACAAAGTAAGGCAAAGTGTTCGTGGGATTGGAGTCGCAGTCATAGCCAAAATATCAGGATTTTTCCCTTTGGAACGAATAGTTTCTCTTTGGTCGACACCGAACTTATGTTGTTCATCAATCACAACAAGTCCAAGATCTGAAAAAACTACATCTTCTTGTAATAAAGAATGAGTTCCAATAATGATATTCGATTCTCCTGTTTTGATCCTTGCCAATTTTTCAGAACGAATTTTTTTATTCTCACCACCAAGCAGTAGTTCAATGCCAAGAAAAGGCATATTCCCCATAAATTTATAAATGGTTTGGTAATGTTGGCGGGCCAAAATTTCCGTTGGTGCTAAAAATACTACTTGAATGTGGTTATCGATATAGTGAAGCCCAATGAGTAGAGCTGTAATGGTTTTTCCAGAACCTACATCTCCTTGTAATAAAAAAGCGGAAGGAGAATCCGAGCTAGTTTGAGATAAAATGGTATTTACAGCAACTTTTTGATCTTCCGTCAATTCGAAGGGAAGATTTATTTCCAAATTTTCCCGGGAGGGAGATTTTGGAAGTGGCCAAAGCATACGTTTTATTTTTTGCCTTTCTCTTTGTTTGTAAAGAAGAAGTCTTTGAAAATAAAAAAATTCTTCGTATGCAAATCGTTTTCGTGCAATTTGTACGGCTTCCATTGTCTCAGGGAAATGAATTTCATGGAAGGCTTTATCTCGACCAAGTAACTCTCGTTTTTTGACTAATTTAGAAGGTAGGTTTTCCTTGATGTTTCCACCTTCCAAAACCTGATGTATCAATTTACGTAGTCCCTTTGAATCTAATCCTTCTTCTTTTAGGGCTTCGGTAGACGGATAAAGGGGAATAATGCGACCCGCATGGATGGAATCTTCTGGATCATCTTTATCAGATAAAAACTCGTATTCAGGATGAACGATTTGGTATCCTTTAAAATATTCTAATTTTCCAGAAACGACAACCTTTCTATCTACAGTGAAAATTTTATGAAAAAAATTCACTCCACGAAAGAATACCAAATTGATACGTTCATTGTTTAAGGTTCTAAATCCAACGAGTAACCTACTTTTTTTTCCATGTACAATATAACTATCAGCAATGGTTCCAAGGAGAGTGACCACATCCCCTTGTTTTAAAATAATATCTTTGGTAAAATTACGATCCAAATAACGGCGGGGAAAATAAGTAAGTAGTTCAAAAAAAGTTGAAATTCCATGTTCTAAAAGAATGGTTCTTCGTTTAGGTCCAATTCCTTTGAGAGAAGATAAACTTTCTGATAAATCGAGTCCCGGTTTCATAGTTCATCCGTGGGTCTAGGTGGTCCAAAACCATTGTTACTTGCTTCAGAAGAATCAGTTGTATTTTTTTCAGAATCCAAAATCAAATAACAGTATTTACATCCATATATTTGCGCTTGTTTTTTCCCTTCACTATTTGTATAAGCGGAAATAGCAGCGTATAAAAATTCGTTTTTGCTTAGTAATGTCCCACAAACAGGACAAAGGCGAAGCCTGGGAAGATTGGGATCTTTTTCTTTCCCGTATACTTTTCTAGGATCCCCAACTCTTAAGTTACCTTCTTTGGCAAGGCGTTCCTTTTCTTTTTTGTCCAAACTTTGATTGTCAACAGCAGAGAGTGCATACAAAAAAAATGCAACAGTGAATAGGACACCGCAGATCGTAAGAAAGGTGACCATTTAATTTCCTCGAATGTAATCTTCGGAACTTACAGCTGAAATTGGGTTTTGTGAAATGAGTTTTAAGTTTTTCTCAGTACAATCTACTTCGATGAGAGGAAACCAATCATCACCTCGCAATTGGCAAAGATTTGACTGGACTACATTTTTCCCATCCATAATGATTTCGGCAAAATATCCACCTTCTTGAAAACCATGTAGCGAGTCCACAGCACCAAAGTTAGATGGGTTGATAAAAACTGTGTTTCTTGTTTTTTTGATTCCTTGGTCTTCATGGACATGACCAGAAACTACTAGAGAAGGAGATTCATCATCCAAATACCTACGAATCCCTTGGCTTCCACATTTGCCTACACCAGGAATGTTATCGAAATATCCATAGGCAGGATTATGAATCCAACAAATGTCGGGCAGTTCTTCTCTAAAAAAATCTTCTGGTTCACTATAGTTTTTTCCGTTCTTTGTGTACTCATGAAATACAACGGTTAGTTTTTCCGGAATTCCAGAAGTCCAAATGGGAGCTCCACCATAACCAGAAACCTTTAAATTACCAAAATCAAAACTTTTTCTATGTACTTCGCGTTGGTATAATTCGGTGTATTGTAAATCTAAATCATAATTTCCCGGCAAACAATAAACAGGTGATTTTGCATATTTAATAATTAGTTTTTCGATGATTTCATATTTTTCTTTCATCGTTTTAGCAGCGAGTTTATACAAATCTCGATATTTTTGAGATTTTTCTACGATGGCCGTAGAATATTTTTCGGGAAATCGAATGGCATGAGTTGTAAAATCAAAAGGAGTGGAATCGTCTTTTCTTTCCGTTAATAAATAGTATAACTCTTCTTGGACACCACAAAAATCAATGATGCGATCAAAGGAAAAAAAAGCTTTGTAAATAATATCTCCGGAAAACAAATACAAATCTGCTTCAGTGGTTTGCAGAATTCGTTTTAGACCATGAAGTCCATCATGGATATCCGTTAGATAAATGATTTTCATTTATTCATTTTCCCAAAGTAACATCTGAATGTCTCGGTCTTCTTCTATATAATCGATCTTTAAATATTCTGGCCCAAAAAAATCCATTAGTGGTTTTAATATTGTGGAAGATCTGACGAATATATACAATTCATTGTGATCACCAATGATGTATTGAATTTCAATTTTACCAGCAATGGAAGGAACTAAATTCAAAAAATAATTCAAATCAAAAAGAATTTCCCACTGTAGGCCTGTGATCGATAAAATATGTGGGGCCGCATTTAAGATGGATTCAAAAACCTTTTTTTTGTGAAAAGGATCTACTTTTCCAAACCACCTAACAAAATCAAAACGCCTTGGTTTGGTATCCCAAACTCGATATCCAACAATCTTTAGGCGGGCTTTGTTGTCTTTAACTGACACAGGTTTCAAACGAACACGATAGTTTATGGATTCTACTTTTAAAAAACGTGCAATCCATAACCATCCCATTCGGTACACTCCAGTCAGTATGACTTCACCCTTGGCAGATGAGACATCCAAACTCTCTAAATCGGGATCCTCGGCAATGATCTCAGTGGCTATGACCTTTCGTAAGCTACCAAGAAGTAAGGTAACCTTATAATTACTCTTTGGGACCACTTTGGGTGGCAAAAAGAGATTCAGTGGATTGAAACGGAGAAGATCCGTTAAAAGCATATTTTAATTTTTATTTTCTATTGCCTTTTTGGAAAGCAGATTTAAAATACAGACCTCATGAAGATTGGTATCATTGGCGCCGGAAGTTTTGGCACTGCACTAGGTAGTATTTTAGCGGACAAGGGTTATGACGTGACCCTTTGGACAAGAAGCGAGGATCAAGCAAGATCCATAACTGAAAACCATTTGAATACCAAACATATGCCCGATTTGGTACTCCCTGAGAAATTAAAAGCTGATACAAATCTTGTCCATGTTGTGAAAGACAAGGACATGATTGTTTCTGCTCCCCCAAGCCATGCGCTCTCGGGGATTCTAAAAGAAATTAAAGACCATATTCCTCCAAAAGTGCCGATTGTTTCTGCCTCCAAAGGGATTGAAAACGAAAGCCTCAGACTAATATCAGAAATTTTTGAATCCGAACTACCGGGCCAATTCCATTCGCAGCTTTCCTATCTTTCTGGCCCCAGTTTTGCCAAAGAAATGGTGAAACGAGTTCCAACTATAGTTTCCATAGCTTCCAAAAATGAAGCCACCGCCAAACGAGTGCAGGAGATATTTAGTTTTACGTATTTCAGAACCTATTGGACCCCCGATGTCGTGGGTGTCGAAGTGGGTGGTGCCTTAAAAAACGTCATCGCGATTGCTGCAGGTGTTGCCGACGGACTTGGGTTTGGCCAAAATACAAGGGCTGCTCTCATCACACGCGGGTTAAACGAGATCACAAGAATGGGAATCAAAATGGGTGCAGATCCCATGACTTTCCTTGGACCATCGGGAATGGGAGATTTGGTTCTTACCTGTTGTGGGGAAGGTTCAAGGAATCGGACAGTTGGCTTTCGCCTAGGCCAAGGTGAAAAACTAAAAGAGATATTAGCTTCTATGAATGAAGTCGCTGAAGGTGTCAAAACCACACTTTCTGCAAAAAATCTTTCTGACAAACTAGGTGTGGAAATGGCCATCACCCAGGAAGTCTATCGAATGTTATATGAAGATAAAGATCCGAAAGAAGTTGTCAAAGCGCTGATGAGCCGCGACCTCAAACGGGAAGGTGTCTAAACAAGGCGAACCAGTAATACAATATAAGTGATTACTTGAGTCATATAAAATGTAAACCGGATATTGACTGCTAGAACATTCGTTGATGTTAGATGAGTGAGGGATTGTAAAACCCTTGCTCCTAAAATGACAAGTCCAGCTTGGTTGGCAAAACTATCTATTTTACCGAAACTTGCAGACAAAAACACAACTGTTAAAAATACCGGAAGATTTTCTAAACTATTGATATGTGCTCGGTTCAATCTCCAATTAAAGTCAGAACCGTGTTGGATCCCCGCAGGGAATTCATTCGATTTCTTTTTTCCAAGTAACACTTGTACACTTCTGTAAGAAGTTAAAAATACACCAAGTCCCAAAGTCCATAACGCAAATCCAATGAGTGTATAGTAAATTGTTTCCACAAATTCTCCTTTTGTATCAGAACCATTCTTCTTGGTTCTTGAGATACAGGTGGAAATTCTAAATGACTCTAGTTCATTTGTAAACTAATTAAATGGGTTTTAATTTGTTTCCAGACCGTAAGCCAAGTGGAAGAAAAAAAATGGTCAGGTGCTTCCGAGATTTCAATACAGTTCAATCCGTTCTCTTTTGCAAAACGAGTTGTGTAAACTTTGGGAAACCACGTATCCTCTTTGGGAAGAAAGATTGTATAACTAGTTCTTTTTTGAATCACGGAAGTATCTACCACAAACCCCGGTAAAAAAAGATTCTTTAAAAACAAAGATAAATCATCTAAACAAATTCTAGTGTTTTGGATGGGAACATTCAGATGATCAACATTTCCATCTACTAACCACCGAGGGTTCGAAAGAGTCTCTAATATCTGTTTGTTGGGAGATTCCAAGTCAGAAACTCCCGGTAAAAGTAAAAGCCGACTAAACTCCTCAATCGAACCAGACTCATATAAAAATCGAAGACTAAGAACACTATCCAAAATGGGGGAAAGTAAAAACAATTTTAGAAAGGGAACTTCTTTGGCATACATCATAAGAGCTGCTCCGCCCCCACTATGTCCAATCCCATACAATTCTTTGTTTGTATAACCTCGTTCTTTTAGATAAACATCTAACAACGATATGGCGGTTTTCGGATCATAAATTCCCTTTGAATTTCCATGAGAAGGAGGATTGAACCGAACAAGCCTAAGGCCGAGTAATTCCAGTTCACTATCACGAATTCGAAAGGATCTAGCGTTGCCACCTGTGCTCGGCCAAAGAATGACTATCCCTTTCGCCTCGTTCGGAGAAGCGCCGGATTCAATGATTTCTAAGGACAATGAATTTATAATGTGGCGATGATAGGTTTTCCGTTTTGGACAATGACAGTGTGTTCGCACTGCGCTACATAACTGAGTTCCCCGCGACGATTGCTTGCGACCAGTGTCCAACCATCTTCTTCTTCGTATGCAGTCTGGCTTCCCGTAGAAATAAAAGATTCAATCGCAAGTACAAGGCCGTTCCCGAGTTTTCTTTGGTCACGTTTTTCTTCGTAAACCAAAACTTGCGGTTCTTCATGAAGTTTTTTACCCGTTCCGTGACCTGCTAAATTTTTAATGACGGTAAATCCATTTTCTACAGCAGCTGAATGAATTTCTTTTCCAATGTATCGTAAATAATTTCCAGTAAACGCCTGTTTTGTGGCTCGCATCGTTCCTTCTATGGCTGTTTCACAAAGTCTTTGAAGAGAGGCATTGGACTGACCCACAACAAAAGAAATCCCCGTGTCCGCATAATAACCATCTAGTTTGGCTGAAACGTCGATATTAACCAAATCACCATCCTTTAGGATGGTTTCTTTTTTTGGAATTCCATGTGCGATTTCAAAATTGGTGCTGATACAAGTATAACCTGGGAATTTATAATCGAACTTGGGTGCAGAAAATGCTCCCGCTTTATCAAATTCCTCTTTGGCGGCGTTGTCTAGTTCCAAAGTAGACACTCCCGGTTTGGCAAGAAGTTTTAAAAGTTCACGAACTTTAGCTACAAACTTCCCAGCTTTTAAAATTCCTTGAAGGTCTTTTTCATTTTGAATCGACATCTAAACAATCTCCCCACCACAACTGGATCCCGCTCCTGCAGTACACCCATAACAATGATTTGCTACTACGATTTCTCTGTTAAGGTATGATGGCAAATCGAAATCCTTAATATGTTTTACGTTTTGTGATTTCAAATCTAACATTTGGTTGAAATCACAATCATACACAGAACCATCATAACCAACGGAAATTTGATCCAAACACATAAGTCCTTCCACTGTTGCAGAATTGTAAGCATTGGCTAAAGTTTCCATATACATTTCAAACTTACCACCACGAACTAGTGCTCCTAAAAATCGACTGATCGGAAGGTTATTGATACAAAACAATTGGTTGAATACAATTCCGTATTTTTTTTCCAAAGTTTCTTTGTATTCTCTTTCTAAAACAGATTGTCCTGAACCTAAAAATAAACCATTAGGATTATAAACTAAATTTAAAGGAAGTTTGGTTCCATAACCAAGGTCATTTAACTTCTTTAATGCGGTAATAGACTTTTGATAAACCCCTTTTCCTCTTTGGTTATCCGTCGTACTTTCAATGAATGAAGGTAACGAGGATACAACTTCCACCTGATTGGATGCTAAAAATTCATACAACCAATCAAAACCTGGTTCTTCAAGGATAGTTAAGTTACAACGATCAATCAATCGTTTCCCCAGTTTTTTCGCACCCAAAACTAAATCCTTAAAATGCGGATTTCCTTCTGGGGCACCACCCGTGATATCTACAGTTTCAATGCCCGGAGTTTTTTCGATGATTTCCAAACACAAATCAATTGTGGCCTTGTCCATCATCTCGGTTCGAATCGGAGACGCATCTACATGGCAATGCCGACAAGCTTGGTTACACCACTTGCCGACATTAATCTGAAAGATCTTTAGAGACCTTGCATGTATAGAATGTCCGACAGAATCAGAAAATTTTTTACCACTGAATGACTGTAAGGTGGAAAGTTGCTCCTGCGTTTCCATAACTAAAAAGAAAGTTCGTCTATTTTGTTTTGCATTTGAACACTGTGAACCAAATTGATTCCAGCAGCCATTGCCGCAGCCACATGAACTGCTTCATTCATCTGTGCCTCGTTTGCACCTTTTTGGAGTGATGTGGATGTATAAGCATCAATACAATACGGGCATTTTAATGCATGAGAAACAGCTAAAGCGATGAGTGCTTTTTCTCTTTCGGTCAGTGCCCCTTCTGCCATCACAGCATTGTAATATCCAAAAAATTTATCTGCTAGAGCAGGATTGGTTCTTCCTATTTCTCCAAATTTTCCCAGATCTTTTGCGTTGTAATAATGATTTTCTGCCATAAATAACTCCTAACTGTTAGACTTTTTAAGTAATGTCGTAAGTCAATGGGCTAGATTTATGAAACCTATGTCGAGCATAGAATTTTAATCAAAATGTAGAAGGAATCACACAAAGTAGAAACCTAAATTCAAGTAATGAATTTAGGTCTACGTTTTTCGATGAGTGAATGAAAACCTTCCTGTCCATCAGGGGACAAAATAACTTTGGTGAAAAGGTCTGCATCGATTTGGAATAATGATTCCATTTTTTTTCTATAGGGTTCTCGTAATGCAGTTTTCATTCCACGGCTAGTATTGTTTGTAAGTTTGGAAAGTGATTCGGCAAATTTAAACGATTCGCCAAACAAGGTTTCGGCGCTAAACAATTCATCCACAAGTCCAATTTCTTTGGCTTCAGGACCTTTGATTTGTTTTCCTGTGAATAAAAGGTCACGAGTGACTTTTACACCCACCAAGTCTTGTAAAACAATCGTAGGAATAGATGGGAAATTGAGACCAACGATGGCTTCGGAAAATCCTATCCTTGCCCCTTTGTCCACCATATATCGGTAGTCTGAAAACAAGGCAAATACAGCACCTGCTGCCATACAATGTCCGTTCACCACAGCAATGGTAGGAACTGGAAAATGGAAATAAGTTTGGGCAGTTCTTAACAATTGTTCAACGGATTTACGAACGTCGGATTCGGTTTTTCCATACATGAGCGTGGGTTCAATCCCATTGGAAAAAAACTGAGTTTGTGCGGATGTAAAAAGCAAAACACGCAAATTGGGATTATTTGCGTGTTTGTTTAAGATTTGTTCGAATAATACGAAAGCTTCGAAATCGAAAGTATTCTTTTCATTCGACTGCATCTTGATTTCCAAGATGCGGTCTCCATGAAAGATCTCTGCAAAAGGAGTCATATTAACTGTTTTTGTAGAGTTCCAAAATTCTGTCTTTGTATTTTTCCGTAATTACATGTCGTTTCATCTTCATTAAGTTAGTCAGTTCATCACCAACCTCAAATGGTTTTGTAATGAGTGTTACGTACTGCACTTGTTCGAAGTTTTTGAAACCTGTTTTAACACTGTTAAAATTACGGACTTCTTTTTTATAAAAATCCACAACCTTAGGATTGGTGATTAGTTTATCAGGATTTTTTTCTGAAATTCCGTTTTCTTCTGCCCAAGGAACCAGTGCATCAAAGTCAGGAACGATGATCGCTCCAAGAACTTTTTGGTCTTGGCCCACAATCATCGACTGTTTGATATAAGGTGATTCATCAATTTTGTTTTCAATTGGAACCGGTTCTACGTTTTCTCCACCGAGAAGAACGATTGTATCCTTCGCACGACCTGTAAGAGTCAGTGTTTTTTTGAAGTTAATCATCCCGATATCACCGGTGTTCATCCAATTGTCCACTATGGTTTTTTTAGTAGTTTCAGGATTTTTGTAATATCCTTTCATTACCTGTGGTCCTTTGAGATGAACCACCCCTTTTACACCTAACTTACCAAAGATGATATTCTTTTTGTCGTCGATATGGCAAAGGACATTTCCCGCATCATCGCGAATTTGCACTTGGCTAAGGGGAACAATATCACCCACCGAACCCATAATCGGACGGTCAAAGGTTCGTGCAGAAATTACAGGCCCAGTTTCTGTCATACCGTAACCTTCAAGAACCGTGATTCCGATATCCATAAAAAAGGCATCCACATGTTTTTGTAGAGCACCACCACCAGAAAGTGTGGCACGTAAATGCCCACCAGTCGCCTGACGGATTTTTGCGAGTACAATGCGATCCAAGGTAAAGGAATTAAATAAAACTCCTAATCCTGCCACCACATACAAAGGTGTTTTGAAAGGACTTTCCTCTGGTAATCCAAATTGTGCTGCAAGTATAGAAAGGATAGTTACTGTAAATGGGCCAGTTAACAAAAGCTTTACGATAGAAAAAAGTGACAATCCTAACGATTGAATGATATTTCTTCCTTCATAATCTACCTCCCAACCTTTTAGGAAACGAATTGCCGCATGGTAATGTTTAGAAAAAAAGTAGGCAACTTTAAACAAAAACCTTCTAACTGGCGGAGTTTGTTTTGGGTCATTGATACGAGTGTAAATTCCGTTATAAATACTTTCCCAAACACGTGGAGCGGATGCCATAAAAGTTGGTCTTGCTTTTTGGATATCATTGCGAAGTTCTGTTACTTTTGTGTAGTAAGTAGAACCACCGTTGATTATGGCAAAATACTCCACAACTCGTTCAAAAATATGCCAAACAGGAAGAATGGACAATAAACGATCGTCAGGTGATACTTTGGCAACACGAGGAACCACATAATGCATTTGGTGAATCATATTGGAATGCATGAGCATGACCCCTTTTGGCATTCCTGTGGTTCCTGATGTGTAAATGAGTGTGTACAAATCGTCCGGTTTGATACCGGCCATTCGTTTTTCTGCTTCGCGTTTCCCTTTGGCACGCAAATCTCTCCCTTGTTCTAGGAGATCATAAAAATGAAGGATACCAGAACCCGATTTGAGTTTGGTATCTTTATCCATAATGATAACAGTTTTTACTGATTTGAGTTGCGATTTGTTGTTTTTATATTTTTCATAAACTTTATCATTTTCCACGAAAACAATTTTTGCTTCGGAATGATTCAAAATATAAACGATTTCAGAATCAGTAATATCAGATCCACGAGGAACGTTAGCTGCTCCTGCAGTTAACACCGCACAATCGGCGATGATCCATTCCTTACGGTTGTCAGCGAGAACTCCAACGTGTTCTCTAGCCTTAACTCCTAATTCAATGAGGGCTTCTGACAGTGCCAGCCCGTCTTCGTAAAGTTCCTTGTAAGTGAGGGCTTGGTAATCCTTTTGGGCATTCTTGTACCAGAATGCGGGTCTTGGACCGAATTTTTCTGCGGATTCCTTATAAACTTCTGCTAGGTTATTTGCCATATCTCTCCATCTAAAAGCGGTCTTTATGATAGGCCCTACTTTCAGATGGTCAAGAGAAATTTAGGTGTTTAGTCCCAGTGGAACCCTTCGCGTTGGTGTCCTTTTTTCAAATGGCGTTTGCGAATTTCGTGGAGTTTGGTCATTTGTTCGAGATTGAGTAGGTTACGAGCCGCAAGTCCCATTTGTGGGAGTAGGGTTTCGTCTTGTGTGTTGGCTAAAAACTGGTTGGTCTTCGTAAAGGAGCTTTTAAACTCCAAATTCATATCGGGATAGAAATCCATACAAGCCTCCGTGCTTTCCGGTTTCCGGGGTATTTGTTTTTAAGGTTCCTCAACCATCCGTGGTAAGTAGCCTTTCCCCAATATATGTATCGCCGGAAAATGAATATCCTGAAGTAAAAAATTTTGCTTGTACTATTTTTTTTTATCTGATTTTTGGTATTCGTTCATGACGATTCGATTGGAAAATTCTACTGGCAGACGAAACGGACGGTTCGTTGCTTATGAGTATGGGGAAGACCTGTTTGGCACTCTATATTTGAACAAATTTTCCGGTCGGGAAAAAGGTCGCCTCATCGACAAATGGAGATTAAATGACTTAGGAAGTCTCATTCGTGTTCTCGACACTGAGATTTCTCGCCGGGAAGAAGAAAATTACGAACGACCTCTTTTCCACTAATCCAACTTATCTGTTCCTAACCCAAAGGGACAAACGTTACCAAAACAAAATCCAATTCCTTACACAAAAACTTAAAAAAGTTTCTGTATTCAGGTTTATCACTTTTTTTTCTTTTATAACAGCACTTCTATTTTGTTATCTCAGCCACCAAACTTGGAAAGAGTATTTATATTCGCTTTTCATTCTTTTCCCTTTTTTGTATTTAGTTCAGTTATATTCTAAACGCAAAATTCAAATCCAATACGCCAAAAAAACAAACTCATTGATTTTAGAAGAACTCGCAAGACTTCGTGGTGAGTTTAAAAAAATTAAAACACGAGAAATTTGGGAGTATCCTGAACGTGTAAAAAATCATCCTCTTTCGATTGATTTGGATCTTTGCACCAAACAGGGGTTTTTGGGGATTTATGATACAACTGTCACGGAAGTGGGATTTCAGACCTACCTCAAACGCTTTTTACAAGAACCTATCGAAGATCCAAAACTCCAATCACGTGCAGGGGAAGTTCGAAACATCTTAAATAAAAATTCCACTTATGCTTATCATCTCTTACGAAAATTTTTGGTACCGGATATAGAACCCAATGAAAAAGTTTCCTTACTGCAAGTACAGAAGGAAGATTCCTTTTGGAAAAAAAGAAGGTTTTTAAAGGGTTTTTTCCCAATTTGGGGTGTGATTACTCCCATATATTTGGTTCTAGGACTGTTATTTGACTTACCTCTTCTCCCACTCCTTCTACTTGGCAACGGAATTTTGTTTGTGAGTTATCGTCGTGATTCTTTAAAACAATGGAAAGAGATTAAGGCACTTTCCTCTGGTGCTTCCCAGTTTCAAAAAACTTTTATTTATTTGGCAAAAGAAAGAAAAACCACCAAACAAATGATAGGCCGCATTTCATCACTCGGTGATTCCTCCGAGTTACTCATTTCTCCCTTACCCCACCTGATTCTAAATTTATTATGTTTATGGGATCTTTGGAAAATTAAATCCCTAGAAAAATGGAAAAATCAATTTGGAAATCTTTGGAATGAACTTCAAATTCAAATTTTAAAAACAGATTCCTTACTTCCTTTTGTGAATTTTGGGTTTTTATTCCCAGAGGCTCGTTTTGCAGAACTCACCGCGCAAGGAACTATTAGTGCAGATAGTTTAGTCCACCCTCTCCTTCCAAAATCAAACCGAGTGTTTAATCCTCTTACCCCGATGGAACCAGGAGACCTAATGATTGTTACTGGGTCTAATATGAGTGGGAAAACAACATATCTCAGATCCATTGCTATGTCTTTGTTACTTGCAGGTTCTGGAGCACCAGTGCTCGGCTCTAATTTTAAATTTCCAAAATTTAAAATTCATACATTGATTCGTTCTCAAGATTCAATGGAGGATGGAGTTTCCTTTTTTTACAGCGAAGTAAGAAGATTGTCTTCGATCATCCAATCAGCAGAAAATTCCGACCAAGTCCCCGTTTTATTTTTAGATGAAATTCTGAAAGGAACCAATTCTAAAGAACGTTATATTGCAACCAGAGAGATACTTTCTGTCCTAAGGGAAAAACAAACCATTGTATTTTTAACTACACATGATTTGAAACTGGCAGAAATTCCTTGGGCCAAGAGATTTCATTTCACTGAATTAGAAGTAGGTGGCCAAATGGATTTTGATTACAAAATTCGCGATGGTGTTTCCGGGTCCACAAACGCACTAAAAATTCTAAAAAAAGAAGGGATTCCGATTCGAAACGAAGAGGAATGAAGGTTAGTTTAAAAACTAAAAACCGAATAAAATAAAACTAAGTTATTCGTCATTTTTTCCTTCCTCTTCCTTCCCACCAAACAACGACTTAATTCCTTTCCATCCTTTTTGTACTCCACCAGTGACATTATCCACGGCTTTGTTTACATATTCAGACATGGCAGATCCTGCAATTCCACCAACGGCAGCACCGGCAGGACTTGCTAAAAAAATAGTTCCTGCATAGACAGAACCAAGCCAAATAGGATCGATAAATGGAGTTGAAACACCGTATGTTCCTCGATAAATAATAGGAAGTTTTAAGGCTCTTCCTGCAACTCCAGGAAAACCTACAGTGAATTTCATATCGATATTTTTATTAAAACCAATTTTGCCACCACCAGACCCAACAATCCCATCTGCTTTTAAATTAAAATTAGTTACTTCAATCGTTTCTTTTATATAACGAAAATCAAACTTGAGTTCGTTATACGGTGTCGCTTTACTAAAATCTACCTTTTTTAAATTAATTACACTTCCAATGGAACTGATTGGTTTTAAGATATTAGTATAACTTAACAATTCACCATTCATTGCGTTGATGTTCCCATTAATTTGTAAGTTTTTAATTAGTGCATCTTCTGTATCAGCAGGCGAATTTAAAACGAACTCGGAATCCAATTTTCCTGTAATGGGAGATATTTTGAAAAGATCGGATAAAATCGGCGCTATCGCTAAATTCTTAATGTTCCCTTTGATTTCGAGGCCCGCGTTTTTCCCCCATAGATAATGGCCTGTCCCAAAAGCCATACCTTCATAAGCTCTTAATTCATATTTCGTAATATTTAATTTTCTTTTTGCATAGTGCACGTTTAATTTCAAAGAATCTACATGAAAATCATTAGCGTTTAAATTTCTTAAATTAAAATTCAAATACGCATTCATTCTATTCACATAACCAGTGCTAGGAATACCTCTTGTTAAAATGGATTTTTCAAAATCCGGATCAATCCAAATTTTAATTACTTTAACGATACTTGGGACATCTAAATAGTCTGAAGTTCCTTCAAAAGAAATTGTTGGAGATAAAGGCGGTTTTAAAAAGTTAACATATCCTGATCCGTTTAACTTAGATTTACCTTTCCAATCCACAACGATATTTGCGAAAGATAATTTGTCTTCGCGAATGTCATAGTTCATGATTGTTGAAACTAATCCGTCGGCAAAGGTTTTACCATCTCTCAAAGCTAAATCGCGAATATGTAATCGATCAACAACTGCATATATTCTAGCTTCGTCCCTTTTATAAAATACGAAATTACCAGTAGCTTTTACAAATCGTAAATCTCCATTAGTGAATATAATCAATATATCATGAAGATCGATACCTTTTATATTTTGAAATGAAAACTCACCTTCTAACCTTGAAGATTCATAACTCATTTCTTCAGTAACAAATGTAATATTTGTACTGAATGAAATTGGTTCTTCATTTAGCTTACCATAAATATAAACATCTAAATTTCGGAGTTCTCGATCTAACTGAAACGTTGTTTCCCAAAGATATAATTTGATATTGCGCGAGTATAATTTGTCTTCAAAGAGAATCGTAATGTTTTTAATTTCGATTTGGTTTACAAAGCTTGCAAATACCTTTGAAAAATAATATTTTGTTTCTGATTCAGTTATTACTTCAGTAGAATTTTGGGATTCAATTTTTGAAGATTCCGATTTAGATAGAATTCGTTCAAAAATTGGAAAGGATTCGTTTTTTTCGCGAACCATTTCAACAGTCCCAGTATTGAGATAAATCTTTTTTATTTCTAATGGTTTTCCAATAAAAACACCATAATAAACTTCAATTCTAAGTTTGTGGACTTGAATTAACTCGTCGTTATTTTTGGAAACAGTAACCTGACCAAGCTCAATTCCAGGAAATGGAAAAAAAACTGGTTCCGACGATTGGTAATTCACCTCAAGGCCTGTTAGTTGGTTTGTCGTATCGAGAATTAATTTTTTATAATAGTCTGGATCTGCAATTAGTGGATACAGAATAAAAAACATAGTCATCGAAACGACAAAAATACATGTTAGCAGTACTTTACCGATAACACCTTTGATTTTGTCTCGAATGCTTAACTTCATTGAGTTTTTACTTCAATGGAAAATGGCATTTTACTCTACGTGTTTGCGTAGGAAATGTTTCCACAGGTTCTTCCGTTTTACAAATATCTTGAACAATAGGACATCTTGTATGGAATCTGCAGCCGCGAGGTTTATTCATCAAACTAGGAATTTCTCCAATTAAAGGCTGAGAGACTTTTGTTCTATCTTTAAGATCAAAACTAGCAGAGAACAAAGCCTTTGTATAAGGATGTAATGGTTTTTGTGAGATCTCGTCACGACTACATTCTTCAACAATTTGTCCTAAATACATGACAGCGATTCGATCCGATACGTGTTTTACTATGTTCAAGTCATGAGATATAAACAAATAAGATAGGCCAAATTTTTCACGTAATAACAAAATATTATTAATTACTTGTGCTTGGGTAGAAATATCTAATGCAGAAACTGCCTCATCGCAAACAACAAGACTTGGTTCTAAAATTAAAGCACGTGCAATGGCGATCCTTTGTCTCTGCCCACCACTAAATTCATGAGGATAACGATGTAAAATATCTGCTGGCAAATTGACATTTGCAAGTGCCTGGATTGCTTTTTCTTTTTTTTCTGACGTAGATAAATTAGGAAAATGAATTTGTAGACCTTCCGTAATAATTTCTTCAATCGTAAAACGAGGGTTTAGCGAAGAATATGGATCTTGAAAGACAACTTGGATTTTTCGTTTTAGTGCCTTTAATTCTTCTTTGGGAATGTTTTTAATTTCCTGATTCTCAAATTGGATAGATCCTGAATCAAAAGGTAATAAGGACAAAATGGCTCTTCCAATAGTGGATTTACCACATCCTGATTCACCAACAAGGCCTAAAATTTTTCCTTCCGGGATTGTAAAACTTACTCCTTCCACAGCAACGAGACGTTTTGAAGAAAAAGAAAGTGATTGGGATTGTTTATACGAAACTACCAAATCTTTTACATTAAGCACTTTCCTTTCCTCCATATAAAAAACATTCAACGGACTGGTTATCAGATAAAGAGATTACCTTAGGAATTGACTCGTGACAATTTGAAAGTTTATCATTACAGCGAGTATGGAATCGACAACCAGTTGGATAAGATTTAGGAGAAGGAACAATTCCTTCGATGGTCAAAAGTTTTTTGCCAATGTTTTCATGAGTTGGGTAAGCAGCGATTAATGCTTGTGTATAAGGATGTTTCGGGTTATCAATGATTTGACCGACACTTCCCTGTTCAATGATCCTTCCCGCATACATCACTGCAATCCGATCTGCTATATGACTCACAAGTCCAATGTCATGGGAAATAAACAGTACTGACATTCCATTTTCTTTTCGTAAGTCTTTTAGAAGTTCTATCAATTGTAATTGGATGGTAACATCGATGGCGCTCGTTGGTTCATCGGCAATTAAAATCTTAGGATCACACATAAGTGCCATTGCAATACAAACTCTCTGTAACATACCACCCGAAAATTGATTTGGATACTGTCCTAATCTAAGTTTGGCGTCTGTAATCCCTACCCTTTCCAATAAGTAAACTGCCTTTTCTTCTGCTTCTTTTTTGGTGCCAAGACCATGTAATATAAAACCTTCAGTGAGTTGGGTTCCAATTTTATGAAGTGGGTTTAATGCTGAAAATGGCTCCTGAAAGACATACGATATCTTTCTTCCTCTGACAGACATTAGATGCTCAGAGGACATTTTTAATAAATCATGTTTTTCAAATACAATTGATCCTGTCGGGTACGAAGTTGTATTAGATGGCAACAATTTAGTAAGTGCCAAACTCGTAATCGACTTTCCGCAGCCGGATTCTCCCACAAGAGCTAAAGTTTCGCCCTTTGTTAGATAAAAATTAACGTTATCGACAATAGGTAAAATTCCATCGTCAGTTTTGATTTGGATCGAAAGGTCATTTACTTGTATGGCTTTTTCAATTTCTTTCATTCGTAAGCCACCTTGTCTTTTGGATCAAATGCATCGCGGAGTCCTTCCCCTACAAATGCCGAAAACAAAATCGTTAAAAATAATGCAACTGATGGAAAGGTAATCAACCACCAAGCTGTTAACCTTTCTCTTCCTTGCCCGATGAGCTCACCCCAGGAAGGATTCGGTGCCGGAATTCCATAACCCAAAAAGTCAAGGGCTGAAAGAACAGAAATGGCAGAAATTAAAATAAAGGGTAAGAAGGTGACAAGTGGAGTAATGGAATTTGGTAATAAATGACGCATAATGATGGAAAACGAAGAGGCGCCGAGAGTTTTAGCAGCATCAACAAACTGCTGTTTGCGGAGTTTCAAAAACTCACCGCGCATATAATAACTAAGACCAATCCAACTTAAAGAACCATAGGTAACAATGAGAACCATAAATCCACGTCCGAAAAACGAACCCATAATTAGAATCAGATATAAAAATGGAATAGCAGAAAGTATTTCAATAACGCGTTGTAAAATTAAATCCAATCGACCCATAAAATATCCTTGGATTCCACCAATTAAGGAAGCTAAGATAATTTCAACGATGATCAAAATCAAACTAAAGGTCATCGCAAGACGGTATCCATAAATGATACGAGTAAAGACATCCCTTCCTCTATCATCTGTACCCATCCAATGGCGTAAGTTTGGTTTCGATGGAGGATTAGTTCCTTCTTCTAAACTATCTAAGTTATCTTCATTGACTCCAAAAGGAATGGGAGGAAATACCATATAGTTTTTAGAGTTTGTAAATTGTTCCTGTCTGTTTAATTTTTTATAATTTGGCTCTGTTAAATTATTTCCGCCAAATTTTGTTTCTGGGTAAAAACTAAAAATAGGAAAAGAAACTTTTCCTTCAAATACCACAAACAGTGGTTTGTTGTTTATAAGTAGTGGAGAAAACAAAGATAAAATGTAAGTATAAAAAAGTATTAACATCGAGTAATAGGCTCGTTTATTTTTTTTAAATTTTTCCCACTTACGAACGTTTGCCGGGTTCGATATAAAGTTCATTCGAAATCTATCCTCGGATCAATGAGTATATAACAAAAATCAGAGACAATCTTTCCAATAAGACCTAAAAAACTTTGTGTTAAAAGTAACCCCATCATTAAATCTGTATCTCTTTCTCTTACAGCTTCAAAACTTAAAAGACCCATCCCATCGATATTAAAAACCAACTCTATGAATAACGATCCAGAGAAAATTAAAGTTAAATTACTTCCGAAACCGGTGGCAATGGGAATGAGTGAATTACGAAAAGCATGGCGAAAAATTGAATCGGAAAAACTTAGTCCTTTAGAAACAGCGGTCCTAACATATTCTTTGGCAATCTGATCGAGTAGACTGTTTTTCATGAGTAGAGTCAAAACTGCAAAACTACCTACTACATAACAAATCACAGGTAAGAACATATGCGTTAGGCGATCATTTACTTTTCCCAAAAAACTTAATTCTTCGTAAAAATCTGAAACTTCATGACCCAATGGAAAAAAAGAAAAAACTTCTCCCGATGCAAATAGATACAAAAGTAACATCGCAAAAGCAAAAACAGGAAGTGAATATGTGAAAAAGATTATAAAACTAGAAATAAAATCAAATCGACTTCCTTCTTTTAATGCTTTTTGAATTCCCAGAGGAATACAAATTAAATATGTTAAAAAGAATCCAGACAGACCAAAAAAAAGAGATACAGGAAGTTTTTCTACGATGAGTTCGGATACCTTACGAGAGTGTAGTCTTGATTCACCCAAATCAAATTGAACAATTTGTTTGAGCCAAAGTATGTAGGCTACCGGAGCAGGTTTATCTAAGTGGAGCCTTTGTTTGATAAGCTCAATTTCTTCCTGAGAAATTTGTTTGGTGGATGCACCAGCTAAATTTCCAGAACCTTTAAGTTTTGCAATTTCACTATTGAGTGGGCCACCCGGCGCAAAATGGGAGATCAAAAAAACAAGGAAAGTGATTCCAAGTAAAGTAGGAAAGATGAGTAAAAAACGTTTTAAAAAATATTTCCACATATCTCAGAACTCCCACCAGTCTTTCGGCTTTTTATAACCTTTCAATTCTAAATATCCTTTGGCTGACTTTTTTTGGAATGTATCTTCAGCTTCCACTCCACCTTCCCAGTAGATTGTCGATGTGGTTTTGCTTCCATCAAACTCTTGTTCACTGAAAATAGGAGAAACCTTCCATTCCCCACCAGGATATTTAATTTTCCAGTGGAGTGGGTATTCTATTTTTGTAACAGGACTTTTCCAATAAGGTCCAATGGGTTCCATTTGGATTTGGCCAGGATCTTTCCAGTAGATAGTTTTTCCTTCGGGGTTTCGATAGGTTCCAAAAATTTCTGGAAAAGATGTGTTCGATTCTCGAAACCGAAAAAAAACATAATCTCCGCCGGAGCTGTCCGATAAACAGATCCAATCCCAACCCGTTTCTCCGGTAGCAAGTGTTGGTAAGGACTTCGATTTTTTTTCACTCCATTCGTGATCCATCCAAGAAGTTCCAGAAATAATGGTTTCCTTTTTTCCGTTCAGAACTAAATGTCCAGTTGTAATGAGTCTCGGATAACTATAATAATACGAAAAGATATTAGGGTTTCTGTTCGACTTAATGGAAATACCATCTTTACCGTGTACTAAAATTTTTCCGCTTCCTTGTAAGTCCAAATTGATACTTAAATTTTTAGATTTTGACCCTGCTGTAATCTGGAACTTATCTTTCGAAATAATATTTAAATGGTAGTCACCGCTATAAATGGATTGATTTGAATAACCAGCAAGATCACCTATACTCCGTTTAATGGTCTGTGAGGATTGATGTATTTTATTTGAAAAATCGGAAATTGCAAAATGAACAGGAAATATTTCGGCATTCCAGTCCGAACCATCAGATAGTTTTAAACGAAAAAAAGACAATTCATATCCATATTGATTCCCGTTGGCAGACTCCAGATGACCTACGAAGTAACACCATTCCAATCCGAAATCAGAATGGAAACTATGGTCTTTTGGGAAGGTAAAATGAAAAAAACTAAAGGATAGGATTAAAATTATTACTCTATTCATCAGGTAAAGATTCCCACTTCTTCTCAAGTGGATGGATATGAAGATAAGTTTCTTCAATTCGTTTCATTTTCTCAATTACATCTTTCATTTTTTTCTTTTGATTTAACTTTCGATATAACTGAGCCAGGTTATATAAATTAGATAGGTTAGAGTCGTTAATGGAATGTGCTTTTTTCCATTCGATTTCTGCTTTTTCAAACATCTCTACTTGGTAGTAACAATAACCGAGAACCGAATGTGATTTAAAATGATTGGTTTTAAATTTATTATATGATTCCAACAAACTAATGGCTTTTTCAAAGTTTCCACTATATGCAAGCGCTTTCCCATAAGAAAGTTGTGTGTCTAATTCACGTGGTAAAATCTGATGAGCCTGTTCATAATAATCGACAGCTTCTGAAAAAAGTTTTTTGCGATAGGCCTCATCTCCCTTTGCCTTAATCAAATTAAATTCGGGCAACATAGGAGAAAGTTGAAGGCCAAGTAAAGTGATATCATCCATTGGGTCTGTACCCATTGTAAATTCTTTGTGATTGGTTAGAATGGTTTCTACAGTTTCCTGAATGGATTTATCTGCACAAGATTCAATGATATGAATGAGTTTCTCTTCTCCAAAAGCTTTTCCCTTATCATTTTCCGCTTCAGTTAAACCATCCGTGTATAAGAATAATTTATCACCCGGTTCTAGTTGGATCTGAAAGTCTCGGAAAGTATCACCGGCATCGGGAAACATTCCAAGAAATGTTCCATCCCCTTCGCATATCTCAGCTTGTTTGGTACTGGCTCGGTAAAGAATGGGCCTTGGATGACCTGCTATAGAATATAACACCCTATAGTCATCGTGAATCAAAACATAAACACAAGTTGTATAACCTTGTTGTTTTACTAAATCCAAAAGTTCTCGATTGATTAATTTGAAAGTTTCCGAGGGTTTTGGTTTTTTATAATTTGAAAATAATAACTTGGATAAAGCAGTGATAAAAGCAGCAGGAACTCCATGCCCCGAAACATCGCAAACTGCGACTCCCAACTTATCCATATTATACGGAAAGTAATCATAATAGTCCCCACTGACTTCTTGCATAGGAACAAAAGCAGTCCAAAATTGGATTCCATTCCAATCAGGAATAATTTCTGGGATAAGACCCTTTTGGATGTTTTTAGCGAGTCTTAAATCCTTCGCCATCGAAAGTTGTTTTTTCTCTAACTCTTGTTTGAAAGATTTTAATACTTCTACAGCCGCTTCCAAATCACGATTTTCAATCGCTAACTCACGAGACTTCCCAACCACATCTTTGACATCCACAATTGAAATTTCTTCCAACTGAGAATCCATCCGAGAAGTGACCATAACTCTATGCCGATGATTTACATCATCCTTTGTTAAACGAGAACGAGATAAAAATAAACTGTCATCTTCCCATTCCATTTCATATTCATTGGACTCAGCACCAAAAAGTATATCGTCCCCTAATTCTTTGTGAGAAACATGGATTCCAAAAAGTTTGGTTTTAGTCATTCGGATAGAAAAAGTTTTTAGTTCAAAAAGGACGGCAAGGCCGTTTAACATACCTTGAAAAAAGACCGCATCATACCATTTTTCTTGGTATTCTGGCAAATAAGTAAATACAAATATTACCTTTTGTTTAGATGTTGGTTTTACGTTTAAATAAACTACTCTCGTTAGGCGACCAATTAAAATGGGAAGCCGTTCGATCATCTCCCCTAAATCAATCCTAGAGTCATCTAAAGGAAGCAATTCATAAGCATTGGTAATGAGACTTTCTGTTCCTAAATGGTATAAAATCCCGGATATATCGATAGACTGGGAAACAGTTTGAATGATTTTATCTTCTAATTCTTGCGAGATCCAATAGTTAGGATCTTTTAAAATTCGATTGTAGATGGTATCATCTAAAATTTCTGGAAACGGGTTGGTATGCCTTGGTAGATGATATTCACGTTGAAATACTTGCACAAGTCCTGAGACACGTTTCGATGATATTTCTCTTCCTGAATGCAGTTTCAAAACCCTCCCACAAGTTTCCTTTCGGTATGAGAAAAATAAATTTCAATCGATCCCTAGGCAATAGATTTTTCAATGGAGATATGATTTGGTATCTTCGTGTCTTTGGCGTTTTTGTTTTAGTTTTTGCAGTGGCAATATTGCGACAAAGTGGAACTCAATTAGAAAGGACATGGGAAGTCACAAATAAACAGGAAATTGTACAAAAAGTTCTTTATGACTCATTCCAACCGAAAGCATCTCGATTGCCTGTGGTAGGTGAAAGTTGGGAAACCAAAATTATGGGAGAAATCGTAAAATGCACTACAATCGCTTCCAATACACAAGGTCTACCTGAGTTTCAAATTTCGGCAGAAGGTTTCAAACACTACCGGATCCTAAAGGAATCCTATCGGTTGGAAGCAATTCAGAACGGCGTTCGCATCCACGGAAAATGGGAAATGGAAACAAACCCCAACCTAATTTCCAAACTTCTATTTCTATTTTTTAGCGATGCAGACCTAGACCATATTGCATCTGGAAAACAAAAACTATTTTAATAATTTTATTTTATACTTTCGAGTAAAACCGAAGCCATCACCATCACACCTTCACTTCTTCCTAGTGAGCCCATTCCTTCAGATGTGGTTGCTTTGATCGACACACAGTCTAACGGTAATTTTGTGATATTTGCCAAAGAAGCGTTTAGTTCTGCCCGAATCGGGTTGATTTTAGGATGATCTCCTACATAAGTACAGTCAACATTTACTAACTTGAATTTTTTCTCTTTGATCAGTTCTAAACACTTATCAATGATCCGAGTGGATTTCATATTTTTGTACTGAGGGTCCGTATCGGGAAAATGAACTCCAATATCTCCAAGGGCTAAAGCTCCAAGAATTGCATCAGCCACAGCATGTAAAACTACATCGGCATCACTATGACCAAGAAATGCAAACTCCGACTTTACCTCGACACCAGCCAAAACTAAAGGCCGAAAAGGTTCATGGATTAATTTATGAAAATCGATTCCGTTTCCAATTCTAAACATAGATCCTACTTTTTATAACTCAATTCTAACATACGATTGACTGATTTTTGTGCGAGACGAATCACTTCTTCATCTAAAAAGATTTCAAATTGTTCTTTTAAAAGCGCATCTCTTACTTTTTCCAAAGTAATTTTTTTCATGTGTGGGCAAGTTTGGCAGGTGGAAACAAATTCTTTTTCAGGGAATTCCGCACGAAGGTTATCACCCATCGAACATTCTGTCACAAGCATAATCTTATTAGTTTTGCTTTGTCTGATAAAATCCACCATCTGCGAAGTAGATCCTGAAAAATCGGCTTCTTTTACCACATCTTCATGACACTCAGGATGAGTGATAACAGTAAGACCTTCACTGAACAACCGCTTTGCGGAACGAATATCTTCAGGTGTATACATTTCATGCACCATACATCGACCAGGGTGCGAGATAATGGTTTTAGAAGTTTGGTTTCGCACATTTCCTGCTAAGTATTCATCTGGAAGGAAAATAACTGTGTCACCTTCTACTGCATTTACAATTTGCAAAGCATTTGCAGAAGTACAACAAACATCGGTTTCTGCTTTTACTTCCGCCGAACAATTAACATAAGTTACAACAGGCACTCCAGGGTATTTGGATTTTAATGCTTTAACGTCGTCTCGAGTGATGGACTCAGCAAGTGAACAACCTGCCTTAGGATCAGCTATTAGAACTTTCTTTTCTGGAGATAAAATTTTAGCAGTTTCTGCCATAAAATGAACTCCATTAAAAAGGATCATGGCTGACTTTGTTTCCTTTGCCATTTTAGAAAGATACAACGAATCTCCAATGATATCAGACACTCCCCAAAAAACATCGGGTGTCATATAATTATGCCCAAGGATCACCGCATTTTTTTCTTTTTTGAGTTTATTGATTTCTTCGGTTAATGGAAGAATACGTTCTTCAATTTCGTGTGGAAGATAAATGGGGTTTAATTTTTGGACCAATTGGTCTTTAGTTACCAGTGACATATTGCACTCCTAAATGAATTTATAAAAACGGATCAGAACGAAGGATGGTATTTGTTTCACTGAGCCCGGAATCGGCAGGGGGAACTTCATTTTCTAAAGACCCACATTTGTTCAAATTTTCTCTGTAAGTAATTTCCGCTTGAGAACTCCCTGTTCTTTGGACTTTGCGATAGTCCGAGTTAGTATTAAAAGAATTCCGATTACATGCCTTTGTTACATTATAAGTTAAGTTTATTTTTGTAAAACAATCGAAGTATAAAATGGCTACTGCATCTGTATTTAGTTCTTGCGGAAGGATCTCTCCCTTAACACGAGAAATTAGGCCTGAACAAACCGCAGCACTAGAATCTGGTGTGGCTACACAATTTGCTTCTGATGAAATAAACCTTTGACAAGCCGAATCAATGGCTGTCCCTTGCGATAAGATCGAAGCAAGTAATTCCGCATTTGAATCTTTTTTGGATTTTTTTGTACAGCCACTTGCCACAAAGACAATGCCCGTTATCAAAAAGAAAACCATCACTTTCCTTTTCATACTGATTCTACTTTCCCTCTTTTTGAGTGGACTTGTCTATATCCTTTTTCTGAAAAAATCCATCGAGAACCCAAAACAATCTTCCTACGACTCTCGATCTGAGGTCTACTGGCAGAGGTTACAAAATCGTCCCGAGGTCCTCATTGGACCCGGTTATCCGCAAGATTTACGCGATTTTTTAGAAACAATGCGAGGAAAAGAATCTTATCTTTGGAAGGGAGACAGAGACAAAACCTATGAATATTTACTCGAAACCTATCCAGACGAAAGAGGCCATGTTCTTTATGCTGTATATGTTGCTTTTATGAATTGGAAGGAAAAAAGTTTGGTGGTAGAACAAAAAGAGGACCTTACCTCTTTTGAAAAACTAACAGCCGTGAATCGCTTAACAGAAGAAATATTTCCTCTTATGATTCGCAATCTCATTTTTCCAAAACATCCTACTTCTCCGCCTGTTTTACTTCTCTCCTTTCTGGACGATTATGTTCAGAAAAATCCCTACAGTTATTCTAGGGAAAGGAAAAGAATCTTTCTAAAAAAGAAGTGGGAACTTTACCAAAACGAAAAATGGGAAATCCAATCTTGGGAAAGCCCTATGTTTCTTCGCCAAGTAGTAGAACTAATTTACTCCAGGGAAATTTTAGAAATGTCCGAAGAGGAAAAAACTTCTTACCGCAACGCAAAATTAGAGGAACTGAAAGCCGATTTTTGGAATTGACAAGACCTAATTGTATCCCCCATATAAGTGGGGTTATGAAACAAATTCTTTTCTCCTTTCTCTTAGTAGGATTCTTATTCCAATGCAGTAGCAGTCCCAAACGACTTGACAATGCTGATGATTATATTTCCGACTCAGGTGGGCTAACTAGCCAGGAATTAGTAAAAGCTGCAGACAAACTTGCAGGTCAAATTGGGGAATACTTCAAAGAAAACCCACATGAAGAAGGTGTCTTCGTTGCTCACTTTCCAACTCGTAACGATACTTCGGAACAAATCCAAACCGAACTTTTTGACAATGCCTTTGTTTCCAAACTCATAAAAAGTAAAATTTATACAGTAAGAACAAAAACAAGAGAACAATCCCTCAATGAGATTCAGTTCAGTTTGTCCGGACTCACTTCTAATAGACTATCCATTGGAAAACTCAAGTCTCCCAACTTCTTTGTTCGTTGTGAAATCAATGAAAACATGTTTACTTCTGATGGAGAAAAAATTGTAGAACAGTCCATCAACATTGAGCTTGTAGAAGTAGAAACTACAATTGCTGTTTGGTCTGAAAAAGTTTCCTATCGTAAATTAGCTGTTCGAGGAAATAAAGGGGTTAGTTGGTAATCCCTACCCGTCTTTCATGAAAAAAATTATTCTCTTTCTCTCTCTTTTCATTCTCGGTTGTGCCAGTGATTATAACAAAATCATCAAAGCAACCGAGTCCGCTTACTATGGACAAGATTATGAATCTGCCATTCCCAAAATTAGAGAACTTTATGAAGGTTCTTCCAATAAAGATAAACTTCTATTTTTAATGGAAGCCGGTATGATTTTTCATACCAAAGGAGATTATGTAACCTCCAATAAGGTTTTCAAAGAAGCGGAGGACATAGCAGACAATATAAAAGTTAGTATGACACGGTCAGGACTATCGTTTATTTTATCTGATAACGAATCCAATTATACCGGAGAAGACTTTGAAAGGGTAATGATTAAGTTCTATATTGCGAACAATTACCTCCTCCAAGGTGATATGAATAACGCTAAAATTTATTTTCGAAGATTAGACTTTGAATTAAAAGAAATGCGTTTTTTGGCACCGGAATATCGACAAAACAATGCTGCACGTCTTATCGATGCCTATGTTTCCGAAAAATTGGGCCGCTACAATGATGCAAGGGTTCAATATAAAAATATGGAACAAATCATTGGGAAAAGCCAAAACCTATTGGCCGACAGATACCTGTTAGCTGTTAGAGAAGGAGATTCTGGAGATCAATCAAAATATGCAGCAGGTAGAACTAGTTTACAGGCTTACAATAACTCAATGCAAAAAACATCTCCAGAAAGCGAAAAACTTTCCGAGGTAATTATCATTCACGAAGCAGGAAAGTCAGCCATCAAAATGTCCAGGGGAAAACTCATGGAAGATGAATACTTTGCCGTTGCTTTGCGAGGTGCTGTAGAAATTGGGTTACGAGCAAAAGGGGCAGGTGCTTCTCTTGCGGGTGCGATTGCAGCACTTTCCATTGCAGAAAATCCCATTCCTGTCTATAAAGAAAGAGATCCGAATGGTTCTCTTCCAAAGAAATATTTTATCAATGGTGTAGACGTTGGTTATTCAGATATCATGAATAACTATTCTGAAACTGCTATGAATAACTTTAACGAAAGTTATAAAACTCTGATTACCAAGAACCTAACTTCTTTGTCTTTAAAAGTTGTGGCGGCAGTGATTGCATCGGAGGCTATGGCTCGTGCCATCGAATCAGGTGGCAAAACTAAAAATAATGATTTAGTTTCTGGACTCATCCGCGTTGCGGCTGGTGCGGCTGCCGGGCTTGCCGTTTCACAAACCATTGCACCAGACCTACGTTGTTGGAGAACCATCCCTGCAAACTTCCAAATCAAAAGAATCCTATTGGCACCGGGAGAATATGACTTTAAGGTCGAATCTCCAGGTTCGGTGGTAACCGCTGCACCTAAAAAACTCTTAGTAGAGGCCAACAAACCGCTGTTTGTTTCAATACGCTCCTACACGAATTAACTCACCAACTTATTATAAAGTTAGTGAGTCGAAGAAAATTTACTTCAGTCGTTCTTTCTTCTTAGAAAGGCAGGTATATCGTAATCCTCTCCGTAGTTTTGAAATGGGGAGGATTGTTTTTGAGATGAAAATCCGCGATTGGATTGTCGAATGCTGCGAACAGACTCTTGTTCCTTTCCAAAAACTGAATCCTTATCTTCCGACTTTCGGATGTAAACCATCGGTGAAACAGATTCTTCTGAACCTACCGCCTTTTGTTCTCTTTGGTATTGTTTTCCTTTTTTATTAAAACCAGTGGCAATCACTGTGACTCGGATTTGGTCAGAAAGGGACTGGTCTTCGTTCAGTCCAATGATGATATTCGCATCAGGATCTGCTTGTGCCGTGATGATTTGAGAAACTTCATTCCATTCATGAATGGTGAGGTCATTTCCACCAGTTACATTGATGAGGAGAGACTTTGCCCCTTGGATGCTAGAATCTTCTAACAAGGTATTGTTGATAGCTTGTTCCACAGCTTCACTCACTCGAGTTTCTCCGCGACCTTCCCCTACACCCAAAATCGCATCTCCGGTATCTTTCATAATGGTTTTTACATCAGCAAAGTCTACATTGATGATGCCTGGATGATTGATGATATCGCTAATTCCACGTACACCGTTTAACAGAATATCGTCGATCACTCGAAATGCCATATCCACAGGAGTATTTTTATCTACTACTTGAAAGATAGAATCGTTACGAATGGTAATCAGTGTGTCTACATTGGCACGGAGTTGGTCGATTCCTTGTTTGGCAAGCTCTGCTCTACGTTTCCCTTCAAAAGAAAATGGAACTGTCACCACTCCCACTACCAAACATTTCATTTCTTTTGCAATGGCTGCAATGATAGGAGCAGCACCTGTGCCCGTTCCACCGCCCATACCAGCGGTGACAAAAACCATATCCGCACCTTTTAAGGCCGAAACAATCCGTTCTTTATCTTCTATGGCAGCTTTTTCTCCAAGTTCTGGATCTCCACCAGCTCCCATTCCTCGAGTGACTTTATTACCTAATTGTATTTTCACTTCTACTGGTGACTTCAGTAATACTTGTTCGTCGGTGTTCATCACAATAAAGTCAACACCTGTCATTTTGGAATGAACCATTCGAGTGACAGCATTCATTCCACCACCACCCACTCCGATGACTTTGATGATAGCCGGGCTTGTTTTTTCTTCTTCTAGATATAACATAGACATTTCCTCAGAGATTATTCTCCATCCAACGACGAACCTTCTTCATCCAACCGTCTGAATCAGATCCGGAGTGCATGTTTCTTTGTTCTAAGTTTTGTATTTTTGAACTATATTTAATAAGACCAACAGCAGTTGCATACTCAGGAGATGAGATTTTATCGACTAGTCCACTGAGTCCTGCGGGTTTGGCACGACCAACTGATAGGCGTAATACTTCCTCAGCAGTGGCTTCAATCCCTTGCAAAAGAGAGGTTCCACCAGTAAGTATAACTCCTCCCGCCAAACTCGACTTAAATCCTGATCGCACCAGTTCATGATCAATCATTTCTAAAATTTCACGAACCCTAGGTTCTAAAATTTCTACTAATTCCTGACGGAAAACAGAACGGGATGGTCTTCCCGATATGGATGGGATTTCAAATTTTTCCGTAGGATCTACCATATCAATTCTTGTATGGCCATAACGTTTTTTGATGACTTCGGCCGTTTCTACAGTGGTTTTTAAACCAATAGAAATATCACTAGTGATATGAAATCCACCAAAGGGAACTACGGAAGAAAAAGCAATTCCTCCATCTACATAAATAATGATGTCGCAAATTCCAGCCCCAATATCAACAACAGCGGTGCCTAAATCTTTTTCGCCCGAAGTGAGAATGGCTTCTGAAGAGGCAAGGCTAGATAAAACGCGATCCATTTGCAAAAGTCCGGCCTGTTCCACACAACGATCAATATTATTAAGTGCAGTGTTTCCGCAAGATACAATATGTACTTCTGCTTCTAAACGAACTCCCGTCATTCCAATGGGGTCTTTGATGTTTACTTGGTCATCCACTTTGAATTCTTTTGTTAAGACATGGATGACTTGTTGGTCGTTTGGTACATGAACGGCTTGTGCTGCTTCCACAACCCGCATAATATCTGTTTCCGATACAATCCGTTCTCGGTTAGTTACGGCAATAATTCCTTTTTCGTTAAATCCATGTACGGATTTCCCGGAAACATTTACAACAACCGTATTTACTTCTTGGCCGGCCATAAGTTCAGCATCACCAAACGCTTCTATGATGGACTTTGTTGTAGTTTCTATGTTAACGATAGAACCATTTTTGATACCAGCAGAAGGATAAACTCCAGTACCTATGATTTCGATTTCATGTTCCCCGAGAAGTCGTCCAATGACAACTTTGACAAGTGAGGATCCTAAATCCAAAGCCGTTATAATCGGTGTGTCATCATAACTCATACTAATGGTAAACGGCGTCCTCACCTCGTAAATCTATAGAAACTACTTTTACGGCTTCTGATTCCATATAAGCCAAGGATGCGTATAATTTACGAAATACATTTAATTCTAACTTATCACCTAGGTATACTTTTATAGAGTTAGGTGATTTTAAATACATGGTATAATTTCCGTCACGTTCAGAGACAAGTTCTGAAATTCTTGATTTGAGTGTTGGGTATAGAGAAAGAGCGTGTCGCATTTCTTTGGTGATGTCAAAAATTTGCCTGCCTTCTAGTTTGTTTTCCCCCACAGTGAACTGTCCACTAATCACAATTAAGTGATCAGCTAACACTCGGTCTCTGGAAAGTATCTCCAGATTTTCATCCACTTCATATAGAGAACTTCCTACATGTATGACAAATTCGGCAACTTTCTCCTGTATGTTGATCATCAAAAATCCGTCGGGATCACGGGTGATTCTTACCTTACGAATCCTAGGATGATTCGAAAGTTGTTTCTCCCAATCCTTCCAATTCCCAATGTTTGGGGCTTTTGGATCCACTCCCAAAAACTGAAACACCAGAGGAGGAGAGAGGGCCACAAGGCCTTGCCACTCCACACGAGCCACCGGTTTCACTGGTCTTGCCCAGCGAAAAATTAGTCCTAATGCCACAAGGCCCAGAAAGACTAAAAGGATAGGAATCACACGCCCAAATCGTTTTTCTTTGATTTCTTGGGGGGTGTCAACCATATATTAATTATGTCACATAGTTAGGTTGTTTGGAAAGCATTTAACAGGAAGGTACAAAAAAAGGCCAGGCGAACCTGACCTTTCTCGCAATTCTCAAACGTAAGGTTTGAGGTGCTTAGTTTTGTGCTACCTGCATGGATCCTGAATGAAGGTCCATAGAGATAGTTTGGTATTTTTTGGCATCTTTTTCAAGAGCCTCTGCACGGCGAAGAAGTTCTTTCTTCTCGTTCATTTGGCTAAGAGCCTTACCACCTCTAGTAGATCCTGCTCTGTCACGAAGTGCCTGAGCCATTTCTACTTTTTCTTTTGCGATGTTCGCAAGGTATTCCGAAACGGCAGATTTTTGCGCAGGAGTAGTTGCTTGTTCAATCATAGCAGACTCCAAAAGCTCTAATCTTTCGCTTGTATCCAAAGCGTGTAGGTTTGCTGTTGCAAGTCCCATTGCTAAGATCCCTGTTGCGATTATCTTTGTTGTTTTCATGTGATCCTCTCTAGAGTGGGAACCTCTTTTTCCGATTCCCTATTTGTATTCTATGACTCTAAGAATCTTCTGATAAGGATTAAATTCAATCGGAAATTACAAAGAATTTCCCCAATTAGGCCGCAAAAAAAGAAAAAAAGAGAAATCCGGATTAATATTAATCAATTTCAGATTAAATTTAATCTTTTGGATCCATAATTAGGTTCTAAACAGGAATTCAGACAGTTCTTACTAAATAAAAAAACCCTCCGTAGAGGGTTTTTCCAACTTTCCAAGACAGGTTGAAAGTTTTTAAATCAGTACTTTGTCTTCGTATAACTCAATTTTTTATTGAGAATGATGTCCACATTGGTCACTTCTCCCGGTTTGACATGGATTTCTGAATTTTCCAATTTCATCTCTTCCATGAAACTAGCTCGGATTTCATATTTCCCTGGTTTTAAGTTCGTGAACCAAAAGTATCCATCTTTGTCTGTAGTAACTTTAAAGATTTGGTTTGTAGAAACCACGGTCGGCATATAAATCGGGTGCTTTTCAATGGGGTTGTCTAGGGTTTTATAGAACACTCGCCCACGAATGGCTCCAAATCCGTCCATTGAGTTAATCGCATCCACAGTCACCGTTTGTTTCGGAATCACAGCCGTAGCTGTTTTGTAAATGGGATACTTATCCGCACGAATCTCGATTTGGTGGACCCCTGCAGGAAGGTTATCGATTTTCACATTGTAGATATCTCCCTGGATGAGAGTTCCATTTTTGGTCACGGATCCCCAGATTTTTGATTTCTCTGTTGTGACTTGGGATGTGTATTCCTGATCATCCACTAGGACTTTGATCGACCTTATTTTCTCTTCTGCCGGTGATGATTTTAGTTTTCCCTGTTTGTTGAGAAGGTCGTATGGCGACTTGGTGGCCGCTCCCCCGTAAGATTTATCTTTGATGATAGAAGTACGAATGAGGATACTTCCTGTTGTGATAGAAGGAGGTGCCGGTGGTTCCACTTCTGTGATGGGGGGAATGACCACTGTAGTATCGTTGGCAGGAGTGGGTTCTGGCTCAGGTGCTACAGGTGGGGGAGTTGTATTGTTATGATTCGGTGTTGTGGTTTCCACTGGTGTGATGGGAACATTGATCACAACATTCGGTGGTTTTGGTGGAGGATTTTGTGGTTTTGGCGAACCAGACAAAAAGATTCCTGCCGCATTCCCTGAAACTTGGGGAGTCTGTTCATGGTTGAACTGGCGTGCCATTTTGACGGTTTCTTCCTTTGCCACAAAGAAGGCTTCGAGAGCTGTCACAACACTATCGTTATTGAGGTCCGCTTTTTCTAGGGCATTTCCAAAATTGTAAGTAAAAATACCGTGGTTGATGGTCCCACCCACTTCAATGGAAGTTTGGTCATCATCGGAGGATGAAATGACCGCTTTGTCTTGGAAGAAATAATCTTCCGCATTTTGGCGCACTACCCCGTCATTTCCTTGGGCAATCGGAATTTCTGCTGCACCTCGGGTATTTTTTCCTTTTTTAGCAATCCCACCTGAATAACAGCAATCCATCACAAGGACAGTTTTTTGGGATTTGATATCAGTTAAAAATTCATTAAGTTCTTCATCGGAAATATGCGGGCGATCATAACAAATGAGGTAGTTACGCATTCCATTTTTTGCCTTCGCATCTTTCATATACATTCCGTGGCCGGAAAAATACAAAAAGACAGAATCTTCTTTTCCAACAACCTTACCCAATTGGGAAATCGCATTTTTTACGTTGTCGCGAGTGACCATAGAACCTAACAGGACTTTGATATCCTTGAAGTTCCCTTTTTTTTGAATTTTTTCTTTTAGGAAGTTTGCGTCTGCTTCACAAAGATTTAACTCAGGGATTTTTGCTGTGTTCCCTTTGTAGTTAGTTCCAATAAACAACGCATAGCGGTTCTGCCCAAACACCGGTAATCCGATGAGATAGGCCGTTAGAATACAAACAAATATGTTTCGAAACGAAAACATGATTGGGTTTCCTCTTATCCGGATGGAGTGCCTTATTCTCCATTACCGGAAATCGGAAATCAATTGGATTTTTCTTTCGAATGCAAAAAACGGAACACCTGTGGAAGAACCGAATTGCGGAACTCTTCGTTTACCCGTTTTTCTCCTCGGCAATCGTAATGGATATTATCTACAAATCGGTCACTGGGGTAGGAAGATTCGGGAAAGAAAAAGAGTTTGGACTCTGGATTTTCTCTAAAAAATAGTTTTAAATCGACAAGTAGGTCTTTGGATTCCTGGGACTCTTGTTTTTCCAAAATCCAAGGCATATAAACCAATCCAAATTCAATCCCTTGTGCTTTGGTGTATTCAATCAATTCTTTCAAAACAATAAAGTCAGGTTTTTCATAGACATATGGTTTTGGATTTTTTAATTCCTCATCCAATTCTTTTCGAATCCTATCTTTGGAAAATAATACAAGTTCTGGTTTCAATCGATTGGAAATGTTATACTTTCCGAAATGACGAGTGATTTGGTCTTCAATGGTAAGATTGTCCTCTAATTGTGAAGAAGCAGGTTTACAAAGTCCCGCTTCTACATTTTCACAAGACTCACAAAAGAGAGATCGTTCTTTGTAATTTTTATCTACTTTCCAATTGGTTTGGCTAAGAGCATTGCGAATGGCTCCGTGAAACCTATATGATTCATACAACAATGGGGCAGCTTTGGAAAGAATAAACAACCTTTCCACACCAGAATATTGATTGGATAGTTCTGCAAAAGTAAATTGGTGGAGGTATCTGTGACCAAAAAATTCCCAAAGGATTTGGTTTGCATCCTCCTGTTTTCCACTGTAACTAATGATATTGTTAGGAGTGGCTGTCCGAAAAAAATTCTTTTCGATTCCTTCGTTCCACCGGCGATTCAAATAAGCAGAAATGGATTCGTTTTCTTTTACCGACTTGGCATCGGGGTCATAAAGTGGAGGCCCATATCCCGTAGAATATAACTTAGGCGACGCAGCAAACAATACCATTTTTGGTTTGGTATTTCCCTTTTTTAAATATTTTTCCAAAAAGAAACGATAGTATTTTGGGCCCATCGCAGGCAAACTATGGTTATAAACAGAATATTCTGTCTCGGAATCTTTTGGATATCCAGCTAGAGCCATTGACCTAGAATCACCTAACACGATGATATCGGCATCGCCTTTTCCCGATTCGACAAAATTTTTCTTTAGGTTTACAAAAAAGATTTCGGGTTGTTCCAAATAATGGATTCCAGTGAATCGCACCACAAGTTCCAAAACCAAAAAAAAGAAGAGAGATATTCCAATTCCTAAAAATTTAGAACGCAAAGTAAATTACCTCCTTTCCAAAAATCCCACGAGTAAGAATGAGAAATCCCATTAATGATAAAACTAAGGCTTGAAATATAGGATGTATTAAAAAGATCCAATATCTTTCTTTTTTAAAATAGGTAATTCCATCTAAAATCAATAGTGGCAAAAAGATTCGGATGTATTCACCCAAAATTCCAGCCATATCTTTTATATTGTTATTTGGATGTAGATCCCAACTCCAAACAAAAAGGAATTTTTTCATATAAAGAAACATCATTTGTGCATCGTATGAACGGAAGGCTAAACCGCTAAAGGCAACCAACATATAAATCAAAACTCGACTAGATGTCCCCGAAAGAAAACTGATAAGTTTATCTTTTAAGGTAGGAGATTCCGGGGTTACAGGTTCTGTTTTTTCTTCTTTCTTTTTGGCAAAACCAATTAAGTAAACTAAAGTATAAACACCTTGTAAACATCCCCAAGTGATAAAGGTCCAATTGGCTCCGTGCCAAAGCCCCGACAAGAAAAAGATAATAAATAAGTTTCTATACTGTGCGAATTTTCCATATTTACTTCCCCCTAAGGAAATATAAATATAATCTCGATACCACCTATTGAGTGTTACATGCCAGCGATTCCAAAACTCTGTTGGTGTTTTAGAAAATTCGGGAGTTTCAAAATTTACAGTCAGTGTGACTCCAAGTAGCCTAGAGATCCCTAGAGCAATAAAGGAATAACCAGCAAAGTCACAATAAATCTGAGGTAAAAATAAAACGGCTCCAGCAAAAATTTGAGATCCATCTAAGGTTTGGATGATTTCTGGATTTTGAGTGTATAATGATTTTCCTGCTAGGAATACTTGGTCTACATAAGTTGCCAAGTTATCAGCAACATACACCTTCATAAAGTAACCTAGCAAAATGTCATACAGGCCTTTCTGCACTCCCTCCCAAGTAGGAAACTTTGGTTTTTTTAATTGAGGCAGAAGGTCTTGTGCTCTTTCGATCGGTCCTGCCACCAGTTGTGGAAAATAATTCACAAACAAAGCAAAATCAAAAAAGTCTCTTTCTGCTTTGATTTGTCTGCGAAACACATCGATGGTATAGGACATGGTTTGGAAGGTATAAAAACTAATTCCCACAGGAAGGATGATATTTCTAAGTAAATAGGTATTGGAATTAGTGGCTTCCGTAGATCCCAACCATAAAGCTATTTGGTTCCATGAATCAATGAGGTTCACTGCGAAAAAATCGTAGTACTTCATGGTAAAAAGTAGGCCCAAGTTGGCTACTATGGAAACTGATAGATAAAGACGACGACGAATTTGGTTTTCTGTACCTTCGATGAGAATGGCAGCACCGTAATCAATGATGGTACTAATGAGAATGAGTGTGAGAAAAAACCATTCCCACCATCCATAAAAAAAATACGATGCAAGAAGTAACCATAGGTTTTGTGCGCGGTATGCCCATTTCTGTTTTCCGGCAAACCATCCGAATCCCAAGAAGATCGCATACACGACCACAAAGAATAACAAAAAGACAAAGGTGTTAAAAAGCATCGGTCTTCGTAAGTATTTCCAGAACGCCGATTCTGTAAAATTGAAAAAATGAGGGTAAAATTGGGAATCTTATCGTTGACCCGTTCGGATTTGCAGAAATCTTGAGAGTTACCTTGGATCTACATTCGGAACTCAAAACCAAATTCGGTTTTTCGGAATTTCGCCCAGGCCAAGAAGAGGCCATTCGTTCCGTTTTGAATGGCGAAGACACTTTAGCAATTTTGCCAACAGGTGCTGGAAAATCTCTAATCTACCAACTTCCTGCAACCATCCAGAAAGACAAACTAACACTAGTTATTTCCCCACTCATCGCCTTAATGAAAGACCAAACAGAGAGTTTGCTTGCCAAAGGAATTCCTGCTGCTTTTTGTAATTCCACACAAGATGAAGTCGAACAAATGACCATCCTTGCTAAATCGGTGAAAGGAGAAATTCGAGTCCTTCTTGTTTCTCCAGAAAGAGCACTTTCCAATGGATTCCTTCGTATCTTTCGAGAACTAGATTTATTTGCTCTTGTAGTGGATGAAGCACATTGTGTTTCGCAATGGGGCCATGACTTTCGTCCCGAATACCGCCAAATCCATATTTTGCGGGAACGCCACCCTCGCCCCAATTTTCCAATTTTAGCGTTAACTGCCACTGCGACAAAAAAAGTCCAATCCGATGTGCAAGCAGCACTGGGGATGAAATCTCCGAATGTGGTTCTATCTACCTTTTATAGACCCAATTTAAAATTCAGTGTAGAATATCCATCTGCCGAAAGGGACAAAGCCGATAGACTCATCGAACTTTTAGAGCCTTGGAAAGATGGAAGAAAATTTCCGGGTCGTGCCATTGTTTACTGCGCCACTCGGAAAAAAACTGACGAAGTGTATGATCTACTAAAAGACTTTGGTTTCTCTGTGGGAAAATACCATGCAGGACGAACGGATGGAATTCGAGAACGAACTCAAAATGCATATACTTCTGGAAAAGTACCCATCCTTGTGGCTACCAATGCTTTTGGGATGGGGATGGACCAACCTGATGTTCGTTTGGTGGTGCATTACCAAGTTCCTGCCTCACTCGAAGCCTATTACCAAGAAGCTGGTCGTGCTGGAAGAGATGGACTAAATTCGGAATGTGTGTTGTTTTTTAAAGCGGGTGATGTGGCCACACAAGCCTTTATGTTATCCAAAGAAACAAACTTCAAAGGGGGAGATACTCTTCTCAAATACATTAAGGAATATGCAAATAAAGAAGAATGTAGGCAGGTTCAACTTTGTTCCTACTTTGGTGAAACCATTTCTCCTTGTGGAAGTTGTGATATTTGTACTGAGGTGGGAACAAATCTCCATCGTTCTCATTTTTTAAAATCGGAAGCAGCCAAAGTCCAAAAGAAAAATGAAAAAAGGGAATACCCTCTTTCTGATTGGGAAGAAGAAACCATTCAAAATTTTTTAAAAGAACATCCTGCTGTATTTGGAAAAACCATCATCGCGAAAACTCTTGTGGGCAAACGTACAAAAGATGTCCTAAGATACAGAATGGAAAGAAATCCTTTCCACGGAAAATTGGATGGAATTCCAGAAGAAGCAGTGATCGCAAAATTAGAAACTTGGGTGGAAGAAAAAAAAGTTCTGGTGGCCGGAGCCAAATACCCAAAACTTTATTTGCCTAATTTTTCTAAAATAAAACAGAAAGTAAGCACATCTAACTCTGATGATACGAACTCTTCGCCATCAAAAACAAAAAAACCACCCACTCTCAATTCTCAAATATTAAAAGAGCTTATTAACTACCGAGATCGTAAGGCCAGACAACTCAAATGGAAAAAGTTTATGGTGTTTCAAAACCCTGTCCTCAAACGAATTGCAGAAAGAAAACCAAGAACTCTTTCGGAACTGGAAGGCACAAAAGGTGTGGGACCGGCAAAAGTAGAACGGTTCGGAAATGATATCATTGAAATCTTATCCAAATGGGACTAAGATTCTAATTTTTTTTTCCGTACCTTTGGAACTTGCGAACAGGGTTCTAGACTCTCGAATCCAAAGTAAATTCCCTTGAAACTTTCCATGACTCTTAGAATCTGCAGATTCATAGGGGCAAAATGGAAAAAATTGCAGGGAAAATCGTCACTCATGAAAGGGAATTTGAAGGTACGATTGAATTTGATTCAAGTACTGGACTCATCACAGGAGTGAAAGAAGGAATTGATCTTGATGCTCATCAGTTTTCTGAAGGTTCGGTAATTTTTCCCGGTTTTGGTGATATCCACATCCATGCAAGAGAAGACGTAAGTGGAAAACATACTTACAAAGAAGATTTTATTTCAGCCGGGAATGCTGCGATCAACGGAGGTGTGATCCACGTAGCGGATATGCCAAACAATCCCGTTCCTCCCATCGATGATGAGTCATATTCCGCCAAACAAGCGCTCACTAAAAAAGCACCTATTCATATTACCTTGTATGCAGGTATCGGTCCTCATACTAAACCTTTGGAAAAAAAAGTTCCCTATAAAGTGTTTATGGGCCCTTCCATTGGAGAATTATTTTTTCATGACAATGCTTCCTTAGAAGAAGTGATCAAACACTACGTAGGCCAAGACATAAGTTTCCATTGTGAAGACCCGGAGATTTTAGTAGCCAACCAATCACAACCCACTCATGAAAAAAGACGTCCCAAAGAAGCAGAAACAGTAGCTACTGATTTTGCATTGTATTTAATCGAAAAATACAATCTGAAAGGAAAACTCTGTCATTATTCTACAAAAGATGGTCTTTCAAAAATCATCGCTGCTAAAAAAAGAGGAGTGAATGTAACTTGTGAAGTGACACCCACTCATTTGATGTTTGATACAGATATGTTAACAGAAACCAATCACAAGTGGTTTCAAATGAATCCACCACTTCGAGGAAAAGAAGACCGAGAAGCAATGGTCCAAGGAATTTTGAATGGACATATCGACTACTTAGCAACAGACCATGCCCCGCATTCCATAGAAGAAAAACAAAAAGGGACAAGTGGAATCTCACAACTGGACACTTATGGACTATTTGTAACCTATATGATACTCAAATTAAACATTCCTATGACTACTGTAGCAAAAATTTGCGCCAAAAATCCGGGAGAGTTCGTAGCACCCTACTTACCTGACAAATTTGGCAAGGGTGTTGGAATTATTAATCAAGGTTATGCGGCGAATTTTTCTGTCTTAAATTTAAAAAAACCAGTTGAATTTAAAAAATCAATGGTTAAAAGTAAGTCCGGTTGGTCACCCTTTGAAGGATTCCAATTTCCGGGATCTATCGAAGCAGTTTACTTTTTAGGCAAAGAAATACATGCAAAATGAGCCATTAGGCAGTAATATTCTCTCCGGACTCACAGTTAAATCGCTCCTCGCCGAATATCCAAACAGTTTTCAAGTTATGGATTGGGAGGGAACTTTTATTTCAGTTACCGAAAGATTCGCAAGGTTTCTTGAATTTGCTCCGAAGGAGATTGCCGGTAAGTCTATTCTTGATTTTACTCAAGAAGACGACAAAGAAAATACAAAATACACATTTGATAGTTTGGGTGAGAATCCGAATATTTTAAATTTCGAAAACAGACTCGTTACAAAATCCCAGGAAGAAGTTTGGATCATTTGGTTACTCATTCCATTACGGGAATCAAAAATCATTTTAGCTTTTGATCGCGATGTGACCATTCAAAAAGACATTTCTTTTGAGTTCCTTCTCCAACAACAAAAGTACAAATCTATTTTTGATAACTTACCTATGGGCATTGCCATCACTGATGAAAAAGGAAAAATTGTAGAAACTAATAAAACTGCAAGAACTTATTTTAACATACAAGATGGAGAACTTCTTAACAGAACTTTAAACATACGTAAATACACTCTCATCCAACCCAATGGGAATAAAATTTATCCACGCAAATCGAGCCTCATGCGTGCACTTCGTCACAAAGAAGTCATTCGAAACATGGAAATTGGTCTTATCAAAGAAGATAAAATTACTTGGTTTGATATTTTGGCCACACCGATTCCCCTTGAGAACTTTGGACTTGCCGTTGCCTTCCTTGACATTACCCAAAGAAGACATGCCGAAGAAAAAATTGCCTATATGGCATTTTTTGACCAACTAACTAACTTACCGAATCGAAACTCTCTTATTGACAAACTATTTCCAATTTTTGAAGAAGCAAGAAGGCATGGAAATCTCGTTGGAATTCTTGCGATTGATTTAGATAACTTTAAAATTATAAACGATTCTCGTGGTCATGACTTCGGTGATAAAATCATCAAATTGGTCGCCTACCGAATTAGAGAAAGCATTCGAGTTTACGATTTGATTAGTAGACAAGGTGGAGATGAATTCACAGTCGTACTTCCTGATTTATCAAATGAAAGAGATGCAGCAGTAATTTCTGAATCTATTTTAGATGCAATGACACACCCCTTTGTGATTGATGGGGAAAGAATTTTTGTAAACATATCAATAGGGATCGCACTATATCCAACAGACGGAAAAGACTCCAACACACTTTTAAAAAATGCAGATAGTGCACTCAACTTGGCCAAATCCCAAGGAAAAAACTGTTATGTATTTTTTACGGAAGAACTGCAAACCGTTGTGGCAGAACGATTAGAAATCGAAAACCGTATGCGAATTGCCATCATCGAAAATCAATTCACTTTGATGTACCAACCTAAAATAGATCTTTATACAAAAAAACCAGTTGGTGTTGAGGCTCTGATCCGTTGGCGTCACCCAGAACGAGGACTTATTTCTCCTAACGTATTCATACCTATCTCTGAAGAAACTGGAATGATTTTAGCTATCGGGGAATGGGTGATTAAATCAGCCATCCAGACTATGCGTTTTTGGAAAGATGCAGGAATTAACGATGTTTCTATGGCTGTTAATATCTCCACCAAACAGTTTAAACACGAGAAATTGATTTCTACCATCGCAGAAAATTTAAAACTTTTTAAAGTGGATCCACACGACTTGGAAGTGGAACTTACAGAAAGTTCGGTAATGGAAAACGCAGACGAAGCAGTCCGCACCATGCAGGAAATTCGAAAATTAGGTGCCAAAATTGCCATTGATGACTTTGGAACTGGCTATAGTAGTTTGGGTTATTTGAAAAAACTACCTATTTCCTCCTTAAAAATTGATCGATCGTTTGTGTCTGAAATCACTTCTGACAAAGATTCAAAAACAATCATCCATGCCGTTTCCAACCTAGCACATAACCTTGGTTTAATTGTGGTCGCCGAAGGGGCGGAAACTGAGGAACAAGTAAGTTTACTTGCAGAAAGTGGTGTGGATCTGATTCAGGGGTTTTTCTTTGCAAAACCTATGACTTCCGAGGATTGCCTTCATTTTCTGAAGACTGAACTTGGAATTTCGGATTGACCCGTTCGGTTTCCCACCGTTTCTATCAATTAAGGATTTCACTTGAAACTTTCAGTTGATTGGTTAAACGATTTTACCCCGCTCTCCCAGGTCCCATTCGAAAAGGTTCTGGAAAAAATTAATACATCCATTTGCGAAATTGATGACGTGGAAGAATTTAAAGTCCACCTATCGTCAGTTATTACTGTTAAAATCAAATCACTGGAAAAACATCCGAATGCAGAAAAACTGCAAACTACCATTGCTACAGATGGTTCTAAAGAGTACCAAATTGTTACGGCAGCAACGAATGTGAAAGTGGGGGACATTGTTCCTTTGGCACTACCAGGAACCAAATTAGATGGAAAAGAAATTTTAGATTCGGAACTTCGGGGAGTTCGTTCGCAAGGGATGTATTGTTCCGAAAAAGAATTAGGCCTTGCTTTAGAATCTTCGGGTGTTTTAATTTTTCCTGCAGATACAACTCTCGGAATTTCTGTTCGCAAACTTTTTTTATGGGAAGATACCATTCTCACAATCGATAACAAATCCATCACACATAGACCAGATCTTTGGAACCATTTTGGATTTGCTCGTGAACTTTCCTCCCAACTCCAATTACCTTTAAACGATTTTCCTTTCCAAGCAGATATAAAATTAGAATCAGGAAATGACGGACTTAGTGTTATAAATTCTGAACATGCACATGCGTATTACGTTTGTTCCATTCAAGATGTAAACATAGCTCCTTCTAATCCAAAAATCAAATCAAGACTCGAAAAATGTGGTATTCGTTCGATTAACAATGTCGTAGATGTTTCCAATTATCTTTTATTGGAACTAGGACAACCTACCCATTTTTTTGATCGTGAAAGATTACAATCTACAACCTTCTCTGTGATAAAATCTAAAGATGGTGACACTTTTCCTCTGTTAGATGATACATCACCTAAATTACAAAAAGATCTCCTGCTCATTCAAAATGGAAAAGATCCTGTGGCCTTGGCGGGGGTTATGGGTGGAAAAGATTCTGCAGTCATCGATTCTACAAAAAATTTAGTAATGGAATCTGCGGTTTTCAAAAGAGAAGATGTTCGTTATACCATTCGTAAAACCAATATCCGCACAGAATCTGCAGTTCGATATGAAAAAGGATTAGATAGTTTCACTTGTTTGCCTGTCATTAAACGTGCCGTGCAACTTTTAAAAGAAAATGGAAATCCAAAAATTAAAGTATTTGCACCACAAGGATTCAACCATACTGAAACAAAATCTGTTACTATCAAAACCAATCTTAGTTTCCTACGTCATAAATTAGGAAAAAATATTTCACAAATTGAAGTTACAGAAATCTTAAAACGACTTGGATTTACTGTAACAAACGAAGGTGAAGAGTTAACAGTTCTTGTTCCTAAATTCAGACAAAACTATGATGTCACCATTCAAGAAGACCTTGTGGAAGAAATTGGTAGAACCATTGGATATGCATCCATCCAAACACAAGCACTTTCTATGGCAGTAGAAACACCGATTCGAAATCCATTACGTGAATTAGAAAGAAGAGTAAAAAACTTTTTAGCATTAGAAGTTGGATTTAACGAAGTATATAACTATTCCTTTGCTTCTCCTGCAGATGCAAAATTAGAAGCAACTTTAGAAAGTTCTTCGCTAAAGATATCAAACGAAATGCCCGACGAACATTCGTTACTTCGCAACAGTTTATATCCAGGTTTAATCAAACAAGCTAAACTCAATCAAGACCGATTTGATTCCTTTAATCTATTTGAATTGGGAAGAACCTATCATAAGGAAGGAAAAGGCTCAGAATTAGCGGAAGAAAAACGTTGGATGTCTATTCTTTCTCTTTCCAAAAATAAACAAAATGACATAACATCAATAGAACTTGAATTTCTGCAATTAAGAGAAACCATCTCCGATCTATTTCAATATCTAAACCTTCCAAAGTTCCAATGGTTAAAAACTTCCAAAAATTATTTCCATCCGAATGCAGCACTTGTGCTTTCTTATGAAGGAAACGAAATTGCTGAATTGGGGATTCTTCACACGCGTTATGCGGATGAATATGACTTAAAACGTAGGGCCATTTTATCAAAAATCAATATGGAATTATTAGTAGAAATTTGGGAAAAATGGGGAAGAAACTCACATTTTATTCCGCCTTCTAACTTCCCACAAGGCCAACTCGATCTTTCATTGCTCATGAACGAAAAAGAACCAACTGAACCTTTTGCGGACTTAGTCAACACAATGAATATTCCTGAACTTGAATCTGTGTTTGTTCAGACGATCTTTAGAGGAGATTCTGTAGGAGAAGGAAAAAAATCTGTCACCTATCGATTTCAACTTATGTCCTATGATAAAACCTTTACACAAGAAAGATTTAAGGAACTATCTGATTCGCTTGTCGAGATGGCCAAAGTGAACGGTTACAACTTACGATAAAATTGCTTTGACAAATCCCGATTTTTATCGGGTAATCATCCGAGTTTATGCGGACACTCCTAACAGTCATTTTGTCGGGCCTACTTCTCTCTTGTTCCCGATTGGAAATTCAAAAATCCATTTCGGATGACAGCTTTGTTCCGCAAAAAATTGATTATGCGATCGCTCCGAATATCGATACCAATTTTCAAAAACTTAGATGGACACCTATTTTTAAAAATAATCTAAGTTTAGGTTTTCAATCGGAACATGTTTACCTACGCATTAAGGCAATCAACCCAACACCTTTTAATAAACTCATACTCGATTTAGGAAATCCACATCTTGATATGGTTCGAGTATATGAGGAAGGGAATCCAGAACCTTTAAAAGAAGGTGGAGATTTTATAGCACATTCGCATTGGGATGCTTTCTCCAAATCAATCGCCTTCGAATTAGATTGGAAAGAAAATGAAACCAAAACTTTAATTTTAGAAACTAAATCATCATCTAATATTAGTTACTTAATTCGTTTTTATTCAAAAGAAACTTTCTATTTAAAAGAAAATTTAGAAAATACCATACTTGGTTTTTTCTACGGGACCATATTTATAATGGTCATATACAATTTATTTATCTTTTTTATACTGAAAGAAAAAGCATATATCACCTATTCCATTTCTATTTTTTTCAACCTTATGTTACAAATGTATTTAAATGGAATTTTAAATCAAATATTCACTTTAGATCATCCAGAAATTCACAATCGAATTGGAAGTATTATTGTGACTTGTTCGGCTCTTTCAGGTTGGACTTTTGCACAGCAAACTTTAAATCTTAAAGAGTTAAATCCTTGGTCTCACCGTTTGATCCAATCTTTAAAAGTTATAGTTCTTTTTTATATTTTAATTCCTTATTCTTATTTACCCATTGGAATTGCGGTTCGGTTGGGAAACCTAATTGCTCAAGTTTTTGTAGTATCGGTGCTTCTTGTAGCCATTGTAAATTATAGCACTGGAAATAAACAAGCTAGGTTATTCCTCATAGGATGGGGAACATTACTGTTTGGAATTCTAATGTATACTTTGATGCAAAATGGAATACTACCAGTGAATGTATTTACAATTTATGGAAACCAAATTGGTTCTACATTAGAAGCAGCCATTCTTTCGTTAGCCCTTGCTAATAAAATTAATGAATTAAAAGAAGAAAAATCAAAAACACAGGCCGAAGCTCTAGTAACTCTTGAAGAGAAAGTAAGAGAAAGAACCAAAACATTAGATGAATCTTTAAATTTGATTAAAAAAGATTTGAATGTAGCAAAAAAAATTCAAAAAACTTTATTCTCAGATATTAAAACAAGTGATCCAAGAATTCACTTTCATTCCTATTACCAGTCAATGTCAGAAGTTGGTGGTGATTTTTACGACCTAACACAAGTAAAACCAGACTATTATCGGATTTTTGTAGCAGATGCGACAGGTCATGGAATACAGGCCGCACTAATCACGATGGCAATCAAAGCGGAATACGAATCACTTAAAATGATTTATGATCATCCTGATGATTTAGTTTTTCACATGAACCAAATATTTATTAATAAATATAGTAATGTCCAAACAATATTTACATGTTCCGTTTGTGATATTGATTTAAAAAACAAATTGTTATTTTATGCTTCAGCCGGACATCCAGACCAAATCCATCAAAGAATTTACGATATAAAACTCCTACCAAGAACTGGAAAAATTATTGGTCTTATGGATCATACCCAATACCGACTCATCGAACATCAAATAGAAGAAGGTGATCGTATTTTTCTTTTTACCGATGGAATTTTTGAACAATTTAACGAAGAAAAAGAACTTTTTGGTGAAGATCGTCTGTATGAAATTTTAAAAGAGAACCTAAAGATGAGTTTGGATCATACGATGGCAAAAGTACTTAGTGAGCTAACTTCATTTACGGAAGGTGATGCAAAACAAGATGACATCACATTTATAGGTTGCGAAATTCAAAGTCTAAACTGACTTTGATACCATGTCCTATTCCGAAATTCCCGTTTTCGCAAAACCATTCATTCATCCAGCCGCCACTGCCTTTGGTATGATCGAATTTGGAACTTCCGTATCTTTATGGCCGGGTGCTGTCGTTCGTGCTGACATGAACACAATCAATTTAGGAAGTTATGTCAATATCCAGGACAATTCCACTTTACATACCGATAGCACAAGCCCCATCTCTATCGGCGAATGGACATTAGTTGGTCATAATGTAATGATTCACGGTTGTAAAATCGGTAAAGGTGTTCTGATAGGAATTGGTTCTGTCGTTCTCGACAATGCCGAAATTGGGGATGGATCTCAAATTGCAGCTGGTTGTATGATCCGTGGAGGGAAAAAAATCCCCCCACGTTCTCTTGTGGTTCCAAATGGTTCCGATATAAAAATTTTTCCTGGCAAAGCAAAACCAGAGTTAACTGTAGCAGGATGTATTGAATACGCACACCTATCCGTTCGTTTTGAAAAAAATATCTTTGTTCCGTTTCGAAAAGAAGAAGAGGTTCAATTTGTAAACCAAGCCAAAGAAATTATAGAAAAGTTAGGTATCTAACTTTTTAAACTAACAATTCTTATTCTCTAAACCTGATTCCTTTTATGAAAAAAATTATAGATAAATTGCAAGTTCTTGGAATTTTTTCCATTACACAAACTGTATTTCAAATTGGAACCGTGATGATTATGGCAGTTTCGGCTCTCGCAGGACAAACCATTGCACCTTCCCCTGAATCTGCTTCCTTGCCAATATCTTTTGTAGTCTTAGGAACACTCCTTGGGCTTGTGCCAGCTTCTCGCTTGATGAAATGGAAAGGTAGTAAATTTGGTTTACTCACTGGAACACTAATTGGAATTTTGGGCGCAATTCTTGCTTCTTACGCTATGTATGAAAGGAATTTCAACCTTTTTTCCGTAGCACATTTGTTATACGGTTTCCATCAAGCATTTGTACAATACTTACGTTTTGTAGCTATGGAATCCGTTCCTACCCATGATAGGGCAAATGCTCTATCTTGGTTATTGGTTGCAGGAATTCCTGCGGCGTTTTTAGGTCCACTGGCTGGACTCCAAGGAAAAGAACTTTTTCCAAACTCATTATATTTGGGATGTTATTTAATTTTAATCTCCAGTTTATCTTTACAATTTATATTTATATTATTTTTACCAACACCTAACAAAGAAATTTCAATTTCTTCAAAAGACAATTTAGATCTTTCTCCAAGATTGGTTGCTAGGCCCTTTTCCTACCATATCCAAAATTTAGGACTTTGGGTTTCAATTTTAGCAACTGCTTTTAGTTTTGGACTGATGGCAATGCTTATGTCGGCCGTTCCTGTGGCAATGAAATCACATGGCCACGAAATGCATGCTTCGACAAAAGTGTTACAATGGCATGTGTTAGGAATGTACATTCCTTCTTTTTTCTCAGGCCAATTAGTTCGTAAAATGACGGCTCCATATTTGATTCTTTTAGGAATCTTCGTGATGGGACTAGAAAGTTTTGCCGCCTTACAAGGTACAGACTTTTTACCTTTTGTTTTGGCACTGATTCTACTTGGTATCGGATGGAATTTTATGTATGTTGGAGGGACAAACTTACTTGTAGAACAATACCATCCTTCAGAAAAAAACACAATTCAAGCAGTCAATGATACCATTGTATATTCATTTGCGATCCTTTCCACCTATAGCGCAGGTTATTTGGAACACAAAATAGGATGGTTGTCTCTCAATTTAGTGAGTATTCCTTTTTTGGTTTTAGTTGCTATTTTTACCATGTATTACATACAAACTAAACAAAACAAAGCGTAACCAAACTTCATTCGTTGGAATGCAAAATTTAGTTTTTGAAATATTTTAAACAATAAAATAATAGGAATCAAACATTATCACATGGAAAAGGAACCATTTTCATTAGAAACCATAGTAGGTCTTCAAGTAAAAGACGATGAACTTTACTCAAAGTATAGATCTGAAATGAAATATTTATTAGAAAAATACGAAGGTGGATTTCGATATGATTTTAAAATCCAACAAACTTTAAAATCAGAAACAGATAATTCAATAAACCGAGTCTTTTTGATTTATTTCAAAAATAAAGAAAGAAAACTTAGTTTTTTTGCTGATCCTGAATACAAAAAAATAAGAGAAACGTATTTTGTTCCTTCCGTTGAAAGTACGACTCAAATTGCTGAATATGAAAGATTTTTTGATTTTCACTCGTGAATAATCATTGTCAAAATATCACCTAACTATAAATAATCACGAATATGTTTAAGAACAAAATTCTTCCTGTTATATTTGCAACAATTGTAATCAGTTTGTCAGAATTCCTTAGAAACGAGGTGCTTTTTAAGTCCATCTGGTTAAATCACTATAATCAATTAGGAATTACTTTTCCGTCGGAACCTGTCAATGGGGCAGTTTGGGGGATATGGTCCCTTGGTTTAGCGTTAGCTATTTTTTATTTATCCAATCATTTAGAATTCAAACAGACTTTTCTATTTAGTTGGTTCATTGGTTTTGTATTGATGTGGGTTGTCCTTTGGAATTTGGCCGTTTTACCAATTGGAATCCTTCTATATGCAATCCCCCTCAGTCTTTTAGAAACTTATTTAGCAACATGGGTTGTCTATAAATTCAAATAAAGTTTTATCAACTTTTATCGTTAAATGATTTTTCTTCCGGCTTTGATTTTGGCAGAAAATTTCTTTGCCATTTCAATCCGAAGTTTTCCTTCAGAGAATCGACGTTTCTCCAATTCAGTTTCTAATCGCAATGGAGGAACCGCACAAGGTTTTTTGTTTTCATCTAATGCAACAAACGACAAATAGGCGGTGGTGGCACGAACCATTTCACCAGTATAAGGATTCTCTCTGTTCACTTGAACTCCAACTTCCATCGAAGTGGTTCCAACATAATTTACCATAGCCTTTAAATTCACATGGTCACCAATTTGAATTGGAGTTATAAAGTTAATTCGATCAATACTAACTGTTACCGCTTCATGACCAGAATGTCTTTGGGCAGACATAGCTGCTATTAAATCGATCCAACTCATGATAGCTCCACCAAACGCTGTTCCGTAATGATTGGCATCATTGGGAAGAACTATATGCCGCGTTTCTACGGCTGATTCCTGGGGAGACTTTGCTGGTAATGAATTAGGATTCGCCACAATGAGGATATCTTCCTGTTGAGCAATTGCCAAGGAAAGGCTTTTTTAAGTATACTTGGCTAGTTCTCGTCGTCTCATAATAACATATGGTAGCAGACAAAAACAAATATGTCTATTGGACCAAATTCCAAAAAGACACAAGTCCCTTACTGCGCCGATTTCTAATAGCAGCATCTGGTTTATTTGCCATAGCAGCTAGCTTACACCTACTTCCTTTATTCACAGGGCATGGCGAGGTAGATTATCTTTTTTTTGCAGTCGATCTTAGTTTCTCAGGAATTTTATTTTTAGAATATTTACTAAAGAACAAAGTACCATTAATCATTCGGGTTTTTAGTTTGATCTGCACTACAGTGTTTATCTCTGTATTTTCATATGCTCGAAGTGGACTTCTCGGCAGTGCAGAAATATCATTATCGTTTATGATTGTTTCATTTTATGTTTTTCTCCCACCTATAATAAGTTTGATTTCTTCACTTATTATATCTTTATTACCCGCATTATTCGGTGGCCTTATTTATTTTTCAATCATACGGTTTCCTGATTCCCTTGGAACCAGAAATAATAATCCAAGAGATTGGATGTTTAATTCAATAAGTTTAATATTATTTTCTGTTTTAACTGGATTTTTAATCCAAAGACTGCGTTCCAAACTAATTAAAAATATAGTATATCTCAAAGAATCAAGAAGCAAAATACTCAATACTCAAAAGAAAATCGACAAACTAGCATTTTATGACCAACTAACACATTTGCCAAATCGGTACTTATTTGATAAATTGATACAAAATAGAATCAATTCAGGCATATCAGATTCCTTTCTCCTTTTAATCAATTTGAAGGGACTAAAAGTAATTAATGCATTACATGGAATTGGATTTGGAGACCAAATTCTAACCTTAACTGGATGTGTCTTAAAACTTTCTACAGATGAAATGCCTGGCGTAATCGTTGCTAGTTTAGGTGGTGATGAATTTATACTTTGGATAGAAAACGCGACTAAATCGATAATTGAAAATGCGATTGTAAAATTTGATCTCAACAACAATGAGTTGCTAACTCCGGAGCGACTCGGCCATAGACTTCAATACCGAGTATCTGGAATTCAATTTCCAAACGATGCAACCCGTTTAGATGAAATGATTAGAAAACTATCGATCGCAATGAATGTGGCAAGAGAAAGTCACTTAACAAAAATAGTTTGGTTCCAATCAGGGATGGAACTTAAAATTGAAAGAGAACAAAAATTAAAAAACTATTTAGAGAAAGCTGTCTATAGCAGTAACTTCAAAATTGCTTACCAAGAAAAAGTGGATATCACTTCTAGAGAAACCGTAGGTCTGGAAGCACTTGCCAGGTGGAGTTTACCTGAATTTGGAGAAGTTTCACCTGAGGAGTTTATACCGATCATCACCAATTCGGAGTTAATTGTACCATTTGGAAAATGTATTTTCGAAAAGGTAATTTCACATATCCCAAGGTTATTGGAATTGTATGGAAAACAAATAAAAATCTCGATTAATATCTCACCAATATTCTTTTTATATCCAAACTTCAATGAATATATTATTCACTACTTAACTGATCACAAAATTGATCCAAAACATCTCATATTCGAAATCACCGAAGATGTATTTTTAGATGAAATTGAAACTATTCAACAAATTGTATCTGAACTGAGATCTAAAGGAATTTCTGTTTCTTTGGATGATTTTGGAAAAGGTTATTCTTCTCTTCATTATATGCAAAAAATACAATTTGATGAATTAAAAATCGATAAGTCGTTTTTGGATGATATAGCCTGTTCAGACCGAAATTTTCTACTTTTAGAATCAATTTGCCATTTAGCAGATTCTTTAGGGCTAAAAACCATTGCGGAAGGGATTGAAAACGAAGAACAACTACTCCGCCTAAAACAAACAACTTGTCATGTGGTACAAGGTTATCTTTACTCAAGACCTCAAATTTTATTTGATTGAAGATAACAAAACTTCAAATACACTTTATTTTCTTCCCTTTCTTTAGTTGCAGAGAAAAAACGAATCTAAAAATATATCCTCTATGGGACAAGGTCACAATCATTCTAACCACGACCACCACTCGCACGATCATAACCATCTACATTCAACTTCCTCGTCTACAAATTTGGCTTGGGCATTTGCACTTAACTTAAGTTTTTCTCTCTTAGAATTAGTTGGTGGAATTTTTTCCAATAGTATTGCGATTATCTCTGATGCCTTCCATGACTTTGGAGATGCCTTATCTCTGGCGCTTGTTTGGTATTTGCAAAAAATATCTACAAAACCAAAAGACAATTATTTTGATTACGGTTACAAACGATTCTCCATTCTCGGAGCCCTGATTATCTCTGTTATTCTTTCAGTTGGTTCCATTTTTATGATCATTGAATCTATCAAAAGATTCATCACTCCAGAAGAGACAAAAGCAAATGTTATGTTTGTATTAGCTATTATTGGAGTGGTAGTGAACGGTGCTGCCATGATTCGACTCAACCACGGCAAATCATTAACTGAAAAGGCAGTGTTTCTTCATTTTCTGGAAGATATACTGGGATGGATAGCTGTCCTTATCGGAAGTGTTGTTATGATGTATTTTCAATTTCCTTGGTTTGATCCTTTGCTTTCGCTTGCGATCGCATTATGGATTTTATGGAATGCTTATGGAAACATCAAACAAGTTATGACAGTTATGTTACAAGCAGTTCCTGAATCAGTCGATCGAAATCATCTTATCGAACATTGGGAAAAAATTAAAGGAATTCAATCAGTGCATGATATCAAAATTTGGAGTTTAGATGGAAACCACCATGTTGCCTCCTTACATGTGTTAATTCACGAAAATGTAAAACTAACCGAATTTTCAAAGATAAAAGAAAAAATCCGAATGGTTGCATTAGAATTTAATATCATACATACAACTATCGAACTAGAAACAGATGCCGAACAATGTAAACTTCACTTAGATTGAATTCATTGGTTTAAATCTTTCCAATGATTCAATTCTTTTGATCCATTCTAAAACTTTTGGATATAATGATAAATCAAACCCTCCTTGATGTGCCACATGTGTGTATGCAAACAAAGATATATCGGCTGTTGTTATAGAATCACCAACCAAAAATTTACTCTTTGTTAACTGGGTTTCCAGAACTCGTAAAGCCTTATGACCACCTTCTTGTTTAGATTCGTATTCAGCCCGCCTCTCTTCAGGAATCCCCAAATAATGACTAATAAATCTTGCTACTGCAATATAAGGTTCATGACTGTATTGTTCAAAAAACTGCCATTGTAAGACCTTTGCTTTTTCAAAACGATCCTTAGGAATCAGATCACTTCCTTCTGCCAAATAATTCAAAATGGCATTGGACTCTGATAAAATTCTGCCATCATCCAAAATTAAAATAGGTATTTTCCCATTCGGATTCATCTTCAAAAATGAATCTGTTTTGGTTTCTCCTTTTTTTATATCAATATCTTGCCATTCATAAGGAATCTCTAGAAAGGAAGTTACTAGTAAAAGTTTATAACTATTCCCTGATTGTCTGTCACCGTAAATTTTCATTTTCCTTCCTATAAAGATCTGGTAAAAAACTTTCGAACTGACCCACCTCTTCAATGTTATGTTTTATCCAAAAAAAACCGTGATTTTTATCAAAAAACAAAAACTCAAAGATGGGTCGTAACCACTTAAAACTAAATCCTTTCCAACCAACAATCAAACAATTTTCATAAAGAGTTCCTTCTGGAGATTCTTTAAAAGAATATTCCATTCTTGCAATGGGTAAAAACCCATAAAGTTTCGGGTTATGAATGAAACCTTCCTCATCTAATTTTTCAATAGGGCTTACTACATTCACTAAATAGTTCTTTTTCCTTCCCAAGTATTCTACGATTCTAAGTTCGGAACCTGGGCCAACACTACCATTTGAATTTCGTTTTTCATAACTGACATGTACATGGTCTTCTGGATGCCAAACATGATACCGATTGTAATTTTTACCTTCATATTCTATATCTCCTTCCAAATGTTGAAACCACCAAACCAACATTTTGGGATACACAGCCTTAATGGTGTCATGCCGTATCCAGTATTTAACGCGCCCATCGGCAAGAATCTCTCTACCGGATTTCGCGGAGTCTACCGACTTACGATTCCACTGAATTTCTAATTTTGGCAACAGACCCAATTTTACTGTTTTCATCTAGCTCTCCCTGGTATAGTAATCGCTATACCTACGATATTTAAATGTAAAGTAAATACTATACAAAAAATCAATCGAAAAATATTACCGGTGAAAAAAAATGATTCCAAACGGAGACTGGCGAGCCCATGAAATTGACCCTAAAGTTACTACAGAACGAATTTGATTCATATCAAAATCCAAATTCTGAAAAGGAAAAAGACATAGTAAAGGCAGCAGAAAAGATTTTTGCGGAATTTGGATTTGCTGGTGCCACGACTGCGGAACTCGCAAATCATGCTGGTGTAACAGAACGCACACTCTTTAAATATTTTCCTTCAAAGAATGACTTATATAGACGGGTTCTTTCGGGATTACTTCTATCAACGATTGTACCAGGTCATATGTCAGACCTCAAAGAAAGACTACAAAGTTTAAAACCAAATTTTAAAGAGTGGTATGTTTCTATTTTAAAAGCAAGATATGAAGCGGTAGCAAACGAACCTCAAAAATTAAAACTACTACTCGGTGCCCTACTTTTTTCAAAAGAATTTGCCGATATTTTTGGGAATCTTTGGAAATTAAATTTATATGATACTTCGGTAGAAGCCATCCAATACTTTCAAGAAATGGGTGAGATAAGAAAGGATTTAGATCCAAATCAAATCGTTAGGGCTTCTTTTAGTTTGGCCGCCAGTTTTTTAATTACAAAATTTGTATTAGCACCCAAGTTTCCTATTGATCCAGAGAAAGAAATCGAAACCATTTTTTCTATTTTTTACCAAGGAATCAATAATCAAAAGTAATTGATCCATACATTGTATTGAACTATGATTTTAGAATCTCTAGTATGTTTTTTTATTTGATTACTTTTATTCATTTTTTAGGAAGTAATAAAATAACCTTTCCTTTAGTTAACAAATTGTTTGCGACTTCTTCTACTCCGCTTTCACTTCCCAAATAATAATCCAATCGACCAACACCGGTGATTGCGTTACCTCTATCATGGACAAATACCAATTGATGATTCACTGACCATTCCTTTGATTGAAAAGTTAATAGAACGGGAAACCCCAAAGGAACTTCTTTATCCATAGCAACAGATCGGAAGGAAACCAAACGTATCCCTTGGCTCCCGAATGGACCTAAAATTGTTTTGTCAGTTTTAGTTTTTGACTTAGATAAATTTTCTCTTTCAAAGAAGATATACCTTGGATTCTTAAAAATAGCTTCTGAAACTTCTTTAGGTTTTGATTGGAAACAATTTGAAAGCTGGTATGGTTTGAGACTGGTGCAAATACCTTGCAGAAAAACAGAGGGACTAATATAATCCTTACCGTTATCTGCAGCATAATTGATACGAAACCATTCGTTTGTTTCTGTTTGTACCAAAGCGGATCCTTCTAGTTGGGCCAAATGTAAATCCGTCAATCGTAAGAAAACAATTGGTTTAGAATATTTTTCCCAAATGGACTTTTCTCTCCACCTTTCTCTCGGAAATAATTTTGGATTTTCCACAGAACTAAATTCTGATATAGGTGGTGTTAATGCAGGGTATTGGTATTCCCCCTCAGGTTTTGTTTTTCCATAAATTCGCACTTCATAATATCCTGTTATAGTAGGAGGTCCATCAACTGGACTTAATTCCTTCAAGTGAAAATGTTTTTGAATTTCGTTTTGAATTTCTTCAATTGTATTGTTGTGTATTATTCTTTGTAATTCCTCTAAAGAAAGAAGTACTTCCTCTTTCGAATATTCCGTCTGCCCATACCAAAATTTTGAATCTTTGGGCGTCCGCTTAAAATACAATATGGATTCATTCAATGCGGAATCCAAATGAGGATCTTTTGAAAAATGAGTATTTACAAACGAAAGGGAAGTTTGCTTTTTTTTTGAATCAGTGAAGAGTCCTGACCGTTTTTCAATGTTCTTAGGCTCTGCATTTAGTTCCTCGGTTGCAACCGATAACCAATAAAGTACCAAAACCAATAGGGAAATTTTGATCCAAAGACAAACGGGTATGTAAATTTTGGAAGTAACTACCGGTTCGCTTGCCATAGAATAAGGTTTGTTTTTGTACTTTGATTCCGAAAACCATTAAAACAAAGTGAGAACCGAATTCGAAGGATCCGCACACTCCCCCAAGCAAATGTTTTAGCCTTATGTCTCATAAGAAAGGCACTGTCCAATCATTTTTCCCATTTCCCCTTGACTTCCTCGGGGGTACCAAAAACCTTTCAAAAGACCTCATATTTTTGCGATCATATATAGATAAATTAGGTGTTTCATGAAACGTACATTCCAACCGAGTAAAATTAAACGCGTGAGAACTCACGGATTCCGAGCCAGAATGGCTACCCCAGGCGGAAGAAATGTGATAGCCTCCAGAAGAAGAAAAGGACGTGCTAAGTTGACTGTTTCCGACGAAAAAATCGGGAGAAAGTTCTAATTTAGGAGCTTCCTGCGGAGACCCTTCGCGACCAAACCAGGATCCAGGAACTCTTTCGTCAGAATCGAAAAATGGGCAGGCCACCATTGCGATGGCTTGTCCGAAAAAACGGCCTTCCGTTTGCCAGTTTTTTATTTTGCCCCGATAAAACTCACAAAACAGCCGTTCTTCGCAACCATTCGAAACGAATTCTAAGAGAGCTGGTTAGGAAATATCTTTCATTGATCCCTGTAGGATACGATTGTGCCCTACTCATTCATAAAGATTTTGCGAAACTATCTAAGGAAGACCGAGAGGTTTTATTCCTTTCGGTACTAAAACAATTCCCATGAATCGGCTGTTTTTGGTTCTTATTTACCTCTACAAAAAACTGCTGTCCCCTCTATTACCTCCGGCTTGCCGGTTTACTCCCAGTTGTTCTGAATACGCCAAACAAGCGTTTGAAACTTATCCTTGGTACAAGGCGTTTGTTCTAAGTGTCATCAGAATATCTAAATGTCACCCTTATCATGAAGGTGGACATGATCCTTTACCGAAATCCTTTAACAAGAGTTAACTTATGCAAAATGATTCCACTAACAGACAAGGTCGTTTATTCCTCGCTTTATTCCTAAGCTTAGCAGTATGGATGGGGATTAACTATTTCTTTTTTCCACCACAACCACCGAAACCAAAAACCGCTGATGAAGTTTCCAACAAAGAGGTCTCTGAAAAGGAGAAAACTAACGGAAATACACCGGATACAAAAGCAGAATTAAAAAAACCAACAACTGAAACTACAAAGTTAAATCCGGTAAAACCTGAAGATGTAAAAACCTTCTCATTAAAAACCGATTCTTTCCTTGTTCATTTCTCTAGTTTAGGCGGACGAATCACAGAATATTATATCAAAGACCATAAAGAACCAGATGGTTCCGAGTTTGTCATTGCAAAAGATCCTAAGTTTCAAATTGAGTTTGATGGCCAAACAGAAAAAGCTGTAGAACTCACAAGAGGACAAGGGTTTGACTTTAACATCATTGAAGACAAAGACACCATTCCTTTTTCCGCTTATAACTTAGTAAACTTTAGCTCAAGTTATGATGCAGTAACAAAAACTGTGATCTTCGAGGCACCTTCGTTAGATGGTAAATTTTTAATCCAAAAGAAATTCCAATTTTTCCCATCTGAAAACTATTTTAAATTTCATTTAACACTTAAAAACAGATCTAACGAAACTATCAATATTTCTCCATCTAAATCAGATGTTTACTTTAGATCCTTTAGTTCCCTTGGACCAGTTTTAAAGAAAAAAGAAGATTTTAATGACCGCGACAATGCTCACTACTTCCGTTATTACTATTTGGATGGAAGTTTTAAAGACCACGTAGATGGAACAAGCACACAAGGTTTTTTTGATAACCTATTGGGTTCAAACGAAGGTAAAGACACTCGTTACGAAATCAAAAAAGGTTCCAATGATAAAGTGGATTTTGTAGGAACGGGAAGCCGTTATTTTATTGGAGTTATTGACCCATTAAATGAAAATCCATCTGGAGTCCTTCTTGATAACCGCAAAGGAAACGAAACAGGTGTTCTTCTTGTTTATGATAATTGGAAACTAGGTCCAGGCGAAGAAGTAAACTTAGATTATGCGGCATATGTCGGCGTTAGAGAACTTGACGGAACAGCATTTCGCGATAGCAAACTCGATCCAAAAATCAACAAAGAATCTGTGTTTGCCGGCCTTAGTGATTCACTCGACAAATCCTTTAACCAAGGGATTACAACTCCACTTCGTAACGGAATTGTTTGGATCTTAAAAAAGATATATCTTGTCATTCCTAACTATGGTTGGGCCATTGTTATTTTTGCCATCCTCTTCAAATTGGCATTTTATCCGCTGAACAAAAAACAAGCGGAATCCATGAAGAAGATGCAAGAGTTATCTCCACAGATCAAACTTATCAATGAAAAGTATGCGGATGATCCAAAACTCAAACAAGAAAAAACGGTAGAGTTATACAAAAAGAACGGAACCAATCCGATGGCGGGTTGTCTTCCAATGCTCATTCAAATTCCTATCTTTATCGCACTATATACTGCGTTTTCTGACACAGTGGATCTTTGGAACTCACCATTCTTATGGATCAAAGATTTAAGTGAACCTGATACTGTTTATACAACTCCAAAGTTGGCCTTCATTGGTGCACTAGGAATCAACATTTTACCACTCATCATGGTGGCAACACAAGTAGTTCAATCTAGAATGACAACGGTTTCCACTGATCCAAACCAAAAGATGATGATGTATATGATGCCTGTGATTATGTTATACTTCTTCTGGTCAATGCCTGCTGGTGTGACAATGTATTGGACAATGCAAAACATTCTATCGATCGCACAACAAGTGTATACGAATAAGTTCGGAAAATCGGAAGATAAAAAAACTACTAATAATGGTCCAGAGCCAGCGAACAAAGCGACGGCGATAGCGCGACCTGGGTTTAGAAACCAAAACAAAAAGAAAAAATGAAATCATTGTTTAACAAGGAAGATCACAGATGAATAATTACATTTTCGAAGCCGAAGGAAAAACGAAAAGTGAGGCAGAAGAATATTCTTTAGAAACACTTCGTCTCCAACCAGGCGATTTACGATTCGAAGTAGTTGATTCCGGGAAATCCGGATTTTTAGGAATCACACAAAAAAAACCAGCCGTTGTACGCGCGTTTGTTGCTAATAACGACATCCCATCCGAAAAAATCATCCACGGAGTTATCATTACCATTTTGAAAAAAATGGGAATCCCCGCTGAGGTAGTTGGAATGGGTGACGTAGATGGAAAAATTTATGTCGAACTCACTAGTAAAGAATCTGGACTCATCATTGGTAAAAGAGGAGGCACTTTAGATTCTCTTCAATTCCTACTAAACCTTATGGTAGATCCAAAAATTCGCCATAACCGAAAAATTGTTTTGGATATTGAGTCTTACCGCGACAAACGCGAGTTATCTCTCATTCGATTGGCAAAATCTGTTGCCGCTTCTGTGATTAAATCAGGAAGATCCAAACTACTCGATCCAATGAATCCATTCGAAAGAAGAATTGTGCACATGGCAATCCAAGATGACGAAAGAGTATTCACAAGATCGGAAGGAAACGGAACTTTTAAAAGAGTTCGTGTCATCTCTGCAAAAGAAAAACATAAATACAAAGATTTGGAAGATCCATCTAAAAAAGGCCTTCCTGTAGAAGACTTTGCAGACGGAGTAGACCAAGAAGATCTTGATTGATACCATCGCGGCATTGTCCACTGCCCAAGGTCCCGGAGCGATTGGCATCCTTCGGGTATCGGGCTCTGCCGTATTGCCCATTGCCCTTGCCGTTCTACAAAAGAATGGATCTCCCCTTACAGAAGAATTTATAAAAAACCAAAAACGCACTGCTATTTTCTGTGATTTTGTTTCTGCCGATAAACCACTAGACCAAATTGTATTTTTTTATTTTCCTTCACCTAACTCATACACAGGTGAAGATTTAGCCGAATTCCATTTACATGGAAATCCAATTCTACTCAAACGTGCCTTACAAATTCTTTTTGATAAAGGAGCAAGGCCTGCACAGAAAGGTGAGTTTACAAAAAGAGCTTACTTAAATGGAAAAATCAATTTATCGGGTGCGGAAGCAATCGGTAGGCTCATTGAAGCACGTTCTCGATACGAGTTGGAATTAGCACAAAAAAACGTATTTGGTGAAATTACCAAATTAAGTTCGAAAATCAGAAGTGATCTGATTTCACTCAAAGCAGAATGTGAAGCAGAAATTGATTTTTCAACCGAAGACTTAACCTTCGAAAGTTTAGAAGAAAGAAAAAATAGAATGATTTCTTTAAAAAATCTTTGTTCTAAATTAATCAAAGATTCGGAACGGGCGGAAACTTTAATTTTACAATCGACTGTTGTTTTATTTGGAGAACCAAACACTGGTAAGTCGAGCCTGATGAACTTACTGATAGGAAAAGATAGATCGATAATTTCAGATATTCCAGGCACAACTAGGGATTATATAGCAGAAGAATTGAGTTTGGATGGAATTCCAATTCGACTTGTGGACACTGCTGGAATTAGAGAAACATCGGATAACATAGAACAGATGGGAATTGAAAGAAGTAAACGTGAAGCCGATAGTGCCAACGTTAAATTACTTCTTATCGATGCTTCCGCACCATTCGACAAAAGTTCGTTTTTAACAAAACATAAAGAAAGACTAAGAGGAGCCATCCTTGTTGCCAATAAAATTGATGAAAAACATAAAGATTGGAACCGAAACCAATTCGAGGATCTACAGAACGAATTCGAATTAGAAATTACTGAAATTTCCTGTAAAACCAAAGTTGGAATTCCCAAATTATTAGAACTTTTAAAAACAAAACTTATTTCTAACGATAACTCAGAAGATATGGTTTTATTAGAAGATAGGCAAAGATTCCATATTCAAAAAATCGAAACCAGCTTAACGGAAGCGATTCGACTTATGGAAGACAGTGCTCCCGCGGAAATTTATATCCAGGAAATCAATTCCTCTCTCAAAGAAATCGGGGAAGTCAATGGTCATGTGGATAATGAAGAAATCCTTGGAAGAATTTTTAGCAAATTTTGTGTTGGTAAATAATTCGCAAAAACCTCAAAATTTCCGATTGTCTATTCATCGAAATAGTATCTAATAGTCCCACATTCCATACGAGGTAAAAAATGAAAAAATTTCTTGTGATTCTCTCTATTTTCTCTTTCAGCACTTTTGGTCTGTTTGCACAAACAGAAGCAGACGAAGAGCCTACAATGCAAGCTGAAGAAGCTTCCGAAACCGTTAAACCTAAAAAAGAAAAAATGAACAACAAAGACGGTGAGAAAAAAGAGAAAAAGAATAATAAAAATGGCATGAAAAAGGCTAAAAAAGCTAAGAAAGCCAAAAAAGAGAAAAAAGCAAAAAAAGACGCTGAGTAATTTTAGCATTTTTGAATTAAAAAACCCCTGGAATCAGGGGTTTTTTTATGCCCCAAGAAATCAAATGAAACCATTCACAAAAAGAACCACCTATCTTCCATTAGTCTTAATTTTACTTTTTATAAATTCCTGTTCCAGTTCCAATGGAAAAGACCAAAAAATTTCAAATTTAAATCCTTTCCGTTTCCAATTCAAACTTAAATCCATTCCAAAGGAATTAAAAGGGGAAAGAATTTCTTACACTCTTACATTTTATTCCTGTTCTGATATCCAGGCTAGCGACTGTTATTCTCCAGTTTCTAAAAAAACATACAATGTTACAAAACCACTGCAAGCCCTCTCAGACCAAATCAATTTCCAAGAATCGATTCCCAACCAATGGACACATCTTTCAATTCGTTTAGAGGGAATTGAGAAAGTTTACGGAAAATATTCACCTGGGCACAATCCATTTTGGGTTCAAAATTCCGATTCATATTTAAAAAATTCCAACATCACTCATGAATTTACTTTTGTAAGCCAAGAGAATTTAATTCCCGATCGCAAACAAGAAGAGTTAGCAAGTAAGTTTGCACCCATCCTTGTCTTTCACAAAGATAAAAAATACTTACCAACTAATATAGAAAAGTATGCAGACTTCTTTCAGTCGAAAGAATACACACTTCCGAATAAAGATATTCGTCGCAAATCCCTTGGGGAGACCACTTGGAATTATGTGGAATTTCCAGACCTACGAGAATCAGGAAAACAAACCCATTTGTATTATCATGTACGTTATGCCAAATCAACTGTATCGGGAACACAAGATATAGCCTTACCAGGTTTTAGAGACAATGGAAACTATTGGTATGATTTTGGAAACGGCGACATGGTTATTTCTTATTGGATTTGGTATGACTGGAATGAAGGACCAACCAAGTTCGGTAACATCCACCAAGGGGATTTAGAATCTTATGCACTGCTTGTATCAAAGGAAGGAAAACCAAAACGAATTTTACTCACAGGCCATGACCATATATTACTCGATACCGATTTTAGAAATATCAATTCAATAAAAAACCATCCCATCCTTTATGTAGCCAAAGGCAATATGGGTTCCGATGGAGGAAATCCAACTTCAGCTTATGGCGGTTATACGGTAAAACTCCATGCAGGAAATGCACTCTTTAATTATATTTCTGATCCTTGGGATGTATTTCCCAGTTTTGATCCTGAAAACTCCATTCTTATCATTCCCAAAGATGTATCGGACAAAGATTTAACGAGTGTTAAAATTGGCTCAGGCATTATCGATACATCTAAACAAACCAGTGAAGATTCTGAATTCGAAAACCAATATGTATCCACTCGTTATGTAGATGCCAGAAAAATGATCAAACAAAGAATTGAAAGACTGGTTGCTTGGGAAGAACCAGGTTGGGTGGGGTTACCTGCAGACAAAGATCCTGACGGCCACCATAAAGTAGATACAAGGTTATCCTCTTTTTTCCGGTTTCAAGGAAGACTCGGAAAACATCCAAGATCCGATTTAAGGATTAGAGAATTACACCAATACGGCGAATCTCCAGAGAATGCTCCTTTCAAAACCAATATAGAACAACATTATACTTTTGAAAGTCCCAAATCAGAAAGATCCCATACGGACAGAGAAGGAAACTATGGACCAAAATTTATAGGGAATGATTCCACTCCACAAAAGTAATTTGATTCACCTTTATAATAAATTTAGATCAAATCAGATCAACTAACTTTGCCTTGGTTAGTTCTTCTGGTTTGAATGGCTTTTCTTTTCGAATGTAATCAACCATTTCTTCACGGCGTGAATATCCAACACCAAGAACTGATTTTTGAATCACAAAGTCTTTCCATGTTTTAAAAGAGTGACCAAATTTTTCTCGGTCCAGTAACCTAGTGATTGATTCTTCATTTTCTCCCCAAACAAAAGGATTGGCACCGGTATGAAGAAGGTCTGTTAAACATTCCACCGCATCAGCCGAGGCAGATAAAAACAAGGCAGTATTTCCCAATTCGTCTTTTGTTTCTAATGAAACATTTCCTTCTTCTAAAAAATAAGAACATAACTCATGTAAGTTTCTTTCTGCAACCAAGTGGAGTGCTGTTTTCCCTTCCCTGTCTTTGTGTTGAATGAGATTCTGATACTTTGAAAGTAGCCCTTTCACTACCTCCAATCGACCTTCTACAACCGCTTCTAAAAATACCGATCTTCCTTCTTCATTTCGTAGAGAAACTATCTCTTCGGTTAATGAATCAACAAGAACTTCCCAAAGTGATTCTGCGGACTCAAGGACTGACAAATGAAAGATAGTATTTCCATGTTTATCCCTTGCGAGAAGGTGATTTGAGTTTTTCCAAACAGAAACGGTATCCACTAAGATTTGGAGAAACGACTCTTTATTTTGATTTAGCACATCAAAGACTACGTTTCCTGGTGTGGCGTAAGGAGATAATGGAGCTGCACCTTTTTGGATGGCATGGCGGAAAAGTTCTGCGCTCTCCATCTTTAACATCCAAGAGAGCGCATTCGTTCCATAAGAATCTAATTCATTGGGATCTGCACCATCACTGATCTCAACATCCCAGTCTTCAATACTACCTGATTTGGCTACGTCAATCAAACTCATTTAGGTTATGATACGCGTTTCCTCACAGAAGTCGATTTTTTAACAGAAGATTTTTTAGGGACCGCTCCAAGGATCTTATCGAAACCTTTTTTGGTTTCAAATGTTAAAAATTGAGTGGCCACTTTGTCTTTCGTCGGCACAAAACTCATAGCACGTTCGGATAGGGCTGTGATGGTCAAACTTGGATTCACTCCTAAGTTTACAGTAAGCATGGATGCATCACAAACTCGTAAGTTCTCATATCCATAAACTTTGTTTTCCAAATCGATCACACCACGTTCTGAAGAATCAGCCACAATACAACCGCCCATAATATGTCCAGTGACTGGTGCGCTCAGTAGTGTATCATTTAAGGAACTTCTGGGAATTCCACCCACAATTTCTGCCAATTTCCTTGTGAAAGCATTGGCGATCGGAATGTAAGTTGGTGTAGGTTCGCCAGTGGAAAGAGCGGAAGTGATGGTTCTTTGGAAAGGCCAAATGATTCTTCTTTTACGTACAAGTCGTACGCTATTGTCAACCGTTTGCATAACAAGTAAGATGATCGAATTTTTTGCAAATCCAACTGGGTTATGTGCTTTTAAAAAATAAATGGGATGGCGAAGCATAGTCCAAAAAAATTTAAGAGGTCTTGGAAACTTTCCTCCTCCATCAGTCATCACACTCGCAAGAACACCAAAAAAATCTGAACCTTTGGAATAACGAACCGGCTCAATATGCGTATTTTCGTCAGGATGGACCGAAGAGGTAATGGCAATTCCCCGCGAATAATCCGCACCTTTACTCGCTGGAACTGTGACTGGAAGTACGGTTTCACTATTCGTTCGAACCGTATCACCTAACTTTTCAGATAACCGAATCATTTTGTTTTCTTGTTGCATTTTAAGAAGTAAGCCAACCGTTCCCATTACTCCGGCAGACAAAACCACTTGCTGTGAACGAAACTTTCTTTTCGGATAACCAAACCAACCTGTCGTACTGTTAGTTTCCAATTCATATCCAAACTCACCACTTGCCTCTGGATCAGGTAGGCCTTTTTCATTGAGAGGGATTAGAGAAGTAACTTTGGTTTCTGGAAGGATGACAGCACCTAACTTTTCTGCTAAGAATAAATAGTTTTTATCTAAAGTGTTTTTTGCATTATGGCGGCAACCCACCATACAACCACCACAGAAATTACAAGGA